>CANEZP010000011.1 GCA_947444305.1 Pseudobdellovibrionaceae bacterium | reverse complement strand
TTCGAGTACGAGTCGAACTACTACGACACGATCGGGTGGAAGGGTGATCTTTATCCGTTCACTTTGCATACCGACAACATGATGCCGCTAAGTTCACACCGTGCACACTTGCCGCCGTCGGCGCACACGACTTTCGTTGCGCGTGAGTTCGTAGTTTGTACGTTTTTACCGAGACCGCTCGAGAGCGACAAAGATGCTTTGAAGGTTCCGTTTTATCACCAGAACATCGATTACGACGAAGTGCTGTTTTACCACGACGGCAATTTTTTCTCGCGCGACAATATGCACGCCGGGATGATGAGCTTGCATCCGATGGGGTTCCCGCACGGGCCGCACCCTAAAGCGATGAAAGCCGCCGAGAGTAAGACCGAGACCGACGAGATCGCGGTGATGGTCGACTCACGCTGGCCGCTCGAAATCGATCCCGTTCTCGAAGCGACGGAACTTAAAGATTACTGGAAATCCTGGAAAGGTTAGAATGGCTGAGTTAAGCCCGCTCGCGGCCATGCGTTTGGCGATCGAAGAAGGCAAAAAAGGCGCGGGCTTTGTTTCGCCGAATCCGCTCGTCGGCTGCGTAATTTTGGACCGCGATCACAATTTGCTCGGGAAAGGTCACCACGCCAAAGTCGGCGAAAACCACGCCGAGATCAACGCGCTGGCCGAAATAGAAGATCCCGGGCGTTTGGACGGCGCGCACGTCTTTGTTACGCTCGAGCCCTGCGCGCACGAGGGGCGAACCCCATCCTGCGCGAAAATTCTAGCGAAACTTCCGATCGCCTCCGTTACCTACGGCATCCAGGATCCGAATCCTTTAGTCAGTGGGCAAGGGGCTTCTATTCTGCGCGCGGCCGGCAAATCCGCTTTGCTCTTCCGGGAAGGTTTGCAAAGCGAACTTGAGGAATTGGCCGAAATCTTTTTTACCAACATGCGAGAGAAAAGACCTTTCATCGCGCTCAAGGTTGCGCAGAGCCTTGACGGTAAGGTTGCGCTCAACGACGGAACTAGTCAGTGGATTACGGGTGAAGCTTCGCGCGCGCACGTACAATACTTGCGCGGTTGCTACGACGCCGTCGTTACCGGCATGGGCACATTTTTGCGTGATGACCCGCGGATGAATTCGCGCCATCCCCGGTTCGAAAACAAAGCGCAAAAATTAGTGTTGCTCGATCCCGAGGGAAAGAGTTTCGCGAAAATTAAAGATTCGAATCTACTGACGGTGCGCGCGCCCGAAGATTTGATCATCGTGACCGGTCCCCTCGGTATGGAGCCGCCGGTCGGGCGTCACATCGAAGTGCCCGACGCCGAAGGCTCGTTCGATATGTTCAGTTTGCTTCCCGCGCTTCAGGCCGAAGGTCTTCATTCTCTGTTCGTCGAGTCGGGTCCGTACACGGCGAGTCAGTTCATACGGTCAAAGATGATTGATCGTCTCTACGCCTTCGTCGCGCCGATTTTGATCGGTGAGGGACTCGACTGGACGGCCGGGCTGCGTGTAGGTGCACTCGACCAGGCCGTACGTTTAAGCAACCCACGGGTCGAAACGTTCGGCCCGGACTTCATGATCACCGGTAGACCTCAGACTAGATTTTCCTGATCAGCTCAAAATGAGAGCCCATTTCGGCCGATATATAGATCATGAGCCAATCCAAGATACGCCTATCTCTGCGCTATAAGCTTTTGTGTTTACTAATTTCTTTGCCGTTGGTGAGCCTCGGGTTGTACCTGGTGATGGCAACCGATCTGTTTAAGAAAGACAAAGTAGCTTACGTCTACGATTCCAGCGCGACGGTCTCGCGCAGCCTCGCTACCCAAGCGCGGATGGAAACGCAAAACTCCTACTCGGTGCTCCGCTCGATCGTCGAAGGTTTTGATTTTACCGAGGTCGATTTCGGCCAGGCTACGAAAGAAACGTTCGACAAAAATCCGCGCTTGCACGCCGTTTTGTTATTTCGCAAAGATGCGACCGGGCAGTTTACCAAGATCGGGCAGATGACCAAAGCGGCGCCGGCCGGTCAAAGATTTGCCGTTGATGAAAAGATCCAAAAACAACTTCGCGAGCAGGCGGTTTTGAACGCGGCTTTCCTCGCCGAGGAGACGAATCTACCGGGCGCGATTCGCGTTGCGTTTCGTCTCGGTGAAAAAGACGATCCGAATCAAATGATCGCGATGGCGCTTTACCAAGCCGACGATTTCCTGGGCGCGTTCGAAGGCGCGGGGCTCTACGCCAGTTTCATCGTGACCAGAGGCGGAACGATCGCCGTCGGGCAAGCCGACGTGGTGGGCACCGATCTCGGGCTCCTGGGTGATATCCTAAAAACTAAAGCGGGCGAAGGCACGGCCGAAACGAAACTGTCCGACGGTTTAACCTACCTAGTTTCCTTCGCGTCGGTCGGTATCGGTGACTTGATCGTTATTTCGAAGGTCGATAAGAGCAAAGCCTTGAAGGCCGTTGAGGTCCTCGTCGCGAAATCACTTTTGTTCTTCGCGGGTTTGTTGTCGATTACATTATTGATCTCGGTTTTCGCCTCTAACCAATTGACCTCAAGCTTACGTGAGCTTTTTGAAGCCACCACAAAAATTGCCAAGGGCGATTTCACGGTGCGGGTCATTCCACGTTCACGCGACGAAGTGGGTGGTTTGGCCGAGAGCTTCAACTTCATGGCCGGCGAAGTTGCGCGGTTGATGGAAAGCACCGCCGAAAAAGTGCGGATGGAAGGGGAATTGGCGACGGTTCGAACCGTTCAAGAAACTCTGTTCCCGCCCGCGCAAACGCAGTTCGGTCCGCTGAAGATCATGGGTCACTTCGAGCCCGCTTCCGAGTGCGGCGGCGATTGGTGGAGTTATTCCCGCATCGGTAACAAGATCTTCATCTACGTCGGCGACGCCACCGGCCACGGGGCGCCCGCGGCTTTGATCACCAGCGCGGCGACTTCGGCCGCGGCGGTCATGGAAACGATGCCCGACATCACGCCGGGACGTGCGCTTACCATTTTGAATCGCGCCATTCACCAAACGTCGAAGGGTTCGATCATGATGACCTTCTTCGTCGCCTCGATCGATTTGGACAATAATAGTTTTACGTACGCGAGCGCGAGTCACGATCCTCCTTATTTACTACGCTTCACCGGCGAAAAGCTCGGCCGCAAAGACCTCGTACCTTTGAACGAAGTGAACGGTCCACGTTTAGGTGACCGGAAAGATTTCGTTTACGAGGAGACCTCGCTGGAGTTCACCCCGGGTGATCAACTGTTCTTCTACACCGACGGGATCCTAGATATTGAGGACGCCGCCGGTAAAAAGTGGGGCGAACGAGCCTTCTTAAAAATGCTTCTCGAAAGCGCGAATAGCGGTCAGAGTGTTAACACGAAGGTGGAGGCCATCCGTGACCACATCAATAACTTTCGCGGCGGCTCGGCCTTGATCGACGACGTCACGATGGTGATGTGCGAATACGAAAAGGCGGCCTAAGGTGAACGGAGCGCGGAAGTTGGACCCAAAGCTAAGGTCGGAGCAAATTGAGGTCAGCGCACAGTCGAAAGACCGTGTCGCACCTCATTGCATTGGCCTCGCAAACGGACTGCCGCCCGAGCAGGTGCTCCGGCTAGCGACCGAGCTGAATTACACGCACATCATCCAAAAAGACGGACTCGATTACGCCAAAGAATTAGCGACGACCGAAGTGCTCATCGAAAGCCCGGCGCGATTCTTTGATTTTCCGGTGCACGCGGTCTTCGCCCCTACGGACCAAGGTCCAGCGATCGACCAAAAATTTTTGATCGCGAAAAAAGAATTCACCAGCTCCGTTCAGAAACGGGAAGTGTTGGATCTTTTCGGCGGGGCGATGAATCAGCGTGGAGTTTCGCAAACTTTGGCCAATGACATTACCCTCGTCGCCGACGAGATGTTTACGAATGCCGTGTTCAACGCGCCTTTCGTCGACAAAGCGACTCATCACAACGCCAACGTCAGCCGCACCGACGTTGAGGTGAATTTCGATAAGTCCCGGCCGGGCCGTATGTTCATGGCCGCGGATGACACCCGGGTCATGGTCGCATGCGAAGACCCGTACGGCAGTTTAAACTTGAACGGTTATTTGTCGAAAATAAAGGCAACTTACGATCGTGGTGCCGCGGCAACAATGAATTTCGGGTCTGGTGGCGCGGGCATCGGTAGCTATATAATATTTAATACGAGCGCGAGTTTATTCGTGGGAGTAAAGGCGGGGCGTGCGACCATCATCGCGTGTCTTTTGCCGCTCGCACTAAGTAACAAGAAACGCTCGCTCTTGCCTAAACATTTACATTGGATACAGCTTTGAGGAGGAATCATGGCATTCTCGGTCGGTAAAAGAATGGATCAAAATACGCTCGTACTTGAAGTGAACGGGAACGTCGACGAAGACGCAAACTTCACGCCGCCGGACTTGGGAAGTTCGACGAACGTGGCGCTCGATCTCGAGGCGGTAACGGCGATCAATTCGGTCGGTATCCGCGAGTGGATCAAATGGGTCAAGACGATGCCTTCAAGCATCCAGCTTAGCGTACGTCGTTGCCCGAAAATTATCGTTGATCAGATCAATATGGTCGCCGGCTTCTTGCCCGCGGGCACGACGATCGAAAGCTTTTACGTTCCTTACTATGCCGATGCGTCGGGTACCGAAAAAATGGTGCTCTTCAAGAACGGCGTTGAGTTCAAAGGCTCAGAATTGTTCGCGCCCGATTCTGTAAAAGATGACGGTGGTGAAGAGATGGAAATGGACGTCATCGAAGCGAAGTATTTTAAATTTTTGAAAAATGGATGATTTTAGCGTCTTCGACTCTATTCTAGATTCTGCCTTTGTCGTCGATGGTGACGGCAAGGTGATCTATTGCAACGACGCCGGCGCGACGTTCTGTCAATCTTCGGTCCGGCGGATGGCGGGCAAGATTTTGCTCAGCGATCTGTTATCGGTGCAAGAGCCGGGACTGCTGCCGTTCAACGCCGATTCCCAAGGGCGGACTTCGCCAAGTCCGTTTATCGAAACGGAATTCAAACTCGTCAAAAGTGAAAAGACCGGTAAGGCTCAATTGGCGATTCGCCCGTTTACCGAGAATCATTGGTTGTTTTTCGTTCGTGACGTCAGCCTCGAGGAAGCGCTTCATTCGAAATATCGCTCGGAGCTCGCGCAAAAAGAAGATTACGCCCGAAACCTCGAAAAGTTAGTTGAAGCACGTACCGCCGAATTGAACATGGTTAATCAAACCTTGAAGGCGATCATGAATTCGCTCGGGCAAGGTTTCTTTACTTTTAATGATTTGGGCGACTGCGGAAACGTATTCACGAAAGCGTGCGAAGAAGTACTCGAAGGTTTTCCCGCCGGTCGTAAAGCTTGGGAAGTGTTAAACGTACCCGAAGGCGAGATCGAACAGTTCAAAAAATGGAGCGAGTCGACGTTCAAAGAGCTGCTCGCGTTCGATGACATGAAGGCCCTCGGACCTTCGCTTTACCCGCATTCGCAAAAGCGACACGTTCCGCTCGAATTCTATCCGATCCGCGGTGCCGATTCGAAGATCAACGAGATCGTCGTTGTCGCAACCGACAAGACGTCCGAGTTCGAAGCGCAGAAGGCTTTAGAGATCGAACGCCAGAACGCGGGCATGATCATCAAGTACACAAAAAATAAAGATCAATTTCTCCAATTCTTGGCGTCGGTGCGCGTAGGCTTGAAGGCTTTGTTGGATTTGGCCGGCGGTCCCATGACCGGTGAGCAGATGAACGAAAGCTTTCGCCTGCTGCATACCCTCGAAGGCGAGGCGGGGACTTTTTCCATCGGCGAGCTACGCCTGCTCTCGCGCGCGAGCCAGCACGTGCTCGAACCGTTTAAGGGTAAGGCCGAACTTGGGCACGAGGCCGGAGCCATTTATAAAGAATCGTTAGATGCGATGAGCGCGGGCTTCGAAAACTTTCTGCTCGCGAATCAAGAGCTGTTCCGCGTACCGGAAGGTGAAATCGGCCGGTCGGTAGAGTTGCCGTTGCTAACCCTATCAAAATTTTTGGCCGATTTACGATCAACCGCCGGGGCAGAAGCTTTAACCACGCGCTTTCAAGATCAGTTCTTAAAAGTTCCGATGGAAAGTTGCCTGCGCTACTTCGACAGTTTGATCCAGTCGGTCAGCGAGAAACTGGGCAAGAAAGTAAAACCGCTCGTCATCGACGACGGCGGGGTACGGATCTTTCCGGAACCTTACCAAAAAGTATTTTCTAGCTTGGTTCACGCCTTCCGTAATGCCGTTGATCACGGGCTCGAAGAGCCGATGGACCGGGAGTGGGGCGGCAAAGATCCCGCGGGTACCATCCGCGTGGAAGTCTCCGCCAACGCCGGGATCATACGGATGATCATCGCCGACGACGGTAAGGGAATCGATCCCGCCGTGATCCGCGAAAAATTGAAAAGTAAATTTCCCGACAAAGATTTTACCAATCAATCCGACGACGAAATTCTGCAGACCGTCTGCATGCCTGGATTTTCGTCTAGGGAAACGGTGGGTGAATTTTCCGGGCGTGGGGTTGGACTCGATGCGCTACGCGAAGAAGTGTTAAAGATCGGCGGTCATCTTCACATAAGCTCTAAGGTAGGGGAAGGAACGACGTTAGAGTTAAGTTTCCCCGAGTTAGCCGAAGAACCGGTTCTGCTGAGGAGCGCCTGATATGTTCGCCAAAGAAACTCACGTCCTCGTCGTCGACGATTCATTAAACATCCGCCGGATTGTCGTCGATTCTTTACAGCGTTTGGGTTTCACCAAAATCACGACCGCCGAAGATGCCGTCGAAGCTTTGGGCAAATTAAAATTTTTCGTGAAAACCCCGCACGCGATCGGTTTAGTATTGTCGGATCTGAACATGCCCGGCCCGAGCGGCCTCGACTTTCTTAAGCAGGTACGCGGCGAGCCCGAGTTCTTAACGCTGCCGTTCCTGCTCGTAACGACGGAGAGTGAGAAGGGCGCCGTGATCGAAGCCGCCGCCGCTGGCGTAAGCGGTTACGTGGTCAAGCCGTTCAATCTCGAGACCCTGACTAAAAAAATCAAGGACGCCTGGAAGAAACACCATCCCGACGCTCCGGGATAGCGGGCCAACTTAAGCCTTAGGTCGCGTCTACTTTCCCTCAAAAAAGGCCGATAATTGTAACGATGAGGAACGCCGTAAAAGTACTAATCGTTGATGATGACCGTGCAAGCGCAAACGTGCTGGCCGAAGTCGTTAAACGTTTGGGCTTCAAACCCGTAGTCACGAACAAACCCGCCGACGCTTTAAACGTCGTACGTCTGCAGACCGTGCACGCGGCGCTGGTCGATGTCCTTTTGCCGAAGATGAGCGGCGTGGACTTAGTCACGGAATTCCGTAAAACAAAATTTGCCGATAACCCGGTCATTTTCGTGAGCGGCGTTTTCAAAGACAAAGCCTTCGCCGCCGAAGCCATGAAGAAAACCGACGCCGTCGATTTTCTTTTTAAGCCGTTCGGTAACGATGAGTTGACCGAGTCATTACGCAGAGCTTTGGGACCCTTGCTCGTTTCGGAAAAGTGGAGCGTGCAATCGTTGCTGACCCGCTCACTCAAAGCGCCGCGCGAGCGCGCAAAAGCGATCGAGCATCTTGAGCAAATCAAAGGTTTAGATTTTCCGTTCGTGTTGGCCTTCTTGCTCGACGCGGGCATTTCGGGCCATTTGAATATCGTTAACGATTCCGGCGAAATTTTCGGCGTGACGCTAACGAAAGGTTGCATCACCGAAGTCGATAGCACCGAAAGCCAAAGCACCGCGGTGCTCGCGCTAATTTCGGGCGGCTACCTTGCGCAAGAAGATTGGGATGCTTACCAGGCCAATGGGAACAAACGCTTTCCGCTTGAACGCCTCGTGCAAGAAGGCTACGTCAGCCCGCACGCGGTCAACGTCGCTAAGCGTGAGCAAATCATTTACGACTTTAAATCTATCTGCTCGGCGAACGTACTCCAGCTGAATTTCGTGCCGCAAGAAGACGGCGACGACACCCCTAAGCACGCCGTCCGCATGGGCGAGCTGATGGCCGTGTTTATCTTCTCGATGAATGAGTTCTTCAATCAAGCTTACCTAACGGATTTCTACGGGCCGACTTTCCGCAGCCCGATGGCTTTCGGTCGCGGACAAGACGAAGCCGAGGCTTTGCTGCGTTCAAGCGTTTTCGCGCCCGTCGCCGGATTTAAAGAACACATCGATAAAGAAGGCACCCTAGATACGTTCATCAACGCGCATCCGGATCAAGTCGAATTGACCTACCAAGCGTTGCATCTCTTGGTGCTCAACGGGATGATTCAATTCGACGACGTGAATAAGGCGCGGGATTTGAACAGTTCCAACGAGCGCTACCGTAAGCTGTGGACCGAACTTGAAGGCCGCACGCCCGACAAAGTTTTTGAATATTTCGGCGCCAGTGCCACCGCGAGCCCTTCGATTTTAACGAACATATTCGAAGAGTACGTCAAATCAAACAACCCGGAAGCTTTGCCTAAAGATGCGAGCCCCGAGTTGATTGAGCTTTGCCGTAACTGTTTTGAAATCGTGAAGAACGCGCACGCGGTCATGACCGACGATACTAAACGTCAGGCTTTGTTCGACGATCAAAAGCGCAAGAGCAACGAGAACATCAAGATCTCGAATAAGCTAGCGGCCGAAGGATTAGATCTTTTGCGCAAAGGACAGTTCACGCAAGCCTTGCAGAAGGTCCAAGAAGCCGAATCGCGCCACCCGACGTCTTTACAATTCTTGATCCAAGTTTGGGCCGAGATCAAAGCGGGTGCCGCCAGCGATAAGCCGCGTTTGCTCGTATTGTCCAAGCTGCTCGACAAGATGCCGGCCGACGATCGCAAATCCGCCTATTATTTTATGGCGCTTGGGTTAGTGAAACGCTCGCTTGGTGACGCCAGCGCGCCCGGCTATTTCGAGAAAGCCTTGCAGTTAGATTCCTTGTTCGTTGAAGCACGCCGCGAATTGAACGCCATGACCGCCGCCGTGCCCAAAAAAGAAAAGCTCGATTTGTTTTCGGGCGATATCACCGAGATCGTCAGTCAGTTATTTAAGCGCAAGGCGGATTAGAACCTTCCGGTTTTTCCGTCAACTTCCGTACATTCTGTTGCAAGATCGCTTCGAGGACCTGGTATTCGTGCCGGGTCGGTTGATTCATCATGAACAAGCGTCTTAGCGTTAAAAAAGCGCTCGCGCGCCTGGCATCGATGTCGAAACCGATCGCCGTCAGCCAGCGTTTAATTAAATCTTCCGGAAAATAAAAAGGAGCCACGACGGGCTCGGCCACGCCGGTAAACTGGGTTACGTCTTGGGCCGGAAAATATTGGCGCACGATAAACGCGGCCAACAGCACGGCCTGCGCCAAATTCAGTGAGGCAAAATCGCCGTGCACGGGTAAGTGGCAAGCGTAGTTTGCGTAAGCCAAATCTTCGGAATCAAGTCCGTCGGCTTCGGGTCCAAATATTAAATAGATGTTTTTCGCCGCGGCGGTGTCCGGTGCGGAACCGTTCGCGCCGGCGTTGATCTTATATTCTTGCAGCACCTCGGCCAGCGTGCCGACTTTGCGCTGGCGCCCACCCCGGCGGGTCATCGCGATTCGCAAGCCTTCGCCTTCGGTGTCGTAAAAATCTTTCCACGAGTCGTAACGGACGACGTCGGCCAACCTGCTCGCGGCGCCCGCGGCCATTTGCCGCGCCTTCGAATCCAACTCGCAGCGGGGATCGATAAGAATGAGCCGATCGCCGCCCATGTTTAGCGAAGCACGCATCGACGCACCGACATTGCTCGGATATTCCGTACGTACCAAAACAACATTCAACTTAATCATGGCTGATGCGCGAGGCGCAGCCCTTCGTGGATGCACGAACGAACATCGGGCCCGTCGTCTTCAAGGGTTTCTAATTTTTGTTTTAGCGCGTCTAAGTCGGCTTCGGGTGCTCGCAAGGCTAACCCGGTTTCAACTAATTCAAGGCCGATCAGCCAAGGGACTCCGCCCCCGGTCAAAAACTTTTTAGTGAGCTTTTGCCAGCGCGAAATGCCTAAGGCCGGATTCTCGCGTAAGTCCCGGGACTCTTGGTAAAAAGCGTAACGCTCTTTTTCCGCGGCGGAGGGTTGGCGGGGCGTTACGCGTTTGTTCGCGAAGTCATCGGTTTCGCCGAATTTCGCGCGATCGGCCGGGCCGCCGAAGACGGAAGTGACGTCGGATCCCACGGCCATATCGAAGGCCCCCCACGACGGATCAAACAAGATTTTATCATCGAGTGTTACGCGGCAATCGCTCCAGCTGATGATGACCAAACGACCGTTGTGGTAAGTCCAATTTTCAAGAACGCCTTCGACGAGTACGCCGGATTCAAACTGCAATCGCGACCGTTCGCCTTTCGTGAGCGCCAGGTTCGTGAGCTCTTTCTCTGAGTATTCGGATAAACAGCGGCGATGATTGCGCAAGCGACCGAGCGGGGATGAAAATCCCTGAGGGTGATGTTTGCAGCCTTGGTCAGGAATCTCGTGATACTCGATTGAAAGCTGGCAAGGACCTTCGAATTGAACATAGACCGCGGTTTCCGGTTCGGTACCCGGAATATAACTTTTGAGCACGCCGGAAATCTGTAGGCCTGAGTTAAGTTGCACGGTGTTGACCGTCCGCGCTTCGGCCGCACGGTCTAAACCGAAAAGACCGCCGCGGCGGAAGCTTAAGCGCAACGCAAGATCTTCGAGCACCTCTCCGAGATGAGTAAAATCTTTGGCGACGAATAGCTGCGGCTGCTGCTCGGTAATGTCGTAGGTGAAATTCACGCAATCGACGGAAAGGGGAATTTTTTTTACGTGCTCTTTCAAGCAATTCTTGGCTTCGCTGACCGAAGACAAAAGGCCGGCGCCGAAAATTCGCGGCGCTTTAACGTCGCCGATCAAACCGTACTCGGCGGTCCACCAATTCATGCGTGATAACAGCGCCGCTTCTGAAACACCGGTCATGCCGGAGTTGATGTCTTGCAAACGCTTCTCGGCCAGGGAGATTTCATCTTTGGTCGAACGGGGATCTTCTTTGATATCGCTCAATACGCGAATGGCCTCGTACTGATCCATGTCCTGCTTACTGATGATCGAATGCCGGGCCACTTCGCCGTACTGCCGAAGGTAAACCGCGTACTCCGGGTCGGCCAAAATGGGCGCGTGCCCGGCGGCTTCGTGCACGATATCGGGCGCGGGCGTGTACAACAAGTGATCCAACGTGCGCATGTCGGAGGCGATCGGTAAGACGCCGATCGATTGAAATTCCATAAACGCGGCCGGCGGGATGAATCCGCTGACGGGCACGGCGCCCCAACCGAAAGCGTTCAGGTGCTTATCGATCTTTTCGATCTCGGGGATGCGGTCGATGGTGATGCCGGTTCTTTCAAGTCCCGCCAGGTACGATTGGTGCGCGTGACGGGTGAGGTAATCTTTAAGTTGGCGCATGAGATAGCGCCACACGGCTTGGTCTTCGGCGGTGTAGCGCGCGTAGTTTTGCTCGACCACGTACTTCATTAAGTGCGCCGGCAGCATCGCGTGCGTAAGTTCGGTCACAGCGTGGGGTCCGGTTTTTTTAAGTACTGGCCGACGTAATCCGCGATGCCTTTTTCGAGCGGCCACTGCGGCTTAGATAAACCTTCCGTGAACAAGCGGT
Source organism: Pseudobdellovibrionaceae bacterium (assembly GCA_947444305.1). Classification (GTDB taxonomy): domain Bacteria; phylum Bdellovibrionota; class Bdellovibrionia; order Bdellovibrionales; family UBA1609; genus JALHOQ01. The sequence goes on along the minus strand of CANEZP010000011.1, from coordinate 159,528 downwards.
CCATCTTGGCTTCGGTAAAATACTGATACTGATTACGAATGTTTTCGGGAACGTCGATCCAGTCGATGTTGAGCGGGCGATCCATACCTGCGAAAACATTTTTCGCGAGATCCAGCCACGGTCGAGCCTGGCCGAAGCCCATGTTGTAAATCCCGGAGCTGACTTTTGCGGGTTTCTCGTAAAGCTCGAACATCCAACGCGTAATATCTTTTACGTAAACGAAATCGCGAAGCTGTTCGCCGTCTTTGTAATCGGGATTGTGCGAGCGGAATAAACGCAGTTGCCCGCTGTCCTTGATTTGTTGAAAAGCTTTGTAAACCACGCTGGCCTGAGCGTCTTTGTGGTATTCGTTCGGACCGTAAACGTTGAAGAAGCGTAAGCCGAACCAATGCGGCGGAGTTTCTTTTTGTTGGAGCGCCCAAATATCAAAATTAAGTTTTGACCAGCCGTAAGGATTTAACGGTTTAAACTGTGCGGGGTCGGAAGCATCGTCGAAACCCTTCGCGCCGTCGCCATACGTCGCGGCCGAGCTGGCGTAGATGAACGGCTTTTTCTTGCGGGTACAGAAGTCCCAAAGTTTCTGCGTATACTCGACGTTATTCTTCTTTAAGTATTCGACGTCCATTTCGGTCGTCGTCGAGCACGCGCCCATATGAATAATGCCGTCGACCGTGTAGGCTTGGCTCGGATCGGCGAGGTAATCGAAAAGCTCGGCGGCGGGTACGAAGTCGGAATATTTTCTTTTGGCGAGAAGGTCGGGCCGTGCGGACGGCGGCACGTGATCCGACAAGAGTAGGTCGTTAATGCCGCGTTGGTTGAATTCCCAAACCATGGCGCTGCCAATAAAACCGGTCGCTCCCGTGACTATCCACATGGGCCTTAAAATAGGGGATTTACACTCTCAAGACAAACTCTAAATGTCTTCGCGGAAACCGTGAACGACGGATAGAAAACTACGCACGATCGGGTGCGCGGTGGGCGAAATGGCGGCGGTGCGGGCGAGGTCGGGATTTAGCGTTTGGGCGTTGATTAGATCCTCGATCGCCTTTTGCAACTGGACGTCGGTCAGTCCACGGCGGCGGTAACGCAAGATTTCATCGACGATGTGGATCAACGCATTCCCGGTGATGCGGGCCTCGTGATTGATGCGGACGGCACGTTCTTTAACAATCTTCGTCGTTTTGTTCCAGGTCGCGGGTGCGCTTACCCGGCGCATGACTTTCAGGTAGCATTCCTGCCAGCGTAGGATGTTGCGCTCGAGATTGCGCGTGAGTTTGCGATCTTTGTTGCTCGCGGTGGTGGACAAGATCCAGCCGAAAAATTCTTTGGTATCCACGAGCGGTGCGATGTCGAGCGGGAGGCCGTAAACGTATTCCGACATCTGCGCTAGCGCCACGCGCATGTTAAAGATCGCCGGGCGGTGGACACCGTCGGCCACCTTGTGCAGTTTGCGGTAGGTCTTTACCCGCTCAAATTCAGAGTGAACGTTAAACAAAGCCTCGACGTCACGGCGGTGTTTGCTCATGAGTAAACGGCGTAACGGTTCCGGATAGCCGGCTTGGTAAAGGAAGCGCTCCAGGCACGCGGTCCTGAATTGGCGATCGTAATGTTTGAGCCAAGGTGACTTCGCGAAATGACGCCACGGTTTCTTTTCGCCGGTTTGCAAATAATCGACGAGTTGCACGAAAGTTTGCAAGATATCGCGGGTCTTCTGGCGTTGTTCATTGAGGTTGGTCGACATGCGCTCGACGTCGTCGTAGCGATACTGATCATGGCGCATACCGAATTGGCGGATGCTGCCGTAATCAATGATGCCCGCGTCGGCCAAAACGTTATCGCCGTCCCAATCCAACCACGCGAAGATGTAATCCCGGTCTAATTTTCCGGTGAAGTTCGCGAAGTCGATCGTCAACTGGTGCATCATTTTTGCGTAACGGTCTTTGTCCGTAGGCTTAATATCCCAACGTTTATTCGCGTATTGGCGGTCGATCAAATAGTCGACCGAGCGTTTCAACGGCTGAATCTTACCCTGCTTCAAAAACAAGAACATGTGCGCGGGGCGAATGAGATTCGGTGCCGCTCGTACGCCGATGCCCATGCCTTTACCCAAATCGACGATCGCGAGGACACGTTCGGTCGGGATGCCGTTGCGATGAAAAATTTCGGCCAGAATGGCGGCGCCGAAGAGTTCGTCGATCTCGGCCATACCGCAGCCGTAACCGGCGTCGCGGTTACCGGACTTAAGCGGTTGGCCGGCGGCGACGGCGCCGGGCGCGAGCGCGGTCACGCCCGTACCGCGGCTCGAAACGTCCCAGAGCTGACCCTTCGAGAACACCATGCCGTTCCAGATGCAGCGACCGTCACCGCTCGTACGACCGCTTTTATCGGTGTGTTGCAACTGCAAATAACGGGTAGCCATAAACTTTTTTGGTTTGATCGAAGCGGGTGAGTACTTGATCCCGTGAAGCGTATCGTATTCGTTGATTATGCGAAGATTGAAAGTCTGCAAAATTTTGGCTTCGAGCTTCTTATCGAGTTCGAGCGAATGGTTTTTGGGAATCAATCCCATCTCTTTCGCTAATTCAAAGTTGAAGTAAGAAACTTTTCCGCCCGCGAGTTGGCGCACGGGATACTTAATCATGCCTTCGGGAATACGATCGGCCCACGGATGATCGCCATCCAGTTGATCGAAAACACCATAATCGTCGGCCTTAGGCAGCCGTAGGGTTTTTGTTTCCTTCATAAGTACTTATATTTTATCGGAGAGTTGGCGAATAACCTAAATTGAGGCACCGACGAAGGTCGGCGTTTTAAACAAACCGGACCGCGGTGAACCCGCCCATGGCGCTCGTGAAGTTAGTCACTTGCCCTTGGTAAATACGCGCGACGCTCAAATGAATTTGATCTTCGTAAACGTAGAAGCGTAAATCAAATTTCCAATTCTCTAAGACGCTGCGGGGATCCTCGGTCGGCATCTTTTGCGCCGGCTGGTAGCGTTGAATAAGGATGTCGTCGGCCATTAGGCGTTCGAAGACTTTCTTGGAAACGCTTTCGCCACGGTAAACGGACTTGCCGCCGTGCGAACGTTTGGGCTTAAAGAAAAGTTGCCGGCGTTTGTGCCAGATTTCCTCGGTCGAGGGGAAATGCGATTTATCGAAGGTCGGGATGATGACCTTCGCGATCGCGGCGATTTCCTCTTCGGTGGCGCCCGCAGTTTTAAGAAATGCCGGGTCACCCAGCTGAATCAATCGCTGTTTATCACCGAGCAAGTAGTACTCGTAGGGATTGGGCGAAACGCAGGCGAGTTGGTCCACGAAGCCTTCACGCATGGCCGCGTGCTCAGGTTGTTCTAGATAAAAGTCGGTAAGCCGGTTGTAGATAAGGTCGACTTTCGCGCCCTGGCCGGTCAGCAATTTACCGTCGGCAACTTTGAATTCTTTGGCTTCGCAGAATTCGGTGCCCCATCCGAACGATTTGAACCAATCGCGGTACATCAAAAACTCGAGGTACATCTTCTGCTGCGGGATATCTTCGTCGGTGATGGCGATAAACGGCGTCGCTTGGTTCTTTTGCGAAAGACCTAATTCATTAAGGAAAGTGGCGCGTAACTTTTTGAGGGGTTCGTAATCTTCAACCGCGATTTCCGCGTGGGTCATCTCCATGAGGGAAGACAACATGTAACCCGAGGCGTTCGTGTTCACCTCGACGAGGAAGGCTTCGCCGTCTTCGTTCGTGTGGAAATCGTAGGCCATCAAAACGGATTTGTACGGCTTCGGTTCTACGCCGGGAATTTTTTCGAGCTGATTCCTAAAGTGATCACGGCGCGAAACGGCGTAGAGTGCGCGCACGGCTTCTTCAACCGTGGCCAAAATTTTCTTCGGTAAACGCAATTCAAGCGGCGAGACGAGGTGATCCCACGCGGGTTCCTCTATCGACTTGAGCCCCGGGGAGAACCGCAGGGCACGCTCACTAAAATGCTTGTAGAATTGATGATAAGGCAAAAATTATTTAGGTCCGACGAACTTCTCGCCTTTTTTCCAGCCGGCGCCGCAGAGTTCGCCCGTTTTCAAACCGGAAACGACGCGAAGAATTTCTTTCGATTCGCGGCCGACGTTCAAATTGTGAATGCCCATGTATTGGATGCGGCCTTCGGGGTCGATGATGAAAGTACCGCGGGTGGCGATGCCTTTATCCTCGAGCAAAACACCGTAATCGCGCGAAACGCGCTTGGTGATGTCGCCGATCAACGGGTAGCCCAAATCGCCGAGATCGTCTTTGATCCAGCGGCGGTGCGAGTGAACGCTGTCGACCGAGCAACCGAGAACTTCGGCGCCTTCGGCACGGAAATCTTTGAGGCTGTCACGAAACTGCGTGATTTCGGTCGGGCAGACGAAAGTGAAATCCAAAGGATAGAAAAACAGAACAACCCATTTTCCTTTGTAATCGGAAAGGTTGATCTCTTTGAATTCTCCACCGTCGACGACCGCGGGTGCGACAAACTGCGGAGCGGGTTGACCGATCATGGGCATTTATGACTCCTTGTTAAAGAGAGCACCTTAGCAACGGGCTCCGGGAGTGCCAAGTGAAGATTGTAACGTGGAATGTGAACGGGATTCGCGCGGTCGCGCAAAAAGGCCTGCGCGAATTTATGGAGCAAGAACAACCTGATTTTTTATGCCTGCAGGAAACGAAAGCTCACCCGGACCAACTCGAAAAATCGATCGCGCAAATCGAAGGTTGGATAGGGTTTTGGTCCGCCGCCGGTCGCCCGGGCTATTCGGGCACCGTAACCTTCTGTCGCGAAGAGGCCTTAGAAAAACTCGGCCCCATCGAGGTGTCCCACGGTTTCGGTATTCCGAAGTTTGACGCGGAAGGACGGATGGTTGTGATCAAGACAAAGCTGTTCACTCTTTATAACGTCTATTTCCCGAACGGCGGCTCCGGCGAGGATCGCCACCAATATAAGCAGGAGTTTTTGAAGCGCTTCGCCCACCACTTGGTGAAAAAAGCCGCGGCTCTTGAGAACATAATCTTGGTGGGTGATTACAACGTCGCTTACCTAGACCAAGATGTTTACAACCCGAAAGAACTCGCCAGCGAAAGCGGTTTTCTACCGGAGGAGCGGCGCTGGATGGAAGATTTTTTGAAGAAGGGCTTCGTCGATAGCTTTCGCCACTTCCATCCCGATGAAAAAAACCGCTACACTTGGTGGTCCTACTTTCAAAATGCCCGCGTCGCGAATCGCGGGTGGCGGATCGATCACATTTGCGTTTCTCAAAGTTTGGAGAAGAGTTTGCTCAAGGCCGAAATATTAGATCAACAGATGGGTAGCGATCATTGCCCGGTCCTCGCCGTGCTCGATCCCAAGCGGATAAAAGCTTGAGGCTAAGACGAATCCGGCGTCATCTTTTCGAATATTTCTTCTCCGCGGCGTGTTTATTGTCGGGCGCCGTCGCCGTGTCTTCCGCGCATGCCGGCGATCCCGTTTGTGCGAAGTCTTACATCACGCTGCGAAAGGGCCCCGGCGAGAAGAATGCCGTCTCCTGGAAAGTAGCTAAGTTCATGCCTTTCCTGCGCGTCGAACGAAAGTCGGGCTGGGCAAAAGTGCAAGACCTTGAAGGCGAGGAGCACTGGGCGAAAAATTCCGAGCTCACCGGCGCCATTCGCTGCGTCGTCGTGAAAACCACGACGGCCATCTTACGCAAAGAAGCCAACTCCGGCGCGTCACCCCTCGATTTTAAAACCGTCGATCGTTACACGCCTCTGAAGCGTTTAAGTAACGACCGGGAGTGGGTCCAAATCGAGGACGAAACCGGCCGTCAGGGCTGGGTTCACGAAACCAATGTGTGGAAACCCGTGAACGTTCAGTCCATTTCTTTTTAAAACGCCTGCTTAAATGTGCGCCTTTGTGCCTTTATCTTTGGGTCCGATTGAATGTACATCGGCTTGGAAGGTTTGATCGTGTCTCATTTTGAGACGGGGCCGGAACTAAATTTGGCCTAAGCGATTCGGTCCTTTAGAATGGTTTGTCCCTGGACCTACGTCGTGCGAGCGCCGGACCAACGTCGATCGCCGACGCAGATTGTAAGATGCTTTAAGAAATGTTCTTGCAAAGTACCTAGGGGTAATGTGTAAATAGTTCAGTTCCAAATTGGCACTGAGAATTTGGGTTCCAAACAGAGTTTAAAAAGTAGTTACGACAGACAAGAAGACAAAATTTCCGGGGGGGAATAAACATGTCAGGCTTATCGCGCGATCTGATTGAGAAGTGTAAATCAAAGCTCATTCACGCGAAGACCGAGATCTTGAACCGCGTTCGTGAATCTCGCACCGATCTCTACAATAGCGAGGACGCTAAGGGCGGTGACGAAGGGGATCAAACTTTACGTGCGCTGGCCGAAAGTGAATTCCTCAGCATGCACGAACGTTTGCGCAAACAATTGATGGAAATCGAAGGCGCCCTCGGCCGCATCGAAAAAGGCCTGTTCGGCGTTTGCGAAGAAACCGAAGAAATCATCGAACCCGAGCGCTTGCTCGCCATCCCTTGGACCCGCCTCAGCATCGAAGGCGCCGAAATCCGCGAATCCCTGGGCAAAAAATACGCACGCTAGTTCTAAAATCCGCTCACCAGGCGCGCCGTACCCTGTAGGGTACGGAGCGCTTCGTAGGGTACGGAGCGCCCGACGCTTAAAGGCTCATCACTGACCAGCCGCATAATTTGTAGAGGAGACGGGCGCCGACGTTGCCGTCCCACTCGCTGGAGTCGCCAGGGGCGACTTCGTTGAGGTCGAAACCGACGATCTTGCGTCCGCTGCGCACCAAGGTGCTGAGTAGGTAATTCGCTTGGTCGAAAGTGAGGCCGCCCGGGACCGGGGTGCCGGTGTTGGGACAGTATTCAGGACTTAGACCGTCGATGTCGAAGCTGACGTACACCAGCTGCGGTAATATCTCGACGATCTTCGCGCAAGATTCCGCCCAGGGTTTTCCTTCAAAGCCGTCGCGCTTTAAATACAGATCAAAAAAAGTAGAGATGTCGGTGCGCTCGCGGATCATCGCGAATTCTTCTTGGGAAAGATCGCGGATCGCGACCTGCACTAATTTTTCGGGACGCCACGAAGCATTCATCACGTTGTTCATGATCGAGGCGTGGCTGCGCTCGAAGCCTTGATATTTCACGCGCAGGTCCGCGTGCGCGTCGACGTGGAGAATACCGACTTTACCTTTGTAGTTTTCGCTGACCGCGCGGATGTTTCCCTCGGGCGCCGAGTGGTCACCGCCGAGAACCGCGGGGATTTGGCCGCGCTTCAAAGTTTGCGAAGCTTGTTGGTAAACCCAATCGCTCATCTGCGCGCAACCGCGGTTCACTTCGTCGAGCTTCTTCTGAATATCGGCGGGAAGTTTTTCGCCGCCGGACTCTTCGAGGTGCGCGCGAACTCTCAAAGCTTCGACTTTGAGTTGATCGTTCAACTTTCGCAAATCTTCGGGGATGTCGAGCATGTGGTAGCCGCGCTCGTACGAAGTTTTTAATTCGAGATCAAACAGATCGATCTGTGAAGAAGCACGCCGGACCGCCGCGGGCCCGAGACTCGCGCCGCTCCCGTAGGAGGTCGTCACTTCCCAGGGCACGGGGATAACGACGACCTTCGCGGTTTCAAGTTGGGTAGGGATTCCGAAAAGGCCTGCGTCGCTTGAGGCGGGGCCACTGGGATCGTAAGAGGACATATCTTTAACTCCTGACCGTTCATGCTCACGCAACAGGTGCGGTGAGAGTTCCGATAATAAATGAAATCTTGATAAATTGATTGATGTGTATAAATTGAAGCCCGCTAAGGCAGTCCAGATTGCCGCAACGCGCGAATAATCCATATCCAGACACCGCAGGCACGCGCTGTCGTTATATTATTAGGAGAAGTCTCCATGATCCGGTCCACTCTGCTTTTGTTGGCGCTGTCGTTTGCTTCCTCGATTTATGCCGCCGTTCCTCCCATGAAAGTTACACCGTTAGGTAAGCCCGACGCTAAAATCGGCGGCGTGCTGAACCGCAACGTTTTGGGCGAGCCCGAAAAGTTAAGCCCTTTGAACAGCCAAGACGGATACTCCAGCGACATTCAAGAGTACGCGATGGAAGGTCTCTTGCGCATGAATCCCGACACCTACCAGTACGAGCCCGAATTGGCCGAGAGCTACGAAATCTCCAAAGACAACCTGACTTACACCTTCCACCTCGATAAGGCCGCCAAATTTTCCGACGGTAAGCCCGTCACTTCGGAAGACGTGAAGTTCTCGATCGAAAGCGTTCGCGATCCGCAATACCAAGCTTCGCACCGCATGCCCTATTACGAAGACGTTGAAAGCGTGACCACGCCGGATCCCCACACCGTCATCATCAAGATGAAGAAAAAGTATTTCAAAAACTTGATGGTTTTGGCCAGCGAAGGTTTCACGCCCATTTTGCCGAAGCACGCTTACGTTGATCCCAAAGCAAAGTTCCCCGTCGCGGCCATTCTTGGTTCGGGTCCTTACAAGGTGGAAGCCTACAACCGCGGTAAAAACTTGATGATGGTGCGTGATCCGAATCATTGGGCCAAAGACAAACCCGGCTTCAACGCCCAAGCGAAGTTCGAACGCGTGAACTTCCGTTTCATCAAAGAAGAGAACCTCCAAGTTGAGATGGTTAAAAAAGGCCAGCTCGATTTCATGGAAAGTGTTCGCCCCGAAACGTTCGAGAAAAAAGCCGTCGGTGAGCCCTTCGGATCCACCGTTAAAAAAATCCAGGCCGAAAACAAACGCCCGAAAAACTGGGGCTTCATCGCTTGGAATTTCAAAGATCCCTCGACGCAAAAGCCTACGATCTTCGCCGATAAAGACACCCGTATGGCTTTGTCGCACTTGTTTAACCGCCAAACTTTGATCGATAAATTCATGTTCGGCAAAGTGGTCGAAGGCAAAGGCCCGGTTTATTACAAATCGGATTTCATGCCCGCCGACGTTAAGGCCGTTTCGTACGATCCCGCGAAAGCCAAAGCGTTGCTCACCAAAGCCGGCTGGGCCGATAAAGACAAAAACGGAATCCTTGAGCGCGAGTTCAACGGCGCGACCAAAGAATTTAAATTTGCGTTGCTACTTTCGAACCGCGACGTTGAAAAGTACTTCACCATGTACAAAGAAGATCTCAAAAAAGCCGGGATCGACATGGAGATCAAGCTGATCGAATGGAACACCTTCACTAAATTGCTCGAAGAACAAAAATTCGACGCCGTAACGCTCTCGTGGGGCGGCGGTTCGGTCGAGGATGACTTGAAGCAAATCTGGCACACGGATTCGGCGCGCATGGGCGGCTCGAACTTCATTTCGTACTCCAACAAAGAAGTGGATAAGTTCATCGACCAAGCCCGTGAAGAAATGAACGACGGCAAACGCAAAGCCATGTGGCAAAAAGCGGTTCGCTTGATTTCGAACGATGCGCCTTACACTTTGCTGTTCAACAACAAGTATGACTTGTTCTTGCTCAACAGCCGCGTAGGTTACGACAAGCCCACTTACCAGTACGGCTATTCGCTGCAGTACTGGTACCCGCTCAGCATGTAGAGAATTCTTAAGAATGTTCAAATACACGTTACAACGCATGGTATGGATGGTCCCGACTTTATTCGGGATCACCATCGTCTGCTTTTGCCTCATTAATATCGCGCCCGGTGGTCCGGTCGAACAAGCTTTAAGCCGTATTCGTTTCGGCGCGGGGCAGGGTTCCGGCGGCTCGGCGATGGGCGTCTCGAACGAGATTCTCGAGAACATCAAAAAGCAGTACGGTTTCGATAAGCCGGCGCACATCCGCTATTTTATCTGGCTCAAGAACATCGTCACTTTGGATTTCGGCGAAAGCTTCAAATACCAACGCCCGGTCGTCGACGTGTTGCTCGATAAATTGCCGATCTCGCTGCAGTTCGGGATCACGTCTCTGCTTTTGATTTACATGATTAGTATTCCGCTCGGTATCGCGAAGGCGGTTAGGGACGGCAGTGCTTTTGATTTATGGACCAGCGCCGCGTTGATGGTGGCGTATTCGGTGCCGCCGTTAATTCTCGGTATTTTGATGCGGCAGTTTTTGGCGGGCGGGGCCTTCCTCGATATCTTTCCGCTGGGCGAGCTTTATTCGGATCAATATCAGTCACTCTCGACCTGGGGCAAAATCGTGGACCGCGCCCATCACTTCGTTCTTCCGCTGACTTGCTACGTGGTGAACGGTTTCACCGTGCTCGTCCTGCTCATGAAAAACTCTCTGATGGAAGAGATACGCTTAGATTACGTGCGCACCGCGCGCGCCAAAGGCCTCGAGGAGAAGTCGGTCATCTACAAGCACGCGCTCCGCAACGCTTTGATCCCGATCCTGACCGGCCTCGGCGGTTTTCTGACCGTGTTCTTCGCGGGTTCGATCATCATCGAACAGGTTTTCAATATCGACGGTATGGGCGTGCTCGGTTACAACGCTTTGCTCGCGCGTGATTACAATGTCGTGATGGCGTTGATTTTTCTGCAAGCCGTGTTGGCGATGATCGGCCGTTTGATTTCCGACGTAACTTACGTGCTCGTTGACCCAAGGATCGATTTCCAATGATCGAAAGATTTACGACGAACGAACTGACGATCAAACGTTTTCGCCGCTTCATGAGCGTGAAGCGCGCCGTATGGTCCGTGTACCTGATCGTGATTTTTATTTTTATCAGCTCCACGGCCGAGATTTGGTCGAACAACAAGCCCGTGGTGATGAAGTACAACGACGCCGTTTATTTTCCGGTTTTCAAAACCTACTATCCGACCGATTTCGGGCAGGAAGGTTTCGTCACGAATTACCGGGCGATCAATCTTAAAGACAACGGCAACTGGGCGATTTGGCCCGTCGTCCGCTGGAATCCGTTCGAATCGAACGAAGCCATGGCGACTTACCCTTCGCCGCCGAGCAAAGACAATTGGTTCGGCACCGATGACCGTGGCCGCGACGTCGTTTCACGTTTGCTCTACGGATTTCGTTACAGCATGGGCTTCGCGGTGCTCGCTTGGTTCTTCTCATTCTTATTAGGAACGGTCGCCGGCGCGGTCATGGGATATTGGGGCGGCAAGGTCGACATGGTCGGCCAGCGTTTCGTCGAAGTTTTCGATTCGCTGCCGTACCTATTGGTGTTGCTCACCTTGATCGCGTTCTTGGGCGCATCGATGTCGTTGTTGGTCGCGTTCTCGGTCATCCTGGGCTGGATGAATTTGTCGACCTACATGCGCGCCGAATTTTTGCGCTTACGCAAACGCGATTTCGTCGAGTCGGCCAAAGCGCAAGGGGTGGGCACGACCCGCATTCTGTTCACGCACATCATGCCGAACGCGCTTAGCCCGTTGATCACTTTTTCGCCCACGACCATCGCCGCGAACATTTACACGTTAGCGATCTTGGATTACCTCGGCATGGGTTTGCCGCCGCCCACCCCCAGCTGGGGAGAGTTGCTGCAACAAGCGCAGAACTACTTCACCATCGCGTGGTGGTTAGCGGTCTACCCTTCGCTCGCCATCATCATCTCACTCACCGCACTCACGTTCATCGGCGAGGGCGTACGCGAAGCCTACGACCCGCGGAAGTCCGTAGCGCTTTAGCGCTACGGCGGCGGTGAGGTTAAATCTTCATCGTCGTCCAAAGCCCAAACGGGGCCGTTCGCCTCCGCGGTTCCTGAGAGCGGCTCATTGTGGCGACCGTCTTGCAAACCGGTTAGATATGCCCATGTTAAAATTTTATATTCTCATCTTCACGCTGGCCGTGGCGCCGCGTCTGGTCTGGGCAAAGTTCGAAGTCGGAACTCCGCCGGCCGGCGTGACCGTAGACGATTGCCGTTTGGATCTCGCGCCTTTGGGGCCACGCGCGCGGGCCGCGGTGACGGCTTTGCTCGTGCGCGATCAGCTTTTGGAAATGCAAAAAACAAATCCAAGGTTCGAACGCGATCTCTCGCCTGAAGCGCTCGTGGCCCACTTGGTTTTGTTCGCCGAAGGTTGGCGAATGGGGGCCCAGGTCGATACGGATCAGACGACCGCGCGTGAAATTTTGCAGTTCTTTAAGAAGCCGGAGCCAAATCCAAAACTTTTCGCGGACGTGTTTGCGCGGACCACTTGGCTACGCAAAAACTTCTTTTACCACAAAGCGAACATGATCGAAGTCTTGGGTCGGGAGCTCGTTCGGCGCGAGATTCCGTGGAATGAGCGGGCCGCGCTCTTTCGCCGTTATATTCACGACCCGCGGCTGGATAAGAATAAATTTATCTCGCTCTACGCGCTCGATCCGTTATTGGGCATCGACGCGCTCGAAGCGGCCCGCCAGGAACGTAAGAACTTCGGTCCCGGCGAGATGGAAGACCGCGCCGACGGGCAACGCAAATGGTTGGGTGCGGCGGCCTACATTCTCTGGTCCAACTACGGCTGGCTCGCGCAATTGATGAAGCCTGAATATTTTAAACCCGGGCAAAGACTCGTCGACATCGGCTCGGGCATCGGGCGGGTGGCCGCGTTCACCGCGGCGATGTATCCCGATCTTGAGTTTACGGGGGTTGAGATTGAACCCGGTCGGCTCGAGTTGGCGCGCGCCTGGGCCGAGCGGTTTCAGCTTGGGTCAAAGATCCGCTTCGAACGTAAGAACCTTTTGGTCGATGAAGTTCCGCTTGGCGACCATTACTACTTCTTCAACTCGCTCTCGGAGATCCCCTACGCTAAGCTTTTGAACACGCTGCGGGTCTATTCTCATCGCCGGCCGTTTCAAATGTACGTCTCTTACGATCCGAACGGTGAGATCGAAAAGAAATACTTTCTGCTCGAAATCTTTAGCGCGGACGCCCACGCCTTCCGCATTTCCCAGGACCCGAGCAATCGAGCCGTGAGCGGCGCGGAGATCAGTTGGCCCATGCGAGTTTACCGTACGGCCGGCCGCCGAAGATAAGCCGGCCGCCGAAGATAAGCCGGCCGCCGAAGATAAGCGCGCCGCCGAAGATAAGCGCGCCGCGCGATCAATGGAACAAATCTTGCGATAGGAATAAGGCAATCGATCGCTCGCGGTTTTAGTTGGTTTCAAGGCTCCAGGCCTTGGCGAAGCTTTAGTCGGATCGGGTCGAAAATTCATGGTCGTATTCTTGGAGGCTTACGGTGCGTTTAACTTTATGGATGATAACCGGTTTCTTGGCTCTCGCGGGCGTGGCCCAAGCTCAGGCTCAGGTTCAGGCTCAGGCTTCGACGCAGGTGTCGGTCGAGTCTTTCACTTGGGAGCGTAACGCCCGCTTCGATCTGCGCATGAATCAAAAAGGCGGGGCGGTCACCCTGAAAGGGGATCTCCGCGACGGGGCCAGAGAACTTTACACCACGAAAGACGGCCGCACGACGGTCGAAATCAAGTCCTACACGACCGAACTCTTCGTCGTGATCGCGGTCATGCCCGAGGGCGACGACTCCGGATACATTTTCTTGCTCGAACGCCCGCAGACGGAATGGATCGTGATGAACGACACGCCGATCCGCTCGCGCAAGCTCGACTTGATGACCGATTTCGAAACCGCCGTGAAAGATTTTAAAGTTGTAACGAACCATACGTTCGCGAACGTGCTTCGCAAGATGGTCGAGTACTTCGAAAAGTATCCGACGAAGCGTTTGCAAGATCTGCTGTCTTCGCTCGAAACGAAAGATCCGTTCTTGAATGCTTTGCCCCGCCCCCGCGCGGTCGCGAAGAACAATGACCAAGGTGTCATCCCGGGCAAATCACCGCGCGAAGCCCGCACCACGCCCGAGAGAGATCCGAACGGACCGCCCACGACGCCGCCGCCCGATAGCGCGGACGATGATCAACCGCGAGGCCAGGTGCGCAGGCCCTCCGCTCCGACTGCTTACAGGGACCGGGATGCCGAAGATCCGTGGGTTCGCCGCGAGCGTGAACGCCAGCGTGCTTTACAGCGCGAACGCCGCGCGCGAGAACTTCGCGAACAACAAATGCGCGAGCAGCAAGGGTACGGAGGCTACGATGCCTACGGACGCCCCATGCCGTTTGAGCCGCGCGGTTACGAACCGCAGCGGCCCCGCTTCGAGCAGCGACCGCCGCCGCAATACCGCCAGCCGCCCGGCGGATTCTTTGATCAAATGTTTGGTCAGTAATTACTGATTTAGGATGTACGCGAAAACAAGGGGGGCGACGATGGAAGCGTCGCTCTCGATGATGTGGCGTTCGGAATTTTTGTCGAGTTTGCCCCAAGTGATTTTCTCGTTCGGGACGGCGCCGGAGTAGCCGCCGTACGAAGTCGTCGAATCACTGATTTGGCAAAAGTACGACCACTTGGGCGTGTCACGCTCAAGATCCTGCTGCAACATCGGCACGACGCAAATCGGGAAGTCGCCGGCGATCCCGCCGCCGACCTGGAAGAAACCGATGCCTTGTTTGCATTCATTCTTCATATACCAATTCGCTAACTCAACCATGTAGTCGACGCCCATTTTAAGACAATCGCGTTTGATTTTTCCCTGCAGCATGTGGCCGGCAAAGATATTTCCTAAAGTGGAATCTTCCCAGCCGGGAACGACGATGGGCAGATTCTTCTTCGCGGCTTCGAGCATCCACGAATTCTTCGGATCGATTTGGTAGTACTGCTCAAGCGAGCCGTCTTGGATAATTTGGTAGAAATATTGGTGCGGGAAGTAGCTCTCACCCTTGGCGGAGGCGGCTTCCCACTTACCTAAAATCTGCTTTTCGATCCGGCGGATCGCTTGCTCTTCGGGGATGCAAGTGTCGGTCACGCGGTTCAAATGTTTTTCGAGCAAAGCCATCTCTTGATCGACGGAAAGCTCGCGGTAGTTCGGGATGCGCACGTAATCGTTGTGCGCGACCAAGTTGAAGATATCTTCTTCGAGGTTCGCGCCCGTGCATGAGATCGCGTGGATCTTATCTTGGCGGATCATCTCGGCGAGTGAGATGCCCAGCTCGGCCGAGCTCATCGCGCCCGCCAAGGTGACCATCATCTTGCCGCCCTTGTCGAGGTGGCGCTTGTAAGCTTCGGCGGCGTCTTTAAGTGCTGCCGCGTTGAAGTGTCGATAATTCTGAGTGATGAACTTGGTGATCGGTCCCATTTGCTGTTGCTGCGCCATTCGACGACTCCTTTTTAACTTGCGGTTGGAACGGCATCGCCGTTTCTTCCGTGAGGTATGTGTAGCTTGAGAGGCCGCGTTCGTAGTGCTCGAGCAAAAGCCGGGCTTCCGAACGCGAGATGGATCCTTTGAGAATGCTGCTCTCCGTAGCTTTGCGTACGCGCTCGAGTAAATCCGAGCGATTGTATTCCACGTACGCCAACACTTCCTTGATGTCGTCGCCTTCGACCACGTGGTCGATGTGGTAGCCGTTTTCGGTCAGCGAAATGTGCACGGCATCGGTGTCGCCGAACAGATTGTGCAGATCGCCCAAGATTTCTTGGTAAGCGCCCGTGAGGAAGGCGGCCAGGTAATAGGGCTGGCCCGCTTCGAGCGTGTGCACTTCAAGATACTTCTGTTCGCCGCCGGTGTCGGTATCGATGAAGTTCGTGATGTGACCATCGCTGTCGCAAGTGATGTCGACCAAGACCGCGCGGCGGTCGGGTCGTTCCTGCAAGCGGTGGATGGGCATGATCGGGAACAACTGATCGAGCGCCCACGAGTCGGGTAACGACTGGAACACCGAGAAGTTACAGAAGTACGAGTCGGACAATTCTTGTTCGAGCGCGTACTTTATGTCGTCCATCTCGGAGTTGTTGCGTGCGATGTCGACGATCTTGGTCGCGATCGCACGGAATAAATCTTCGGCCTTCGCGCGTTGTTCAAGCGATAGCACGCCGTAGGTAAAGAGCTGAAGCGTGTCGCGCTTCTTCTCGATCAAATCGTTGTAGTACTCGTTTACGTTCTTTTCGTTGAGCGAGCGGTAGATGTCCCACAGGTCTTGGACCAAGCGGCTCTCTTTGTCGGCGCCGACGACGATGTGGTCACGTAAAGTGACTTCGTTATGTCCAAGCACGTCAAACACGAGCGCGGTCGAGTGCGCGACTAAGGCGCGGCCTGATTCCGAGATGATGTCGGGCGCAGGGACTTTCTTCTCTTCGCAGATGCTTTGCAAAACCGAAACGATGTCGTTGGCGTACTCTTGTTCGGAGTAATTGGTCGAGGAGTCGGATTTACCCGAGCCGTCGTAATCCACGCCGAGACCGCCGCCCACGTCGATGTATTTTAGGTTCGCGCCCATGGCGTAAATCTCGGTAAAGAACCGGGCACCTTCCTTGATCGCGGCTTTGATCGCCTGGATCGAGGGGATTTGGGAACCGATATGGAAGTGAATCAACTGCAAACAGTCGAGCATGCCTTCGGCGCGCAGCAGTTCAACGCCGCGAACGATTTCGGAAGGAGTAAGGCCGAATTTGGATTTCGCGCCCGAAGTTTCGGACCAGCGGCCGCTGCCGGGAGTATTGAGCTTAGCGCGGAAGCCGATGATCGGGCGAATGCTCAAGCGCTTCGAAGCATTGATGATCATTTGCAGCTCGGAATAGCGGTCGACCACGATGATGGTCGTACGTCCGAGCTTTTGCGAGATCAGCGCCATCTCAATGTACTCTTGATCTTTAAAGCCGTTACAGATGATGAGCGCGTTCGGCGTGTCCATCTGCGCGAGCGAGATCAGCAATTCGGGCTTCGAGCCGGCTTCTAAACCAAAACGGTGTGCCTTACCGAACTCGAGGATTTCTTCGACAAGGTGTTTTTGCTGATTCACCTTGATCGGGTACACGCCGCTGTAGACGCCGGTGTATTTGTTCTCTTCGATGGCGCGGGCGAAACAGCCGGCCAGCAATTCGATGCGCGACTTGATGATATCGGGAAAGCGCAAAAGGATCGGCATGCGAATGCCACGCTCTTGCAAATCGCCGATCAGATTGAAAAGGTCGAGGGCCGGGCCGTCTTGTCCCGACGGGCGGATTTCGACGTGGCCTTCATCGTTAATGCGGAAGTAGCTCGCGCCCCAATAATTGATCCCGTAGAGATCAGATGATTTTCGGGTATTCCATTCGCTCATTAGATTCGTGCTCTCCTATTTAGGACCGTATTATCACTTAATGATGATGTTCAGAATCTTACCGGGCTTATAGATAATCTTTGCAACATTTTTTCCTTCAAGCGCATTTTTCACGGCGATCACCTCACGGGCCGAAGCCACGGCGTCATCTTCGGAGGCGGCGATGTTGAGCTCGACCGTGCCGCGGGTCTTGCCGTTCACCTGAACCGCCATCACCACGACGTCGTCGGCGGTCACCGCCGGATCGAAGGTCGGCCACGCGGCCGTCGACACGAAGCCTTGTTGTCCGAGACGGCTCCACATCTCTTCGCTGACGTGGGGGGCGAGCGGCGCCAAAAGCTGGACGAGCGGCAAGAGCACCGCGCGCGGGCGCACATTCTGTGAGTAGAGTTCGTTCACCAAGATCATCATCGCGCTGATCGCGGTGTTGAAGTTGAGGTTTTCGAGATCCTCGCCGACCTTTTTGATCGTCTTGTGCAAAAGTTTATTCAGCGAGGGCGAAGGCACATCGTCGTTGAACGCGAGCGTGTTGCCGTCGTCATCGGCAATAAGGCGCCACGTGCGATCTAGGAAGCGCTTAACCCCGTCGATTCCCGTCGTGTTCCAGGGTTTGTCTTTATCGAAAGGGCCGAGGAAGCAAATGTACAGGCGTGTGGCGTCGGCGCCGTAAATCTCGCGCACGTCATCGGGATTGACCACGTTGCCGCGCGATTTCGACATGCGGAAGCCGTCGGGTCCGGTGATCGTGCCTTGGTGAGCAAGTTTCTTGATCGGCTCGTCGTGGGTGACGAGGCCGCAATCGAACAAAACTTTCTGCCAGAAGCGCGCGTAAAGTAAGTGACCGACCGTGTGCTCGGGACCGCCGACGTAAAGATCAACCGGCATCCAATACTTTTGTTTTTCGAAGGCGCAAAACTCGGCGTCGTTCTTCGGGTCGGCGTAACGCAGGAAGTACCAGCTCGAGCCGGCGCTGCCGGGCATCGTATCGGTTTCCCTACGGCCTTTTTCTTTCGTCACGGGATCGGTGTACTCAACGAACTCGCTCACGCGTGCGAGCGGCGGCTCACCTTTTTCGGTCGGTTCATAATCTGCTACCGGCGGCAGCACGACGGGAAGTTCGTTGAGCGGGACGCCGATCGTGCCCGATTTTTCCATGTGGACGATCGGGAACGGTTCGCCCCAATAGCGTTGGCGCGAGAACAACCAGTCGCGAAGTTTGTAATTGATTTGCCGTGTACCGAGCTGACGCTCTTCAAGCGTGGCGATCATTTTTTGAATCGCTTCGGCTTTGGATAAGCCGTTCAAGAAATCTGAATTCACTAAACGGCCGTCGCCTTCGAACGGGAGGTCGCCTTCACCTTCAAGTACGCGTTGAACGGGCAAATTGAACTTGGCGGCGAATTCGAAGTCGCGCGCGTCGTGGCCGGGCACCGCCATGATCGCGCCGGTGCCGTAATCCGTCAAAACGTAGTCGGCGATCCACACGGGGATATCTTTGCCGCTAAACGGGTGCTTCGCGTACGCGCCGGTGAACACGCCGGTCTTTTCGGTCGCGGCCTTACGATCAACTTCCGATTTTTTGCTCGCCTCATCCACATACTTATCCACCGCCGGCTTTTGTTCCGGAGTGGTGATCTTGGCGACGAGGGGATGTTCGGGCGCAAGAACCATGAAGGTTGCGCCGAAGAGGGTGTCGGGTCGGGTAGTGAAAATATCAAAGGAGGCGGATTGTTGCGCACCGGAAGCCTCCGGTGCTTTCGGCGATGACTGCGCCATCGTGAATTTGACGATGGCGCCTTCGGATTTGCCGATCCAGTTGCGTTGGCCTTCTTTCGAGCGTTCGGGCCAGTCGATGCGGTCGAGACCTTCGAGCAAGCGCTCGGCGTAGTCGGTGATTTTGAGCATCCACTGTTTCATCGGCTTGCGGATGACCGGGTGACCGCCGCGTTCCGACTTACCGTCGATGACTTCTTCGTTAGCTAAGACCGTGCGCAAAGCCGGGCACCAGTTCACCGGAACTTCTTTTTGGTAGGCTAAGCCTTTTTCCCAAAGCTTAAGAAAAATGAACTGAGTCCACTTGTAGAAACCGGGATCGGTCGTCGAGATTTCGCGGTCCCAGTCGAACGAGTAACCGAACGACTTCAGTTGGCGGCGGAAGTTCTCGATGAGCTTGGCGACGGTGGTCGCCGGGTGAATGCCGGTTTGGATTGCGTACTGCTCGGCCGGCAAACCGAAGGCGTCGTAGCCCATCGGGTGCAGGACTTGAAAGCCGCGGGCCCGTTTGTAGCGGGCGACGATGTCGGTGGGCGTGTACGAGGCTAAATGCCCGACGTGCAGACCGGCGCCCGAAGGATACGGGAACATGTCGAGCGCGTAGAATTTCGGCTTCGAAGTGTCTTCGCCCGTCTTGAAGCAGTTTGCTTTTTCCCAGGCGAGTTGCCACTTCTGATCGATTTCTTTGTGTGCATATGACATTGAGAAAAATGTTTAATGGGGACGCTGCTCGTAGTCAACAAATGACAAGGACAAGGCGAGAGGTTGTGTTGAGCAAATGACATCACCGATCAAGCCCATCCTCGCCGCCGTATTTTTCGTTTCCGTAATTGCCGTTGCGCAAGTTTTGTTCCCGAAAGGACACGCCACAATGTTTACACCAGCTAAGAAGATCCCGTTCAAACTCGACCTGCACGGCGACGTGCGCACCGACGACTACTACTGGATGAACGAACGCGATACCGAGCCCGTGCTCGACTTTCTTAAAGCCGAAAATCAACGCACGAAGGAAGCGCTCCAGCCCGTCGCCCACCTGCAAAAGAAACTCTACGCCGAGATGCGCGCGCGCATCAAAGAAGACGACTCGAGCGTGCCGCAAAAGGTGGACGGGTACTTTTATTACACGCGCTACCAAACCGGGCAGGAGTACCCGGTCCATTGCCGGCGCAAAGAGACGATGGAAGCCAAGGAGGAAATTATCCTCGACGAGAATATCCTCGCGAAAGGGCACGAATACCTCGAGGTCGCGGCCGTTGAGATCTCGCCCGATCAACGCTTCCTGGCTTACGCGGTCGACGTCGTGGGGCGGCGGATTTACGAAATTCATTTCCGTGACCTGACCACCGGCAAAACTTTGCCCGACGTGGTCGAGAACTCAACGCCGTCGCTCGCCTGGGCGAAGGACAACAAAACGCTCTTCTTCGTACGCCAAGATCTTGAGACATTGCGGGCGCACCAGCTGCTGCGTTTTGAACTCGGCTCGGGCGCGGCGCCCGAACTCGTCTACGAGGAGAAAGACACCACTTACAACATCGGCGTCTCGGGCACGAAGACCCACAATTATATATTTATGGATATCCAAAAACGCGATTCTTCCGAATGGCGTGTGCTCGACGCCGCGACACCGAAGGCCGAGTTTAAAACCTTCCTGCCGCGCGAGATGATGCACGAGTACGCGATCGACGACGGCGGCGATCGTTTCTACGTCTTAACGAACTGGCAGGCCAAAAACTTCCGCATCATGGAAGCGGCGCCGACCGCGCGCGCGAAGTCCGAATGGAAGGAAGTCGTCGCCCACGACCCGGCCATCTTACGCGAGCAGCTCGAAGTCTACCGCGACTACCTCGTGGTCTCGGAGTTGACGGGCGGCCTCGGCCAAATTCGCGTGCGTGAGCGCGGGGCGGGGACCGAACGCCTGGTCAATTTTGAAGACCCGGCTTACGAAGTGAGTCTGCATGGGCTCGACGATTACAATTCAAAAGACCTTCGCTTCGCTTACGAATCGTTCGTGCAACCCGCGGCGGTCTACGACGAAGATCTCGCGAGCGGTAAGCGCACCTTGCGCAAAGAACGCGAAGTTCCCGGCTACGACCGCACGAAGTACGAATCGAAACGCATTTGGGCGAAGGGCACCGACGGGACGCCCGTGCCGGTCTCGCTTGTCTACCGAAAAGGTTTGAAGCTCGACGGCAAGAATCCGCTGCTGCTTTACGGTTACGGCTCGTACGGTCTGAGCAACTCGGTCAGTTTTTTCTCGGGTGCGTTCTCGTTGATCGACCGCGGCTTCGTGTACGCGCAACCGCACATCCGCGGCGGTTCAGAAATGGGCCGCGACTGGTACGAAAACGGCCGCCTCAAAAACAAGATGAACACCTTCACCGATTTCATCGCCTCGGCCGAGAAACTCATCGCCGACGGCTACACCTCGGCCCAGCACCTGCACATTATGGGCGGCTCGGCCGGCGGACTTTTGGTCGGCGCGGTCATGAACATGCGGCCCGATCTGTTCAAGAGTGTTTCGGCCGGCGTTCCGTTCGTCGACGTGTTGACGACGATGCTCGACGAATCCATTCCGCTAACGACGGGCGAGTACAACGAGTGGGGCGACCCGCGCAAAAAAGAAGACTACGAATACATGAAACGGTATTCGCCTTACGACAACGTTACTAAGCGCGACTATCCGCACTTATTCGTGACCACCGGTTACCACGATAGCCAGGTCCAGTATTGGGAGCCGGCAAAGTGGGTCGCCAAGTTACGCGACTACAAGACCGACCAAAATCTATTATTGATGTATACCGAATTCGAGGCGGGCCACTCGGGCGCTTCTGGACGTTTCGAGGCGTTAAAGCTCTTGGCAAAAGAGTTCTCATTTATTCTAATGGTGGAAGGAATAAAGGACTAAACAAATATGGCCCAGGCCCAAGCTCCCGTAGACAATAAAGCGCGCAAAGTTTTGGTCGTCGACGACGACGATATGAACCGCGCGCTCGTTGCGAAAGCTTTGGAGTACGAAGGCTACAATGTCCGCCAGGCCGAGAGCGGTATCATCGGCTTACAAATTATCAACGAGTGGAAGCCGCACTTAGTGTTGCTCGACGTGAATATGCCGGGCCTTAACGGGATCGAAACGCTCGCGAAGTTACGCGTGCGGGACGAATACGTGTCGGTCATCTTCGTTTCGGCCAATTCAAGTACCGAAGACGTCATCCGTGGCCTTGATGCCGGCGCCGAAGATTACGTGCGCAAGCCGTTTAACGTGATCGAATTGCTCAGCCGCGTGCGTTCGCAATTGCGCATTAAAGATCTGAACGATTCGTTAAAGAAAGCCAACGATCGTTTAAAAGAACTGGTCGACATCGACGACCTGACCGGTTTGTTCAATATGCGTTCACTCTATAAGCGTTTGGATTTCGAACTCGACCGCGCGCGCCGCTACGGTCGTTCGGTCGCGGTGATCATGATGGATCTTGATCACTTCAAGCGGGTGAACGATCAGCACGATCATTTGTTCGGCAGTTTTGTCCTGACCCAAGTCGGTAAAATGATTCGCGACAATATCCGTAAAGTGGATTTCGCCGCCCGCTACGGGGGAGACGAGTTTCTCGTCGTATTGACCGAGATCGGCCTCGAAGGCGCGAACACTTTCGCGAATCGCTTACGCCAGCGCATCGCCGACGGTACCTTCAAGAACGAATATTACTCGATGGAATTGACCGCGTCGCTCGGGCTTGCGATCGCCAACCCGAACGAGGAAGAAGTCGACGCCCGCGGGATGGTCCGTTACGCCGACCGCGCGCTTTACCACGCCAAAGAAAACGGGCGCAACCGCGTCGAAGTTTTCGATTTTAAATCGATCAAGTAAGCAAAAAACGAAACGGTCGAGCCGGCCTAAATTCCGCCGGCCCCGCCTTCGCCGCGCGAGTCGAAGGCGGCTTCGAGCACGCCGTCGTTACGTAAACGAATCGCGTACACTTTGCCCATCCAACCTTCGTCGATCTTGTGGCCGCGGTTACGCAATTCGGTCAGCACTTCGGGCGCGAATTTCTGCCGGTCGATGAACAAGATATTCGGCGAGAACTGGTGATGCACGCGCGGCGCCTGCACGGCCGAGTCGACGTCCATCCCGCGGGCTAGCGTACGGTACAAAACTTGGAGCACGCCCGAGATAATGCGCGGCCCGCCCGGGGCGCCTAAGCTCATCACAACTTTGCCGCTCTTTTCCACGAGCGTGGGACTCATGCTGCTGAGCGGGCGTTTGCCCGGCTCGACCATGTTGCCGGCCCCTTGGGTCAGCCGGTACATGTTCG
This sequence comes from Pseudobdellovibrionaceae bacterium, assembly GCA_947444305.1. GTDB lineage: Bacteria > Bdellovibrionota > Bdellovibrionia > Bdellovibrionales > UBA1609 > JALHOQ01. The sequence goes on along the minus strand of CANEZP010000011.1, from coordinate 136,353 downwards.
GCTCACCGGGTTTGGTCGTGAAATCATCCATCTCGTTGTTCAGCGCGACGCCGAACTTGTGACTAACCACGCCGGAGCCGTACGTGCCGTTAAGCGTGACCGTCAACGCGATCGCGTGCCCTTCGGTATCCATGACCGAGAAGTGCGTCGTCTCGGCGCTTTCTTTGATTTCATCTTCGGCGATGGCTTTGACCGCGACGGTCTTCTTCAAGTTCACCGACTTGCGCATGCTTTCAAGATAATCTTGCGACGTGAGAAACTGGATCGGATTTTTATGGAAGTCAGGATCGCCGAGGAGGACACGGCCACGGAAGGCCCTCGCCTCGATTTCGCCGATGAGGTGGTATTCGTCGGCACCGAGCAGGGGCTTGCTCTTGACGTCCAATTTCTCAAGCATGTTGAGCGCCGATAAAATCACCACGCCGCCGCTGCTGGGCGGGGGCATTAAATAAATTTTGTGACCTTCGTACTCGGTGGTTAGCGGTTTCAGCCAGCGAACTTTGTAAGCTTTGAAATCCTCGAGCGTGATTTTACTGCCGCCGGCGGCGACCGAGTCGACGATGTCCTTCGCCACTTCACCTTGGTAAAAGCCTTTCAGTTTCTGCCGTTGCAATAACATGAGCGCTTTCGTTAAGCCCGGTTGTTTCAAAACTTCACCCGGCTTGTAAGAGACCGCGTCTTTTTTGAAGAACGCGGCGAGGCCCGCGGGATCAAAGCGGTCTTTCTCATTTTCCGTGGCGTTGACCCAGCCGCCGGTGACGGCAAAACCTTTGTCGGCCATTGCGACGGCGTCGGTAAACAAAAGCTCCCACTTCATTTTGCCGTACTTTTGGTGCAGCTCGAATAAACCCGCGGGGAAGCCGGGAACGGCGACGGCGTGGGCGCCGTTCATCGACGAACCGGCGGGTAGATTTTGAAAATATTCTTTATTCGCGCCCCTGGGGGCTACTTCGCGAAAGTCGAGGGCTTCGACCGGTCCGTTCATTTTAACCAACGCGAAACCACCGCCGCCGAGCGAAGCGTAGTAGGGAGCCGTGACCGCGAGGCTTAAGCCGACCGCGACGGCGACGTCGATGACGTTCCCGCCCTGTTGCGCGATTCTCTGGCCGACTTCGACCGCGTAGTGGTTGGGTGCCGAAATCATGATCTTGTGGCCCTCGGCCGGTACGGCGTGCGCCCGCAGGCTAAAAAGAACGAGGCAGGGGGCGAGCAGCGATGAGGTGATAATCCGGTGAAAATTCATGATTTCTCCTTAGATTCGGAAATCATATGTGCTATCCGCTCTGTATGTCAAAAAGCGGTCAATTGCGGCTGAGCTGCACGAAAACCATCCCGATCCCGAACGAATACGTCACGGGCCTCAACGGCGAGTACGCCGCTTGGAGCTATGATGAAGAACGCGCGCCCACCTTCAAAGGGAAGTGGCGTAGCGAAGCCTTTCAAGTGCCCGCGGAAACCCCTTTCGATCTAGAAATCGGCACGGGGAACGGTCTTCACTTCGCGCACCACTCATTTAAACACCCGGAACGTTGCTTGCTCGGGATCGAACTTCGCTACAAGCCCTTGATTCAAACGATCCGGCGCGCGCTACGCCACGATGCGAAGAATGCGCGCGTGGCCCGCTACAATGCTTACTTACTGAATCAATTGTTCACGCCCGGTGAATTGAACGACGTTTATATTTTCTTTCCCGACCCGTGGGAAAAATTGCGCCAGCAAAAACACCGGATCATCCGCGATGACTTCCTCATTCAACTGTTCGAGATGCAGCGCCCGGGTTCAAAGCTGATTTTTAAAACCGACAGTCTGGACTATTTCAATTGGTCACTGACGCGCTTCAAGCGCAGCCCGTACAAAGTCACGGGCTTCACTTACAACTTGCACGCTTCCGAGTTCGCGGCCGGTAACTTCATCACGCAATTCGAGAACATATTTATCCGTCAGGGCCTGCACATCGGCTACGCCGTAATGGAGCGAGTTTAGTCGCGGCCCCGCCTCACCACGCGCAAGGGGCGCCGGCGATCGGCTTAGTTAATTTCGCTTCGAAATTATGCGGGCTCGGGAATGAAATGCGCGGGTAATAAATCATTTTTTCCTCCAGCACTTCACCAACATCGGAAACTTCGGTGAGCGCAAACTTTCCCGCGACCGCGAGATCTTCACTCTGCACAATGTAAGACCAACCGGGACAAACACGCGCCCGGGGCGGCACGACCTTCAGAATAAGCCGGGCGGAGGCTCCGCCGGGAACGACGATGCGCCAAGAATCACCTTTATCTTCGACGGTTACTCCGGGGGTCGCTACGGGACTCGCGTGAAGCCAGGGAAGAATAAAGGCGTTGATTACGATATTTCTTGAATCGTTGGGCGCCCCGTTGATCATGGGTCCGAAGATATGCACCGTGCTCTCGGTAAGGGCTTTGCGCAAGATGTAGAAGCGCGGGCTTCCTCGGTTCACGTTTTTGATATCGACGATACCGATGTTCAACGGCAGCCCCGTGAAAAATAAAGTTTTTTCTTGGGCGCTTGGTATCAGAATCTGCGCAACCGCGGCGGTCATCGGGTGATGGGGCATGCGGAGCAGAAAGCGCGGACCAACCTGCTGAACCTGTCCGGCACTGCGGATTAAAATCCGGCAGGGTTGAAGCGTGTTTTCAATCAGCGCGTCGGCCGGTGAACCCGGAATTTTCTCGGGTCTCGAAAAATCAAAATTATTGAGTTCCATGACGTGTTCAAAAGGCAAATCACCGAAGGTGATATCTTGGCAAATGACCTGGGCGGAGGACGGCGAGGAGTTACGGTAACGCAAACGCAGCCCTTCTAATTGCCGGGAGTGTATTCGCGAGACTTTTTCATCGGTGCCGGTCTTTTCGAGGATGACGCCGGCGCCGGTGACGTCGGCGATCGGTGTCGAATTAATATGATAGATGTGGCGGGAACCGGCCGCGTTGATCAGAACAAGTTCAAGCGCGCATTCGACCTTCTCCTTCGTGAGATCGCGAGTAAGGACATCGTCCGGCAAAATTTGGAAAATCTTAACGGCTTCGCGGGATACGAAGCTGAAATTACCTACAAAACTGATCTGGTCGCGGCGACACCGGGTGGTGATTTCGACTTTAACGGGCTTCGCCGGTGAGAGATCGAGTGAATCTTGAAGATCTAATACCTTATCGCTTCGTTTGTCCCAATCTCGAAGCTCATGTTTGCCTTTGCTATTGATCACCGGGGGCGGCGCGCGGAAGACGTCGCGGGTTTTTGTATCGTCTTTGGCACAGGATACGAGTCCGGCGGACAGGACAACCGCGGCGAGGCGGACGATTAAACAGGTTTTATTCATATTCACTCCTTATTCAGGAGCGGTATCGCAAGGCGCGTGCCCGAGAAGCTACCAGTAGGAAGCGTCGACCGTGACGTCACCAAGGACGCCGGTCTGGCAAGAAATCCGGGCTTCGCGCGGAATACGCAAGCGATCGCGGAGGACCTGTTCGCGCGGGTTGATTTGCGAAAGATTTTCAGCGCCCGTGACGATCAGAACCCGGCATTTTGCGCAGATCCCGTCGCCTTTGCACGAACTCGCCACGGGCAAGCCGGCCTCGAGCAAGCTCTTCATAAGATTCGCGCCGGCTTCGACGGTGATCGGGGCTTGGTTTTTGGCGAACGAGATGACCGGCATACATTAGATATTGCGTGAGCCGCGGCATAAATGCAAATTGGCCGGATGGACCGAGCGATCATACTAGGGGCGAGCCGGGGCTTGGGCGCCGAGCTAGCAAAAAAAGCGTGCGCGAACAATTTTCCGGTTACGGGAATGGCGCGGAAAGAGGCTCCGCTGCGCTTACTGCAGCAACAGCTTCCGCTCTTCGAATATAAAATCGCCGACTTGGCCAAAGCCGAGGGCCAGGACACCGTCATTCGGCACTTGCTCGAAGAAAGTTACGCAAAAGTTTTTTGCGTGGCGGGGGGCGGGCCCTACGCGGCGTTCGGCGCGGCCAATTGGAAAGACCATGAATGGGCGTGGGAGGTGACCTTCCGTTCGCACGCGCGGGTGCTCCACGCGTTGGCGCAAGCGCATCGCTTCCCCCAAGTGATCTTGATCGGCAGTTCGGTTGCGGAAAGCGGCGGGGATAAAGGTGCCGCGTCTTACGCGGCGGCCAAGCATGCGCTCAAAGGACTGCACGCCTCACTCCGCCTCGATTATCCCGATTGGGATTTACGCCTGTACTCTCCCGGTTACATGGACACGCCGCTCTTGCCCCTTAACGCGAGCGTGCGGCAAGGCGGAGTCTATGATCCGATAGACGTCGCCAATGACGTCTGGCTTTGGAGCGTAAGCGCTGACAAAGGCGGTCATAAGGTGTACCCAAAGCATCCGCTCTGATAGAATAGCTTCAAGAAATTTAGAGGAGTTTTTGTGGATACCAAGATGGAAAATGTCGTAATCATCGGTTCGGGCCCCGCGGGTTTGACCGCCGCTATCTATGCCTCACGCGCCAATCTCGCGCCGTTGATGATCGAAGGCTACGAGTCGGGCGGGCAGTTGATGACGACGACCGAAGTTGAAAATTTCCCGGGTCACGCGCGCGGGATTCAAGGACCTGAATTGATGATGGCGACGCGCTCGCAAGCCGAGTGGCTCAAGACCCGCTTCGTTACAAAGAACGTAACCAAAGTTGATTTATCGAAACGCCCTTTTAAGATTTGGATCGATAACGATTTGATCGAAGCCAAGTCGGTCATCATCTCGACCGGCGCGACGGCAAAATACCTCGGGCTCGAAAACGAGAAACGTTTGATCGGCCGCGGCGTTTCCGCCTGCGCAACCTGCGACGGCGCGTTCTTTAAGAACCAACCGGTCGTCGTCGTCGGCGGCGGTGACACCGCGATGGAAGAAGCCAACTTCCTGACCCGTTTTGCTTCAAAAGTTTACGTCGTGCATCGCCGCGATTCCTTCCGTGCTTCGAAGATCATGTCGGACCGGGTGTTGAACAATCCCAAGATCGAAGTCATTTGGAATACCGAACTGGCCGACGTCGAGGGCGAAAAAAACGTCACGGGCGCGAAGCTGCGTAATCTCGAAACGGGCAAAGAAACGACTTTGGCGGTCGAAGGGATTTTCATCGCCATCGGCCACAAGCCGAACACCGATCTGTTCAAAGACCAAATCGCGATGAACGAAGTGGGCTACTTGCTGACCGAAGGCAAAACCAGTTACACGTCGGTGCCCGGCGTATTTGCCTGCGGCGATGTGCAAGATCCGATTTACCGGCAAGCGATCACCGCGGCGGGTACCGGTTGCATGGCCGCGATGGACGCCGAACGCTGGCTCGAAGCGCAAGAGCATCACCACGCATGAGCCGGAAGATCGACACCAAGGATTTGGTTTATAAGATCGAAAAGCTCACGAAAGAGCGCATGTCGAAGAGCGACGTTGTCGACATGAGTGACATCCGCCGTTTGAAAGAACGTAAGATTCAGCGCACGATTCTGATCATCGAAGACGACGAAACGATTCGCGCTGCTTTGAAGCGCGTGTTTGAAGGTGAAGGTTACCGCGTGCTCGCCGCGATCGACGGCACGCAGTTGTCTTCGGTGCTGGACGATGCACCCGTCGACCTAATCGTGCTCGACGTAGGCCTTCCGTGGATCAACGGTTTCGAGCTGGCCGAGATGATGCGGGCCAACCAAGACTTGAAAGAGATTCCGCTCGTTTTTTTAAGCGCACGCACTTCCGACGCCGACGTAAAACGCGGTTTCGAAGTCGGCGCCAGCGACTACATCAAAAAACCTTTCGACATCGAAAAGGTAAAGCGTACGGTCAATACGCTGATCCACCTCGCGCACGGGTAGTGCACAGATAATGTACGGTTAGCGCAATGATCGCGAGTCTCGAACGCATCCTCGGCGAAAAGATCGAATCCGCCGCGCCCGTTTCGGGCGGCGACATCGCCGATTCACAAAGAATCATTACCGCCGGCGGTACGCAATACTTCGCGAAGATGAGCAAGACTTCGACCAACTCCTACATCGAAGAAGCCGCGGGCCTGCGCGCGCTCGCGGAGATCGCGGGCGGTCTTCGCATTCCCTTGGTGCACCAAGCCACCGAGCATTTTCTAGTTTTGGAATGGATCGAAACGAAAAATCCTTCGCGAGCTTTTTGGGAAACGTTCGGGACCGAACTCGCGCGCTTCCATAAAGTCGCGCAAGATGAATTCGGTTTCGAAATCGACAATCACCTCGGGACGACGCCGCAGACCAACCCGCGGCGCGCCCACAAAGAAATTTCGTGGGGCGAATACTTCGCCGAGTACCGCCTGAAGCCTTTGCTCGCGCATAAAACTTTGAGCGTCGAATTTTTACTGCAGGCCGAATTCCAAAAAGCGCTGCCGAAGATTCAAGAGATCTTGCGGCAAGTGAAGGAACCGCCGTCCCTCGTGCACGGCGACTTGTGGGGCGGCAATTTCTTATGCGACTTAAGTGACCGACCGGTGCTTATCGATCCGGCGCCCTACCGCGGTCACCGCGAAGTGGATTTAGCGATGACGGAATTGTTCGGCGGCTTCGCGCCCGGATTTTACGGCGCTTACGAGAGGGAGTTCCCGCGGCGACCGGGGTACGAGTCCCGGCGCACGGTTTATAACTTGTATCACTTGCTTAATCACTGGCTCATGTTCGGCGCCGCTTCTTACGGCGCGCAAACGATGGCGGCTTTGCGAAGTCTTTAGCGCTGCTTTTAGCACTGCCCTTAGCTCAGATGCTTAGGCATACCTTTGGGAATCGCCGACAATAGCTTCTTCGTGTAGTCGTGCTGGGGTGCTTCGTAAATGCCGACGGCGTCGTTCATTTCGACGACCTTGCCGTTGTACATCACCGCGACTTCATCGCTGATGAATTTTACGACGGCCAAATCATGCGAGATGAAAACGTAAGTCAGGTGCATCTCTTCTTGGAGATCCAATAACAGGTTCAAGATTTGCGCCTGGATCGACACGTCGAGCGCCGAAACTGATTCGTCACAGATGATAAATTCGGGCTTTACGGCGAGCGCACGCGCGATGCAAATGCGCTGACGTTGACCGCCCGAAAATTCGTGCGGGTAGCGGTTCAACATCGCGCGGTCGAGGCCGACCCGCTTCATGAGTTCGCCGGCCATTTCGAGGCGTTCGTTGCGGCCGTTGCCCAAGTTGTGAATGATCATCGGCTCCATGAGCGCGGCACCGACGGTCATGCGCGGATTCAAAGAGGCGTAGGGATCTTGGAAGATGATTTGCATTTTGCGGCGCATGGCGCGCATCGCTTCGCGGTCGAGCTTAGTGATGTCGGTGCCGTTGTAGATGATCGAGCCGGCCGTCGGTTCGATCAAGCGGAGGATCGTGCGGCCGAGCGTGGTCTTACCGCAACCCGATTCGCCGACGAGTCCGAGCGTGCGGCCCTTGCGAACATTTAAAGTCACGTCATCGACGGCCTTCACCCAGCTTTGCACGCCGCCGAAGAAACCTTTTTTAAGCGGGAAGTGCTTCTTCACGTTCTGAATTTGTAACAGCGTGGTCTGCGCATCGGAGACCACGCGATTTTGTTTTTGTTGTTTCATGACCGTGACGTCGAGCGGACGCTCTTGGCCCTCGGCGTTCATGAAGTCGGAGACGACGGGCAGCCGGCGCGGGTTGCTGTCGAGCGATGGGCGGCAAGCGAGCAAACCTTTCGTGTACGGGTGTTGCGGTTTGGTGAAGATTTGCTCGGTCGTGCCTTTCTCTACGATGTCACCGCGGTACATGACGACGACTTCGTCGGCGATGTCGGCGATCACGCCGAGATCGTGCGTGATGAACAAGATCGACATTTGATATTTCTTTTGCAAGTCGGCGAGCAAATCCAAGATCTGCTTTTGGATCGTGACGTCGAGCGCGGTCGTCGGTTCATCGGCGATGAGGACGTCGGGTTCGCAAGCGATCGCCATCGCGATCATCACGCGCTGGCGCTGACCGCCCGAAAGTTCGTGCGGGTAAGATTTAATACGCTCGGAGGGGTTAGGAATCCCGACCTGGGTCATCAAATCCAAAGACTTCGCGAGCGCCGCGGTCTTCGATAACTTTTGGTGCAACATAAGAGTTTCGGCGATCTGGTCACCGACGGTGAAGACAGGATTCAGCGAGGTCATCGGCTCTTGGAAGATCATCGAGATCTGGTTGCCGCGAATGTCGCGCATTTGGCCTTCGGTGAGCTTGAGCAGATCTTTGCCGTCGAGCAGAATTTCGCCCGAGGTGATTTTGCCGGGAGGATTCGGGATCAAGCGCATCGCCGCAAGCGAGGTTACGCTTTTGCCCGAGCCGGATTCACCCACGAGACCGACCGTTTTGCCGCGCGGGATATTGAACGAGATGTTCTTTACGGCGCGGACCGTGCCTTCATCGGTGCGGAACTCAACCGAGAGGTTGCGCACTTCGATGATATTATTTTTGTCGGCCATGGGGAGCTCCTAAATATTGATCAAATATAATTAACGGCTTTTGAGTTTCGGATCCAACGCGTCCCGGAGAGCGTCGTTGAAGAGGGTAAACGCTAACACTAAGAAAAACATAAAGAAAGTGGCCGCCGCTAGGCCCCACCAAACCTCGCGCGCCAACTCAAGTTTGGCGTCGGAGATCATCATGCCCCAAGACGGCGTGCCCGCGGCAACGCCCAGGCCCAGGTACGACAAGATCACTTCGCTCTTCACCGCGGTAACGAAACCGAGACTGAAGTTGATCAGCACCAAATGGAAAACGTTGGGCAAGATATGCACAAAAATCCGTCGCGCGTGGCCGGCCCCGAGGGCGGTGGCGCCGTGGACGTATTCGCGATCACGGTGTTTCATGAATTCGGAGCGGACGATGCGGCAATGGCCGATCCAGCTGGTCAACCCGATGGCTAAGCACAATGTTGAAAGCCCCGGCCCGACGACGAACGAGAACGCAACGACCAGCAGGATGTAGGGGATAGTGTCGACGGTCGTGTAAAACCAAACGATCAACTCGTCGATCACACCGCCGAAATAACCCGAGATCGCGCCCATGACCGTACCGATAACGACCGCGAGGGCCGCGCCAAAAAAGCCGACGATCAAAGAAGTGATCGTGCCGTGGGCCGCGCGGGCCATGACGTCACGGCCGAAGATATCGGTGCCCATCCAATGTCCCGCACCGGGGGGAAGGTAGGCCGCACCGTGATCGGTAACATTGTAGTTGGTGAACAACAAACCGGCCGCGCAAAGCGCCGCCATCACCAAGTAAGCGATGATGATCGCGAGGGAAATCATCGCGACTTTTTCGTGGCGCAAACGGCGAAAGGCATCTTGCCAAAGGCTGCGGCCCTTGGCGGCTTTAAGCTCGGCGACGGGAACAAAATTTTGGGTAGCGACGGTACTCATAATTAACCTAACCTGATCTTAGGATCGACGAGCGCGTAGAGAATATCGCTGATCAACTGAAACACCATGTACAAAACGGCCGAGATAATCGTCATCGCTTTGATCACCGGGAAGTCGGCCTCTTGAATCGCTTGGTAAATCAAACCGCCGAGCCCCGGAATCCCGAAGAACGATTCGGTAAGCAACGAACCCGTAATCAAAAAAGGTACCTGCAAAACGACCAACGTGATGATCGGGACCAAAGCATTTCGCAATACGTGCTTCAGCAAGATCTTGGCGTTGCCCAAACCTTTCGAACGCGCGGTGCGCACGTAATCTTGGTACATCTCATCCAAGAAGACCGTACGAAAAAACAAAATGTACGAACCGAGCGACAACGAAACCATGATGATGATCGGGAGCGCGGCGTACTGCCAACGCCCGTCCCACGACGGATCCCAGCCCGAAATCGGGAACATGCCCCACCTGAACGCAAAGAAATACTGGCCGGCCAATACGTAAACCACCGAGCTAATCGCGGTAAGGGCCAGGCAAATCACCAAAGTCGCTTTGTCAAAAAAGGTCCCGCGTTTGTGCGCGACCAATAGGGAAAGCGGAATGGTAATCAACAGCGAAATCACGAAGCCCGGGAAGGTGACCGTCAGCGAGGGCCCGATGCCCGCGGTAATCAAATGGGAGATCTGTTGTTTGGACGACCATGATCGCCCGAAATCAAACGTAAAAAGTTGCGTGACCAAATCGAAGTATTGATTGAGCAAAGGTTTATTCAAACCCATCTCGGCGCGCATGACCGTAATTTGATCGGGCGTAGCGTAACGGCCCGCGGCCTGCGCGGCGGGATCCCCGCCGGCGACGTTGAACAACACGAAGGTGACCAACGTGATCCCGAAAAAAATCGGGATCATGTACAGCAAGCGGCGCAGGATAAACTTCAGCATTAGAGCTTAGCCTTCAGCGCTTTTTTCTTTTCCAAATTCACTTTCATGTATTTGAAAGGGTTGGGCAGAGTTTTATTCGGTTTCAAATTCTCAACCCAGCCGTGCGAAAGTTGGAAGCCCAAACGGTGAACGGTCGGGATCCACGGAAGCTCGGCGGCAAAAATGTCGCGCATCTTTTTGTACGCGACGGTGCGGGCCTCGCCCGGGGGCATTTTCGAAGCTTCTTCATAAAGTTTATCGAACTCTTTATTCTTGAAGTTGGCGCTGTTCGGGCCGGGCGAAACGTTCGGTCCGTAAAGCAGCTGCATCATGTTCTCGGCGTCGGGATAATCGGCGCCCCACGCGATACCGAACATCTGCGCTTTTTTATTGCGCAAACGATCTTGGAATTGCGGCCACGAATTTCCGGTCAAAACGGTCTTCACGCCGATCTTGCCGAATTGCTCTTGCACGTACTCGCCGAACTGACGGCCGGTCGCGCTTGTCGGAAACGAGTATTCGATCGGCTCTAAACCTTTGCCGTCGGGGAAGCCTGCTTTTTTCAAATACTCTTTTGCTTTTTCGAGCGAGTACTCTTTGCAGGGAAGTTTGAAGCTCTCGTCGTAGCCATCCATGTCGGGGCCGATCATCGAGTGCGCGACGATGGCGCGGCCGTTGTAGAAACGTTCAATCGGAGTCTTCTGATCGTATGCGTAGCAGAGCGCCGTGCGAAGATTGCGGTTTTTGCCGAGGACGGGGTCGTCCATATTGATGCCCATGTAGACGACTTCTTGAACTTTATATTTCTTAAGCTCGAAGCCCTTGGCTTTCATATCGGCCTTAAGTTCTTTGTCGGGGCCGACCGCGCCGTCGAAGGAATCTTTAGGAATCTCGGAGATGTCGAAATTTCCGCGCATCATGTTCAACCAACGGGGCTGGTCTTCGGGAACTTCGTGAAAAATCAGTTCGTCAACGAAGGGAAGCGGTTTGCCCGCGTCGGCAAGGAGGCCGGCTTCTTGATCACCGGGTTCACCCGCGGACGGGTAAAGGCTTCCGTGGTAGGTCGGGTTGCGTTTCAAAACAACTTTGTTGCCGCGGATCCAATTAACGAACACGAACGGGCCGGTGCCGACGGGGTGATTCAAAAATTCGGCGCCGTATTTATCGACGGCTTCTTTCGGCACGGGCGAAGAGTAGATCATCGTCAGCACGTAGTAGAGTTGATAATAAGGTTTCGAAAGCGTGATGACGATGGTGTGGTCATCGGGGGTTTGCAACCCTTCGATCGCCGTTTCGTAAGTGGCTTCACCCTTGGTGAGTTTATCGCGCCATTCGTTGAAGCCCTTGATCTTGCCGTCGAAAATCCACCAGCCTTCGGATTTCGATTTGGGATCGGCCAGGCGTTTCCAAGCGTAAATAAAATCAGCGGCCACGAGCTCGCGGCCTTTGCCGTCTTTAAACGCAGCATCGTCGTGAAAGCGAACACCGGGCTTGATTTTGAAAGTGTGCACCAGACCGTCTTTGGAAACGGTGGGCATCGTCGCGGCGAGGAGGGGCTCGACCGTAAGGGGCCGTTTCAAGTAATTATATTGGAGAAGAGTCTCGTTGATGTTCGGGCCGACCTCGTTGGTCGCTTCGTTCGAGGCTTGCGCGGGATCGAGCGACGAGAGATTCATTTTCATCGGAAACTGAATCGAATTTTCGGAAACTTTCGAACCTCTGGTGCAATAGCTCAAGAACAGCGAAGCGCTGAAGATAACGAGAAATCTGGTCAACATGTAGGGTGCCTCCGTTATGGACATTGTTGTGTAGCGTTAAACCTGAGCGTTAGTCAAAAACTAGGGTGGGGTGAAGCACTACGTTATTGTGCGGATGAGCGGGAGCAAATCATGAAAGGTTTCGATCCTTTTCCAGGCGCCGAGGGACATGAGAAAATCGGGGCTCTGGTACCCAAAATCTACGGCCACGCTGCGTGATCCGACCGCGAGCGCGCCCAGGATGTCGGGCGTCCCGTCTCCGACCACTAAAGTCTCTTCGGGCGTGACGCCCGCGGCGGCCATCGCGGCTAAAAAAGGTTCAGGGTGTGGTTTCATATTGGGGTAAGTGTCGCCCCCGATGATCGAGGTCCACGGCAGGCGCTGGAGGTCTAATTTTTCCAAGATCGGGGGAATGTAGCGAATGCGCTTGTTACTCACGATCGCGATCTGTCCCTCCCACTCGGTCAAAAACTCGCGGGCACCGTCGAACAGCGTCGGGCTGTGCAAATATTCACGGTCGTAGGTGGCTAGGAATTCACCCTCGATCTGGCGGCGGCGTTCGTCGTCCATACCTTCTTGCGGCATGAGGTCGTTGATGAGTTTGCGTAAACCCATGCCGATCTCGGCGCGGATGCGCGCTTCGGGCAACGGATCGAGCCCTTGCGCCTCAAGGTAAAAGTTTGTCGCACGAATTAAATCGGGCGCGGTGTCGACGAGGGTGCCGTCGAAGTCAAAAATAACGAGTTGAACTTTACTCATTTGAAATCACTCATGAGGCTTTGCACCATAGCACCGAACAAACTTTTATGCTGTATTTATGAACCATGGACACCGAAACGCCCCAACAAAAATATTTGAATGAAACATTTGGTTTAGCCGATTCCGAATTGACCGAGATTCGTGCGGAGCTGCACCGGCACAATCTTGATCACATGTCGGTCTCGGGAAGCGAAGCGCGGATCCTTCAGTTCCTCGTGCGCGCAACGGGCGTGAAAAAAATCGTCGAGGTAGGGATGCTGTTCGGCTACTCGGCGCTGGCGCTGGCCAAGGTGCTGCCGGACGACGGGCAAATCTGGTCACTGGAAAAAAACCCGGTGAACTTCGCCATCGCGCAAAAGTTTTTTGCACGCTTCGACGCCGGCAAAAAAGTGTGCGCCCTCAGCGGCGACGCCGCCGACTTGCTCAGCGACATCGAAGTGGAAGGCCCGTTCGACATGGTCTTCATCGATGCCGACAAAGCGGGCTACGTAAAATATTTGGACTGGGCCGAACGCAACGTTCGCCCGGGCGGCTACATCGTCGGCGACAACACTTTTCTTTTCGGCGCGTTCTGGGGCGAAACCCGCGACCGCCAAATCGGCGAAAAACAAATCGCCGTGATGAAAGAGTTCAACGCCCGGCTAGCGGACCCCAAAAAATACAACTCGACACTGATCCCGACCGTCGAAGGTCTGACCATCGCTCAAAAGTTGTGACGGAGAAATGATTTAGAAGCGTTTTACTTTTGCGTCGCCGAATCAACTTTGGCCGGCAGTTCGGAAGTCATAATCCTTTTCGCCTTGAACTCACACCGCGCTAGCCGTTCGTAAACTTCTTCGCCGATTCGACAATTCAATTTCTTACCGTCGGAAGACGAGAACTGAACCATCGGAGTTTTCGCGTTCATATTCAGCTTGATGTTTGAAGTGTATTTCGGTGCGCGCGGGCCGGCGGTCGTGCTCTTAAGCGAGACCCGGCATCCTTCGGGCGAAGCCTCGCCTTCGAGATTGAATCGAAGAAAGCCATTTTGCTTAGCGTTCATACCCGAGAGTACATGATCCGCGCCGTCGTCATCGCGAAGGTTAAGATGGAATTCGCTTCCCCGGCCCGATCGGCACGTCGCCAATTTCATGGCCCGGGCCCGGTCGCTGCTTTTCGCCATCTGGTCAAGTTTGGTTCGCAAGGCACTTCCGGCTTTCGCGACGATCTCTTTTTTGTGGTTCTTTAGCGCTTCTAAGAGACAACCCGGCACATCGCCGCGTGTTTGCTTCTCCTCGTCGTTTATTTTCCAGCTTTGCGCGGCTTGCTTTTCGGGTAACCAGTTTTCAACCTGATGTGAGCAATCGCTGTTTAAGATGATGCCGACCTTCTCGTCCCACGCGGCGAGTTGTTGCCCATGCGTAGAGTAGATCGCCGAAACGAAGCCGAGATCGAAGCGGCCCGGGCCCGTTTGCGACATCCAAGAATCAGATTTAAGTATCGCGGTTAGGGGCTCATTTTCCATCCGCTTAGTCGAGACTTTACCCGGACCTCGCTGATTGAGGTAAGTCACCAGCTCGGAACTTATGGACTCGTCGATCTGGCTCGATAAGTAGGAAAATGAAGCAAAAGTATTCGCGGAGAGAAGCAAAAGCCACAGCATAAGAAAGGTTAATAATGTTACCCCTTCGGCACAATAAAATTTTGGGTGCGGCCTTAGTCGAGGACGTGAACGTCGCCTCAAATTGATACGTACCTTAGTTAGACGGTTGTCTGAAAGTTCAGCGCTTTTGTGATGGCTGTGTTTAACTAAATAAGTCTCGAATAAAGAATTTGATCACCGAGGGGTTCACTATGTACATGCGTGTTATCGGTCTGGCCTTAGCCTTAGCGCTTGGTCTCTCGGTTTTTCAAAACTGCGCGCAACCGGTCAGCTTCAACGGCGGCGACGCACTAAATAGTCAAAGCGGCGAGACGGTTGAACCCGTCGTGCCCGCGGAACCCATCCCTGAAAAAGGCGAATATCAGTTCAACGTGCAGACGGGTCAGAAGGAGCATTTACCCCTAGTGAAACTGATCATGATCGTGGATAACTCCAACAGCATGAAACGTTACCAAGATCTTTTGGCGACCGGCGTGAAGGGCATGCTGGCGAAATTGAAATCACAAAAGTTGAACGTCGACTTCCACATGTACACGACGAGCGCAACGCCCGGATCGGCGAACACCTCGGCCGAAGCTTTAGCGATCGAATACGTCGATGCCGCCGGGGCCGTGGTCACGGCCGCGCAGGTGAACGGCAAACCGCACGTTCGCAAAAATAAATTCCGTTTAGCCAAATCGCTCGCGCTCGAAAACAACGCACCGCTGGGCTTCCGTTCGAACATGACGGACGCCGAGATGACCGCGATCAGCAACAAGCTCGAAGCGAAAATTAAAGCGGTAGGCGTGAACGGTGCCGACCAAGAATCGGGACTTTGCACGATGCTTCGCGTACTTAAAGATAAAGAAGCCAATAAGATCGTAGCGCCGGGTGACCGCGTGGCCGTCGTCGTCCTTAGTGACGAAGACGATTCGATCAAGATGGAAAACTGCTACGGGGCCGCCGACGACGTTTACAAGATAGCCGCGGCCGAAGCGAAGTGTTCGGCCACGAATGATTGCAAAGCGCCGTTCACTTACCGCGCGACCTACAGCGCCTCGACGGTTTTGCGCGTGACTTTGGTGCACGACAATCCGGCCTGCGTGATGGACGGTGGTTTGACCGAAGCCTGTAAGCAAAACCGCAGCGTCAACATCGATTGCGCAAAATCACCGGCGCTTTGCCCGGCGACGGCCGTCTCGTCGGCTTCGGTTGTTTGCTCAAGCGCGCAACAACAAGCCGCGGCGACCAGCCTCAATATTCCGGTCGCGCAAACCAACACGTGCAAATTCGTCCACGCCGAGAGCGTAACGACGCTGACCTTAGCGAACCAAACGGAAAAAGGATTGTGCGGCAAAGCTTTCATGAACGGCGGCGTGAACTACGCCAACGTCGCCGAATACATGAAGAAGAAAGCCCCGTCGGTTCAGGCCTCGCAATGGCGTGACCCTTGCGCAGAATATGGTTTGGTCGATGGGCTCAAGAAAACCGAAACCATCATCAAGGATTCACTCGTCGACACCGGTTCGAGCGCGATCGAACAAACGAAGGCGCTCGCGATCTCTACGCTCGGCATGAACAGCTTCCGCCTTTCGTTCGTGATCAACGACGTGAAAGCGAACATGACCGAAATGTGCCCCGCCGGAACCGAAAAGAACAAGGGTCTGCTTTACCGCGGACTGGGCGATCTATTGCCGCAGCAAGCGTTCGTATCGAGCATCTGCGCGAAGAATTACGACGTCGCGATGGGCGACTTGGGTAAGTTCATCGAATCATTTGCGTTGCGCTCGTACACTCTGAATTTAGTGAAGCCCGCGCAAATCGAAAGCGTTTCGATCGACCGCGCAGGCGTCAAAACCGCCGTCGACGCGGCCGACTTCACCTTCACGGTGGGTCAGCCTTCGAACCTGACGTTTAAGGACGGACTGTTGCAATCGGGCGATAAAGTTATCGTGAAGTGGGTCGAAACTTTATAAACTAATTGTCTTGCGAGCTCTCGGCGTTGCGTGACGGCCAGAGTTCGCGCCAATCGGCCGCGTGCCGGCCGTTCGACGCCGACGCTTGGCCTTCGATGATCACGTTTTCCAAAGCCGTTTCGCTCAACACTTTACCGCAGGCTTCGACGACCGAATCGGCGTCGATGTGGTGATACGCGTATACGTCGGTCGGACGCCCGCACTTCGAATGCTTCCGTACCGCCAAAGCCTCTTGGCGAACCCCGACGACCGAACCGATATTGTCGAGTAACCCGGGTTCACCGTCGTGCACGCTGACGATCGGAACGCGGCGGCCGGCGAGCGTACGGATCTCGCCCGAGTCGGTCGCGTCGACACCTTTTAAAAATAAATCGCCGGTGAGACCAAGCGTTTGCTTGAGGTGTTCGTAACCGTTCAGGTGCGCGGGATTTCCGAGCAACAGGTCGGAGCTCGTGCACACGATCACGTTGGCGTAGATGCCGCGCTCAAGTAGCGCGCGCGAAGCTTTTACCGCTTCGGTCGTGGGCGAACCCATCGCGACGATGTTCACCACGTTGTCGGCCGGGCTGTAGCCCGCGTAACCGCGGTAATCGATTAGGTAATAACCGCCGTTCAAAACATCTTCACGCAATTGCTTCATCACTTCGGCATCGGCCACGGCTTCGACCGTGGATTCGTCGGTGCCGCCGGCGGGATTGTCGATGCCTTGCGCGGCGAGCTCGACGCCCTGGTCGGTCTTGTAACGGCGTTGCGTTTTCAAGAGATTCATCAACATCTTTTGATCGACGCCGCGGGTAACGCCACGGATGACCACACCGTTACGGTCTTCGTCGTTGAACGTCATGATGCGTTTGATCGCGTCGCTGAAAATCCAATCGAGTTCTTGCGCGAAGAAGGGCTCCCAAGTGATTTGGTTCGGCACTTGGATATCGCTCTTCCAGCCGTGCTGCGCGCCTTCGGGCGACAAAGTCACACCGCTGGGCGTACCCACGAGGATGAATGACGAGCGCCAGTACAAATTGTAAAATAACTGATCGAGCGCGCGCTTGATAAAGAAATCGTAAACGGTCATCAGCGGGATCAAAGGAATGCCGAGCGTGTCGCGCACTTTACCGAACGAGCCCGCGCACGACATGACGTTGCCTTCTTGGATGTCGAAGCGGAGGAAGCGATCGTTTTCTTCTTGGCCAGGGGTCAAATCGGGAACGGACTTATCTTTCACGCCCATTTCGGATTCGATGTCGGTCGAATCGTTGGCCTGGTAGATCTTGCCGTCCATCGCCGGGTTCAGGTTGGTCGAGGTGCCCACGTCGGGCGCCATTGAAATCAGCATCTCGGCGGCGAGCTTGAACGATTTTTCGGTCTCGCTCAGCGCTTTCTGTTTTTCTTTTAACTTTTTAGGATCAAGCGAAGTGTTCGCGATGCGCGTCAGTTTCGCGGTCAACTGGCCGAGCATCCACTGCGTGTGCGGGTAGTTGGCCATCTTGAAATTGATATCCAAAGTTTCCGGAATTTCGCCGAGCTCTTCGCCTATCTTTTTAAATTTCGCGACGTTCTTTTCTTTAAGCGCGTGTTGCGCCAGGATATCGGCGTGCAATTTTTCGCCGCGCTTTTTCAGGAACTGTCCTTCGGGGGATTTCGGGTCGAAGCGCGCGAACATTTCGCCCTTAGGCATGCCGCCGCGCTCGGCGAGTAAATCTAATTCGGGCGCATCGGGGATGGCCGAATGGTTTCCGGGATTAGCCGCCATCTCTAAGCCCCAACCTTTGATCGTATGGGCGATAACCATGGACGGACGCGATTTCTCTTTCTTGGTTTCTTCGAAGGCGTTCAATAGAGTTACGAAATCATGACCGCCGAAATCGCGGTACGCGGCCATTAAATCGGCATCGCTCAATGACTTCATGAACTTCTCGGCCTTCTTGTGTTTTTCAACCAAGTAGGTGCGAAGCTCTTTGGGATCTTTAAGCATCAATCCGACTTGCAGTTCGTAATCGCTCAGGGCGCCTTCGAAAAGTTCGCGGAAGGTATCGCCGCCGTCCTTCTTCATGAACTTCTCACGAAGTTGGCCGTGGCGCGCGTGCACGACGTGCCAGCCGTTGGCTTCCATCATACGTTGAACGCGCATGTCGTCGGTGCCGTGAAGCGCTTTTTGATTGGTGATACGGTGACCGTCGAGGGACTGACGGTTGAAATCCAGAATCCAAGTCAAGTTGCCGAGTTCGCGTTCGGCAAAGTCGGGCATCGCTTCGCCGAGCGAGCCTTCGCGGAATTCCGAGTCACCCATGATGGCCCAGAAGTGCGCGTCTTTCGGAACGTCGAAGCCGTGGCGTTCGGCGTATTTGTAAGCGAGCGCCAAGTAGCCCGCGTTCACCGGCGGAATACCGACCGTGCCCGAAGGGAAGAAGTTGTGGCGGTCGGGATCGTAGGCCGAGTGATACGATTGGAAAACCCACTCGTCGTTGTGCGCGAACGCGCGCAAAGAAGTCATCGCGTGGTTGCACTCTTCCAGCGTCAAAGGCTTGTTGTCGTGATCGAGCAACAAATTCATCAAGTAATTGTACGAGTGATCGGCCGGCGAAGCGTGCGGCTTGTTGGCGATCCAGTCAAAGCCGGTGCGCATGACTAAGTGGAGCGCGCCGAGGATGTGTAAAGCACTCGAGCTGGCCGAGGAGTGACCGCCGATTTTGGGATCGCCTTTTTCGACATTGCCGCGCGTGTTGGCGGAATGGATCATGCGGTTGGCCAGGTAATGGGCGCGGCGGGCGATATTGTTCAGTACGTTCGTGTCAACGGCCATGGGTATTCTCCTGCGAGCTTTTGATATCTTTTGCAGGAGTGAATTTAGAGCGGGAATTCCAATGAGGCAAGGCCTGCATGTTCAGATTCGCCAAGTTGGAGGTACTTCAGGCGCGTGTCGAGCAGGGAGCGGAATCCGGGCATTTCTTTGATCAAAGTGTTGCCCGAACGGGTGATCAGCAGCGGGAAACCGTAGTGGGACGGCGCACCCTCGTCCGAAACGAGCTGGTAAATATTGGTTTCGGTATGGAAACCGCGGGTCCGCCAGACTTCGCGAAGGATGGTGAAGGCTTCGCGCGAGGGGCAGGGCACTTCGACGGGGAGGGCGAAACATCCGGCGCCGTCGGTTCCGGCCAGTCCGGCCTTCAGGTTTGAGGCTAAGTTCGGATTGTCGCTGGTGTCGAAAACGAGTTCGGTTTCGGTGATGCGGCGGCAAAAGCGCAATTGATCATCGGCGTGCGCACCGGCCAGAACGCAAATGACGTTAAAGCCCAGCCCACGCAGGTTTCGGATTTGATCGTCGAGGTGGGTGTGGAACAAGGCTTTCTCTTCGGCCTCGTCGCGCTCGCGGTAACCGCAAAGCAGGAGGATCGTCATGCTTCGAGGACGAAGTCCCAACGGATCTTTACGGTACCGTCGGACTCGACCATTCCTTGAGGCGGATTCGGGAAGGGCGAAGCTTGGCGGAACGCTTCGACGGCGGCGCCGTCCAAGGTTTCGATTCCACTTTGCGTAAGCACTTCGACTTTGATCAATTCGCCTTTTTTATTAAGCGTCACCATGACTTGCGTGACGCGATCGGTGGCCGACGCGATCGTGCGGCCCTGGCGGTAAATGATCTTCACTTTTTCACGAACGTTCGGTTCCCAATGTTGGCGAAGAGCGTCTTTGATGCGTGCGTAGTAAGCGTAATAAACAAATTCACGCGTGCTCAACAAAGTTTGTAAACCGGATTGCACGTCTTTGAGGTGATCGTCCGTCGCCGAGGGATTTCCGTTCTCGTCCATCTGCGGGGCCTTCGGGCCGGGGTTCAGCGCAAATTTCGGCATCAAATCTTTTAACTCGGGCAATTCGCCGGCTTCTTTGTCGCGTTTGTTGCGCTCGGCCTTTTCAACTTTTGCTTCGCTGTCTTTTTCACCGTCGGTCGCGCCCTCGTCGGGCTGGCCACCCTGAGCGGTGTTGTTGAACTTCGCGTTGCGCTCGGCCTGAGTTTGCTTAACGACCTTCTGGTCGAATGCGCTCAAGAAGCGTGAGTCTTCGGGTTTTTCGTCGTTCAGCTGCTTTTGTTGTTCGACGATTTGGTCGTGCAACTTAGCGGCAACTTTTTTCTTCTGGCCGGGCGTGGACACTTCCTCGGGCGGCGTGAGCTCGTCGGGCTGAAGATACTCGACCACTACCTGTTCCGCAGCGGGCGGAGCCGTGAAGGCCGGCACGATCGTGAAAACCAAAAGCACGCTCAAGTGCGTGACGAGAGAGAGCAGCAGAAATACTGCGACCGGTGTTCTCAACTTCTTGATCATTTGTGTTCTTGGATTCACGATCTATTAATCGGCTGGATTTAAGCCATTCTTAAGGTAGACTTGTGAATATGCGCTTCGAAGTATGGGCTCAAACAGACGTCGGTTTAAAACGCGATATCAATCAAGATGCGATCTTGGTCGACCACGACCTTAATCTCTACATCGTGGCCGACGGAATGGGCGGGCATAAAGGCGGGGAAGTCGCGTCGGCACTGGCTGTCGAGTCGGTACAGGAAGTCATCGCGAAACGCTCAACCGATCCAAAACTTTCTCCGCGCAAAGTCTTAAGCGAAGCTTATCGCGAAGCGAGTTCACGCATTCACCACAAGGCAACTTACGAGCAACCCGAGCTCATGGGCATGGGTACGACGATGGTCTTGATGTGGGCGCATCGCGGCCGTTTATATTTCGGCAACGTCGGTGATTCGCGCGCCTATTTATGGAGCAATCCTTATTTGTGGCAACTGACCGAAGATCATTCTTTGATTAACGAGCAGGTCCGCGCCGGCGTCATCACCGAAGAAGAAGCGCCGCACGTCGTGGGTCGCAACGTGATCACCCGCAGCGTCGGGTTTGAGCGTGAAGTGATGGTTGACGTTCTCGAGCGTGAACCCGGACCGGGCGATTTGTATCTCTTGTGCTCCGACGGACTCAGCGGTCTGGTCCAGCCCGATCGCCTCCACGAACTTTTACGCACGACGCCTCCCGAAGAAGCCGTGGCCAAGTGCATCAAAGAAGCGAAGATCGCGGGCGGGGACGACAATATCTCCGTCATCGTCATCCGACCCATAATTGACGGTTGACGCATTCAGCTAATGAACCCTAATGTCATCGTTCGCGGTCATTATAGACAAAGGGTCATCCTCGTTAAATCATAACGACTAGAGCGTATGAATAATAAGAACTACACCATTTTGATCGCCAGCAACCGGCACGGCCGCACGGTGAAACTCAATCTGACTTCGGGTTGGGTTAAGACCTTTGGTTTTCTGGGCTTTTGTTTGATTCTACTTTCGGCCACCGCCGCCCTCGACTACGTCGGGTTATTATTGAAGGCGAACGAGAACCGGCACCTCAAAGCCGAAAATCAAGAATTGAAACGCCAATTCCAAGTCGCCGAAGAGAAACTCTCTAGCCTTGAGTCCAGCGTCGAGCGCATCCAAAACTTCACTAAGAAATTAAATCTGATCACGAACGTCGAAGATGAAGAGCGCGTGCTCAAGCTGGCCCTAAGTCCGTCGGCGCGTAACGTCGCCGATCCCGAAGGCAACGCCGTGACACGGATGCCTTCGAGCGAGTTTTTGATTCGCGATCCGCAACCGCAGGAAGAACCCTTCGCCGACGAAAAATCCGGCGAGCTTAGCGTCTCGACGACCGACGATACCGCTCGCGACTACGCCTCGCTTTCGATTCGCATCGACCGTGCGTTACGCCAATCGCAATTGCGTGAACAAGGTGTTTTGCAATTGTGGGATTCGTTGAGCGAGCGCCAAACTTTGCTAACGGCAACCCCTTCGATCAAACCGACCAAAGGCTGGTTCACTTCGCGTTTCGGTTATCGTTTAGATCCGTTCACCAATCATCCGCACATGCACGCGGGCGTCGACATGGCCGCGCCCCCGGGCACGCCGGTCTTCGCGCCGGCCGACGGCGTCGTTTCGTACGTCGGTTACGAATCCGGTTACGGTAAACTCGTTTCGATTGATCATGGTTACGGCGTGGTCACCCGCTACGGCCACAACTCACGCGTCTTCGTTGAACAAGGTCAAAAAGTCCGCCGCTGGGACGCGATCTCGGCCGTCGGTACCACCGGCCGTTCGACCGGCGCGCACTTACACTACGAAGTCCGCATCCACGGTATCGCCGTCGACCCGATGAACTACATCCTTACGGAGTAAGTCCGCTACTTCCGCGATAAAGAATGCACCCTCAATTAATAATAATCGAGAAATAGACGATCGCGATGGTTGAAGTCATCACGACCGTTAACCAGTTTAAAGATAACAACGGCGTCACTGAATTCGAGTTTTGTTTTGCGTCCATAATTAATCTTCGCCGGATTCGTGCGAAGGAGCGAATGACAAAAATGATGTGATTATGTCTCAGATTGAGACGCACAAATAAGAAAGCCCCCACGTTGGTGGAGGCTTTCGGTTCTGGGCGGAGAACGCCCAACGTTTAAACTTAGCGGATACTATTTAGCTTTTTTCGCGAACTCGGTTTCCGAGATCCCGTTTTTCTTCGCGAGGCTAACGGCCGTATCGCCGTGCTTATCTTTGACGCTCAGGTCGTATTCGACGTTGCGCAAAAGAATACGGCCGGCTTTAAAATCTTTATGCGTGGCTGCGTAGTGCAAAGCCGTGCGGCCTTCTTTGTCTTTCACCGACGTGGCCGTGTACTGGCAATCTAAAATGTACTGAACCAATTCGGGGTCACCGTTGATTGCGGCAAGGTGAAGAATCGTGCGGCCTTGATCATCGCGGGTGTTCCAATCACCGCTGTGCCACCATGAACACCATTGGTACATCGGAACGGACAAAGCATCCTTCGCACCGTCGATGACCATCATGTGAATCGGCAACAAGCCTTCGTTGTCGAGCACTAACGAAGCGGCACGGGTTTCGGTCGAGTACTGATGACGTACTTTTACCCATCGATCCCAAAGCAAATTCGCCATATCGGCCGTGCGGGCGTAATGCAGGGGCGCACGTCCTAATTGATCGCGTTCGTCGAGCTCGGGCGGGTTCCAGTTGATGACTTTCTGGACACCTTCGAGATCGTTGTCGTTCACCAACTGGGCGATCGAACCTTTCGGGGGGTAGTAACCTTTCTTATCAGACTTGTCGGACTCCGCTTTTTGCTCGGGAGCGGGTTTCGCTTCCGGGGCCGGCTTCGCTTCGGGAGCGGGCGCGGGCGTAGCTACGGGAGCGGGGCTCTGATTTTCCAACGGTGCGGGCTTCGCAACGACCGGTAGCTCTTCTAATTTTTTAGAAGGCTCGGTCTTCGCCGGAGCGGGGCTCTGATTTTCGATCGGGGCTACGGGCGGGTTGACCGGCAAATCCTGCAAAGGTTTTTTCGGTTCTTGTTTCGCCGGCGCGGGAGATTGCGGTTGCGCGGGCGCGGGCGCAGGCTTCACGACGGGAAGTTCTTCAAGTTTCTTAGGCGGCTCTTCCTTCGCGGGCGCAGGCGTTGCGGGTTCGTTCGGAACTTTTACCGGCGGTAGTACAACTACGTCTTTCGGCTGAGATTGTTTTTCCTCCGTCTTAGGAGCGGGAGCGGGATCGGGCTTCGGTTGCTCCGCTTGCGGCGGTTCGGTCGGCTCCTGCGGCGGGGGAGTCGGAGGCGTAGGCGGCGGCGCCGGCTTCTCTACCGGGGGCGGTTTCGGTTTGTTTCTATCGTTATCGTCGTGCGAACACGCCGAGAAAAACAACATTGTGGTCAAGATCAGAACGTATTTCATGGGACTCCTCAGGAACGTTTAACTTGGATCAAGTAACTTGGTTCAAGAGCTACACCGCGCTTGAAAGAAATCCTACGTTTGCGACTTTAAATGAAATCTCTATGAGTTCATTAAAAATTTGTTCGGAACCAAAACGGCACATCGGCAATATTTCCCCACTTGAACCCGCTTTCAGGTGTTCCAACTCACGTAACCTGGGTCAAATTTCCAGTTTGGCCGGTTTCAATTTGGGTTTAAACGCCAGGATTTTTGGGACAGCCTATTTTTTATAGGCCCATTTTGGTCACCGGATTAAATTAAATTCCTGAGCCTTGCGCCGGCGCCCAACAAGCGCGACGTAAGAGGGCACCGGGCTTGCTTTTATAACGTGCGAGCAGAGGGGATCATCTTGGATTTTTCTAAAGTTATAATTGTGGCGATGACGATGGTGATCCTCAGCGCTTGCCACAATGATACGCCGAAATCGCCCGTTTATCGTGGCGCCGACAAACCGGACCCCTCGCCCTACGCCCGCTCCACCCGGGCGACCCGTTTTGCGGATGAGTTCAAAATCGATTGTTCCTCCGGCGTTTGTCCGGAGGGCGTCGGTGTTCTTTTTATTTCTAACTATCTCGTCTCCGGCCTCTGCACGGCCTTTGTTGCCGGTGAATTTGAGGGTCATTCGGTGCTGATGACGAACCGTCATTGCGTCGAGAAAACCGATGCTTGCGATCAAGAAATTGCTTTTCGAATCCCGTCGACTACGGAATCCGCGCAATGCAAACGGATCTTAAAAATTTCGGAGTATGCGCTAAGTTCGAAGAAGAAAAACAACCTCGTTCCGGATTACGCGTTCATTCTGCTCGACCGTAAATTAAACGCAAAAGTTTTGCCGTTGTCGCAAAACGGTCTCGCGCCGCAAAGCCCGGTGACCATTCGCAAAGCTTGGTCAACCGGGGCCCGTTCGGTCGAGATGCGTGAGCACGCCTGCGCCACCGGGGATGCGGGTCTGTTCACCGGCAACTACGCTTCACCTTTATCGCCGAACATTAGCCTCTACGATTGTAAGGGAAAAGGCGGCGTGTCCGGCGCGCCGATCTTGAACGCGCAGGGTGAAGTCGCGGCTTTGCTGCAAAGATCAACCGACGGTGAGACTTCGAGGCTGCCGACTTTTCCCGGCCTCGACGATCATCAATTCAACATTGATTCAATAGCGATCGCGACGAATCTCGCTTGCGTCGGGCTCGCGGAGCTCGGACTCCAGCCGCATTCCTCTTGCGCCGCGAACATTGTTGTTGGCGACGGTGCGGATAATTTCAATATCAACCGCATGCTTAACGAATGGGTGATCACCTCGGCGGTGATTGCGGACTACATCAAATTTCTGAACACCGATAAAGATCAGCTCTTCGGTTGGGCGATACGAAAGGACGATGGTGAACGCGTTTCGAATTTCACGGAGGGCAAGGGTTTCTTCACGTTTGAACTTGCACCTTCGTGCGTGATCCGCGCGACCGACGAAAACGGCGCGCTCAAAAAGAAATTCTACACCGAACCGACGTTCTTAGGCCTATACGGCGGCGGGTGGATGCGTAAGGGCGCCATCACGCACGCGACGCCCGGTTGGTCGGCGCGCCTTCAGCTCGATAAATACGCGAAGGTGACTATACGATTCGTGGCCGGAACAAAAATGGCGACCTACACTTTTACGCCCCGGCAATTGGCGGACCTTCGAGAGGGCGAAACCGCGAAGGTCACCGAACGCGTGGTCAGTACCGAAATTGTGCACAAGCTTCCGCCTTGCGCGACGGATCACTTCGCGCTTGAGATGGCCGACGCACTCGAGATGCAGCGAATTGTTCAGCGCGGGGATCAGCAAGCCCTTAAAGATTTTATGACGATGGTCGCCGCCCGAAATAAGAAGGGCAAAGAATAAAAAAAAACCACGCGTTCGGCGTGGGTCTTTTCGAGAAGGATCGCAAGCTTGCGATCCACAATTTGAAATAAAGGATCGCAAGCCTGCGATCCGCAAAGATCTACCGTTTCGAGAACTGAGTCGAGCGGCGAGCTTTGTGCTTACCGTACTTCTTACGTTCAACCATGCGCGAATCGCGAGTCAGGAAGCCGGCTTTTTTCAAAGTCAGGCGCAACTCAGGATTGATCGCAACCAAAGCACGCGAAACACCGTGGCGAATCGCTTCGGATTGGCCGGTCACGCCGCCGCCGACTACGGTCACGCGGGCGTCGTATTGATTTTTAGTGTCGGTCAATGCGAAGGGCGTGGATACGCACGAACGCGCGGTAGGCGTCGGCATGTATTTTTCGCTGTCTTTGCCGTTGATGGTGAATTTGCCGGATCCGGGAGTCAAAAAGACGCGTGCGGCGCTGGTTTTGCGGCGGCCGGTGGCGTAGTAAACTTGCTCTGCTGTTTTAGCCATAAAATTCGTTCTCCGTATTCTATTCTACGCGTCGGCGATGTTGAGCGCTTGGGGTTTTTGGCTAGCGTGGGGATGATTCGGGCCTTTGAAGGCTTTCAACTTGTGAATCAACCGACGGGCCAATTTCGTTTTGGGCAACATACCGGCAACGGCTTCTTGAATCACCATCGCGGGATCTTTGTCGCGAACTTGAGCGGCGCTCAGCTCTTTCAATGAACCGAAGTAGCGCGAGTGAGAATAGAATTTCTCGTCGTTCCACTTGTTACCGCTCATTTTTACTTTTTCAGAATTGATAACGATGACGAAATCGCCGGTATCTACGTGAGGAGTGTAGGTCGGTTTATTTTTGCCACGCAAGATCAGTGCGATCTCGGTACACATACGGCCCAGGGTCTTGCCGGTAGCATCGACGATGTACCATTTGGCTTCTACTTGGCCCGGCTTAGCGATCCAGGTTTTCATCTGCAAATCCTTACTCAATGATTGAAAGAACAGAAGTTCTAAATTTTTAGGCACTTCTTGTCAAGCGCAGGGGGGTAGTAAACCCGGTAAAGATAGAGCCCGTGCGCCGGAGCGGTCGTCTTGGCGGCTTGCCGGTTCTTCGCGGCGAAAATCGCACGCAGCTGATTCAGGTCGCCTTTGTTGCGTTCGAGGTGAAGTAAGGTGCCGACGAGGTTCCGAACCATCTGTTTTAAAAATCCGCTGCCCCGGATACTGAACTCAATAAGGTGTCCGGAGCGCTTAACAAAGCGGCAATGATCGACGGTCCGAACGGTCGTTTTGACCGGAGTTCCGGTAGTTTGGAAGCTTTTGAAGTCTTTGTGGCCGATCAACTCGGCGGCCAAACTATTTAGAAAATCCAGATTCAGTTCGTGCGGGACGTACAAAGCCCGCTTGTTCCAAAGCGCCGAACGCGTTGGGCCATTCCAGATCCGGTAAACGTAGGTTTTCCGGTGCGCACTATATAGAGCGTGAAAATCGGCCGGGGCGAGCCACGCGCCGCGCACCACCATAGTTTCGGGAAGCATCGAATTGAGCGCCCGAACCAGGCGTTCTTCCTGCTTCAAGGTCTTCGGTGCCTCGAAGTGGACGACCTGCTGAACGGCATGGGTACCCGCGTCGGTCCGGCCGGAGCCGATGACCCGGATGGGTTCTTGGTACATTTGCGCGAGTGCCGACTCGAGGGTGCCCTGCACGGTCGGGGCGCCGGGTTGTTTTTGCCAGCCGTGAAAGTCGGTCCCGTCGTAGGAAAGGTGTAAGCGTATTTTTCGCATCAGTAGGTCGTCGTAGAATCTGGGGTCGCATTTTTGAGTGAGATGCCGAAACGTTCCGCCATCTTTTCCCGGCACGCGGGGCTGGCGCAGCAACTCCCTAAGACGGAGAGCCCGAACAATTTGCCCACGAGTTCCGCGCGGAACAAATCGTTGTGATCGGAAAGATTCATGTTTGTCGCCGCCGAGTTTTGCGCGCGCCAGCGACGGTCGGCTTCCGGACTTTTACGAAGAACGTAGTTCCACTGGTCAAACTTGTCCGTTTTACTCACGCTTGAACAGCCGGCGTCGGCGCAGGTTGAAATCGTCGCATCTTCGGCGGCCGTCTTAAAGTCCAACGCGGATTGCGTCTTTTCGGAATGCGGTATGCGGGTTTCCCAAGTGCTTAGTTTGATCACGTGGGTTTGGCCGGCTTGCAGGCCGGTGACGATAAACTCGTTTGCGGATTTAGGCGTAATCTTTAGGCGCGTGTCGATGTCACTGTAGCTGCCCGTCTGGTTGAACTCGGTCGGCTCGACTAAGTTTTTCGAGGTACAGCGTACCTCGCGCGCCCCGAACAGCATGCGCCCGAGACGGTTACGGGAAGCGATGAAGTTTTCGATTTCCTTCGAGCCTTGCGTGATTCCCGCGGCGTCGTTCCACACGTTCGGTTCATCGAGCGCGTAGAGCATGGTCAACGTCTGTTGCGTCGTTGAGAGCGCGCTTTGAGACTGCGCGTGCGCCGTCGGTAAAATAAAGTTGAGGAGGGCTGACTTGTTTTTCTTCACGGCATTGTCGAAGCGCCGGGCGAACGATGCGTTTTCTGAATTGTCGGTCAGAATTTTGCCGTCCATCCAGATCATCATGGGTTTCTGAACTTGTAAGAGAACCGCGCGGGTTAAAAACTTTGTGCCGTCGTACGCTTCGATCATGCCCGCGCCGCTATCGACCTTAAGTTCTTTGATCGGCTTCCACCGCGCGAGGCGAAACTTGGCTTCACCGCGGTCTTCGCTGTTTTTGATTTTGTTAAGGTAAGCCTCGACGCAGGCGCGGTCGGGCTTGTCGGACTTTAAAATTTCGGTGAGCGTACAGGAGGAGGAAGCAGGGGCGGCGAATGCGGAAGCCAACAGTGAAAACAACAACACCAGCATTTTAGAACTCCATTAATAATCCGCCGTTGATTAAGTCGGACGAAAAATCGTAATTGTCCGAGAGCCCGACGATGCCCCGGTATTCGGCCGTTAGATAAATCCTATTAATCCCGTATTCGCGGTCGAGCTGGATGCCCGACATCGAATCGAAATAGGTGAGATTAATGGCTAAACCCGCGGCGTAGTAAGCGGCGAACGCGCCTCCCCACTTGGGTGGGCGGTCATCGTCACGAAACTCTCCGAAGGGGATACCCATACCGCCACCTTCGGCGTAGGGCACGAACAATTGTTTATCCCAAATTTGTAAACGGTAAACGGCGCCGGCGCTGCTCGGGACGGCCCAGAACGTAAAGATTTCCCGAGGTTTGCGGTCGCGATTGATTTCGGAAGAAAAGTGCCCGTTACCCTGCGCGATGAAAAGGCCGGCGCCGGCGCGGATCCCGATTTTGCCGATCGCGGCACGCCACAATTGCCACTCGTAATCGAACATGATCGCCGGGTTAGTGGCCTGATCATAGTTTTCTTCGAAGGTCGCGCCGGTCACGCCCTGGGCTTCGGGGTTCTCGAGATTGACGGGATTAAAGACGCCGATGCGGAACGAGGCCGCGCGCTTCTGGTCGGTCTCGTCGACTTTATATATATAGGTGCGGTCTTTCGTGATGCGGATCAAACCCTTTTCGGCGAACGGGTGCGGCACTTCGCGCTGATCCTTATGCTTTTCCCAGTCGAATACTTTTTCGCCCGAACCGCTGGAAGCGCGCGCCGGTTCTTCGCCGCGCAATTCTTCGAGTGGGGGCTGGAGGTCATCGCCCGACTCTTCGGCGGGGGTCAGGTCAATCTCGGCGCCGATATCGTCTTCTTCTAAATCTTGCGCGAACGCCGGCGCGGCGACGAGCATGCTCAAGAGCAGTGCGAGAGCCGTTGAGAATTTAAGCACGCTTTAGGTATCTCCTCACCCCTAAAAGGGGCAGCGCGATGACGGTCATCGCAAAGAGTGACAAGGTCAGAGATATTAAAAATGCGGGTCCCATGCCGAGGCTCAACGCGAGCCGGCTGAAACCATAAGCGGGCCACAAGAGTCCGCGGGCGGCGGCGCGAAAGACGGGCTTGTCGTGAATGAAGCGGGCGGCGATGGGTCCGTAGTGGTAGTACGCTTTAACAAAATGGCGGCCGGCTTCCGTCGGCAGCAAACGTTTGAAGCGGAATTCGCGAAACGTATCGAGCTTTTCGTTGAACGAGGTGCCGTAGGCCGCGCTCGCGATAAAGCAATTCATGTCCTCGGTGAGTAGGCCCACAACTTCGTCGGGCGTTGAAGTGTAAGCGCAGGCTTCAACGTCACAATTTTTACCGTTGCCGTCGGTGTGCGGGGTCGGTGGCCAGAAGTATCCGACGTTGTTCGCTTCGTCGATCAAGCCGAGCCGAAACCAGTAGGGTACGGCATTGGTTAAACCGTCGACGACGCTATCGTCGAGCGTATTGCCGTCTTCGATAACCGAAAGATCTTTAGGCGCCAGCCCCGCGCCGGGTACGGCCGCGGTCATGTTACCTTCACCGATGAACACGCGCACGCCGA
Source organism: Pseudobdellovibrionaceae bacterium (assembly GCA_947444305.1). Lineage (GTDB taxonomy): Bacteria > Bdellovibrionota > Bdellovibrionia > Bdellovibrionales > UBA1609 > JALHOQ01. The sequence goes on along the minus strand of CANEZP010000011.1, from coordinate 105,750 downwards.
CGATTTTACCACCGTGGGCGAGGTTCGGGAAATTAGCGCTCGTTTGCAAATCTTCGAGGTAAATCTTTTCGTCGCCGGGATAAGGCGTGAAGTTCGTGATGCCGTTATCGGTGCTGGCTATGTCGTAAGTCAGCGCCGGCATCTGCACGATTTTCACGCGAACGTCGGCGCACTCTTCGCCCGAGTCGTAGGTGTTGTCCAAATCTTTATCGATGCACACTTTTATCGTGCCGTCTTTCGCGGGAGTCGTTTCGCAATCCGAAATGGCGCCGGTACCGAGGCCCGCGCAGATTGCGCTCCACGGTGCGGCCACGGTGGTGGCGTTGTGGGGCGAAGTACTGATCATGGTGTTGTCGCTTTTGACCAAGATCAAATTGCCCGCGTCGGTGTGGGTCGCGGTCACCCGGAACATGAGGGTCTGGTAAGCGCGCGAAGAATTGCACGCCGTAAGACCGGCGCCCGCACAATTGTCGCAGGGCAAGTTGATGTCCGGATTCACGCAAGCGTTGCCCGCGAAGCCACCGTAGGCGGTGACGTTTCCGGTAAGGGTCGAATTCGAAACGCCGCTGAGCGCGGTCACGACGGGCACGGCGGCATGGGCTTGCGTCGAGAAAAGCAGGACTAAGTTCACGAAACAAATACGGAAAGAAAATAGGCGCATGATTTATGACATCATGGGCGTCAGTTTATGTCAAAAATCCTCTCGGCGATCTGGATGCCGTTTAGGGCCGCGCCCTTGCGCAAATTATCGGCCACGACCCACATCATCCACGTCTGAAGATCTTCGGGATCTTGGTGAATTCGCCCCACCGCGACCGGATCTTTACCGTCGTAGGCGACGGCGGTCGGGTAAACGGATTTTGCGGGATCGTCTTCCACGACTAGACCAGACTGCTTTTTCAACGAGGCAATCACCTGCGCGTGATCCACTTCTTTCTTTAACCGGACCCACACGGCTTCGGAATGAGCGTTCCACGCGGGCACGCGTACGGTAAACGCGCTGACCCGGAAGTCGGTACGGCCCAAAATCTTCTTCGTCTCTTTCATGATCTTCACTTCTTCCGAGCAAAAACCCTGCGCGTTGAACGAACCGATTTGCGGGACGCAGTTCATCGCGATGGCGTGCGGGAAGGTTTGCGGTGCGGGCGAGTCCTCCCCCGCGGCCCAGGCCTTCGTCTGGGCGAGGAGTTCTTCCTGGCCGGCTTTGCCGGCGCCGCTTACCGCTTGGTAGCTGGCGACGTGAACCGAATCTAAACCAAAGTCGGTGAGCAAGGGTTTAAGCGCTACGACCAACTGAATCGTTGAGCAATTCGGGTTGGCGACGATGACCGGTTTATCTTTTTTAAGCAGGTGACCGTTCACTTCCGGTACGACGAGCGCGATGGAATCGTCCATGCGAAACGCGGCCGAATTATCGACGGCGTAGGCGCCTTCTTGAACGGCGAGCGGCGCCCATTCTTTCGAAATGTCGTCGCCGCTGGAAAAAAACACGAGATCTAAACCTTCGAAACAGCCACGTTCCAAAACATCGATTGTGATTTTCCGTACGGGCTCGCCGGCGCCGGGTTTAAAATCGCGGGTCTGGCCTTTAGAGCGGTCACTAGCAAATAGTTTTAATTTATCTACCGGGAAGTTACGTTCGGTCAGCAGTTCAAGAAAAACTTCGCCGACCATACCGGTCGCACCGACGATCCCGATGTTGAGTTTGCCGGCGTTTGCTTTAGTTTTGGGTGGTTGGCTCATGGGTTTCGAGTTCCTCGTGCAGATCTTCCCCCGCTTCGGGGGTAAAGGGTTTCATCTTGCGGGGATGACGGTTGCCTAACCGCCAAATTCCGAAGACGGCGCCCAAAGTAGCATAAGTAAGGAACAGAACAAACAGCGTAGTTTCGGGACGAATCGCGACCGCCGCTAGAGCAAAAACACCGAGCGTGAGATAGCGAAACGGCAAACGGTGTTTGAAGTCGATGTCCTTGAAACTGCGGTAGCGAAAGGTAGACACCATCACGAAGCCGAGACCGATGGTCATGGCGAGGACGCCCCAGTGACGGGCGGCATCGAGTTCTAAATCTTCGAACGCGAGCACGCTCGAAGCGACGATGCCGGCGGCCATCGGGATCGGTAAACCTTGGAAGTAGGCTTTCTCGACCGAACCACTCTGAACGTTAAAGCGGGCCAAGCGTAAAGCGCCGCACGCGACGAAAAAGAAACACGCCAACCAGCCGACGCGACCGAACGGTTCGAGTGACCAAAGAAAAAGCATCAAACTCGGCGCGAGGCCGAAGCTGATTAAATCCGAAAGACTGTCGTATTCGGCGCCGAACTTACTCATTGAATTGGTTGCGCGGGCCACGCGGCCGTCGAGGGTGTCGAAAATTGCCGCGACGACGATCGCGTACGCTCCGTAGGTGAAATTCCCGTTGATGGAATAAATGATCGCGAAAAAACCGAAGAACATATTCATGGTCGTAAGCAAATTGGGTAACACGTAGATGTGCATGCCGACTTTGCGCGGAACGTGTGGCGTGGTGGATTCGGTATTCATTTACAGGCCTCCAAATACGTAAAACAAGCCGAGCAACAATGCCGAACTGACGACCGGGAAAACAAAGTTATCATCTAATTTGAAAATGGGCACCAATTCCGAGAACGCGCCGGTCAAACCGGCCAAAAGACAAACGATAAACAAACGTTCGCGCATGAGGTCCATGTACAAAAAATAACCTAACGCGATAAAGAAACAGGCCACGAAGGCGGCGAACGTTCCTTGAACACTTTTATTGCCTATCAATTTGTCTTTGCCGAAACGGATACCGAAGTAACTCGCGAGCGGGTCGGCCACCGCTAAGAACAACAGCGCCAATAATCCCACCGGTTTTGGGAAAAAGGAAACCACGATGGTCACGCCGGCCATGAGTGCCGAGAGCCCCGAAAGTTTTTCGCGTTCGCAATCGCGCAGTACGGGTTTGAACATCCAAGTGAACAGCCGGTTGAAAAACGGGACGTACAAACGGCTAATGTCGAAGCTGATTAATACGAAACTCATCGCCGCGGCGGCGATGATCGCTTGGCGCGGAGTGAACACCCAGTACAAAAAGAAGATGACCAAAACTCCGACAAAGTGCCAAATCCGGCGCGCCAGATGAATGTCATTTCGAGCCTTCAAAACCATGCCCATATGAATGTCTCATAATGGGACAGAGTCAAAGGATTTCAGATATTTATGCTATAATGAGACGTGCTCAAACCACTCCTGCTTTTTGCATTCTTAACGGCGTCCATGGCGCTGCATGCCGGCGGCGCCGGTCAAGTGCCCGCGTTCGGTGGGCACCATGGTTACGTCAATGATGTTCCCGAAGAACGCAGCAAGCGCGACATAGAGATGGTCATGCTCGAGGTTCCGAAACCGAGCGGCAAACCGCTGAGCCAAGTCATTTTCAACGAGAAGCTTTCTAAAGATTTCCAGAGTCAGTACCAGTACCGCTTCGGCCAAACGCCGACGGAACAGTCGATCAACAATCCATCGCGCTCGGACGGGTACACGTACTACACGGGTGAAACGCTAACCGTGCAGCGCTACCAAGAAGAACAGCAACGTTTCGCTACCTACATGGGCCGCAAGCTGGTCGAATACCACGTCGACAACTACGCGAAGAACGACCCCGCTCTGAAGCCCGTGTACGAACTCAAAGATAAGGTTTCGAACGTCAACGTGAAGGTGCAAAAGTTTAAGGTGAAGTGGAAGTACAACTTCGCCGGTCCGAACATGGACGTCTCGATCGACAATCCTTACGGCTTTGAATTCAAGGTTCGGGCGGAAATGTCGGGCGTGATCTCGGCGCCCACGGAGATGATCTATACGCTCGGCTACCAAGTCACCAAACGCGTGCGCGTGACCGGTCTGCACAATACCTGGGATGGGCTAACCCAAATAATCACGACTCGCCAAATGACCAATTCTATTTCGTGTTCACTGACGGCTTCGCAAGACACAAAGCCGCAGGGACGCACCGTACAGCAGGATTTACTGCTCGTCGGTCTCGCTTGGTCAAATTGAGACGGTTTCGCGTCTCATACTAAAACGTCTCATTAAAGCATCCGCCTTTTGGCTCGTGGAGCGGATCTCCGGTTGTTCCGACAATATCTTTGATGACGCGCAACCAAGCCCGCTTTACCTTATTGAAAGTTACCGCCTTCGTGCTGCTCGGCACGTCGTGGGTGTTCGGCAGCTTCGTTTATTCGAGCCGCCCCGAGCAAGCGACGGCCGCTAATCCGCTTCAGAAACTGATTCGTCTACCGGCCTCGTTGCCGATTCAGTTGGCGCCGACCACGAAAGTGCTTCCGCCCATTGATATGAACGTCGTCGCGTTGCCGTGTTGGGACGTGAAAGAAGCCGGCCCGAAAGATACGGGCGCGCGTTGGATACGTTTAACGGGTAAGGCCTGCCAAGTGAACGGCAACGCCGAGAATGTTTCGGTTCGCAATTTATCGAACGGTTATTCGGCGACCATCTTCCCGGCGTCGGGCGCATTAACGACCGACTTTATACCGCTCCAGATGGGTAAGAACGACATCATGATCCGCTTCGAGAGTTCACGCGGCGTTTCGGTCGAAAGCTTGTTCACCTTCTCCCGCCAATAAAATCTATTCGTCGTCTTGATCTTTCTTAGGCGCAGTCTTTTTGCCGCTCTTTTTATCCGCTAACGGGGGCAGCGATTTCAATACCGTTTTGGCGGCCTTCGACGGATTCATCGTTTTAAACATTCCGCGCAGCTTCATGTCTTTGCGTACGGAATCAGATACGTCGATGTCGCCCGAGCGGATGCGATCGAGGATCCGGCGCAGGTCGTTATTGCCGCCGGCTTCGGATTTGATCAACGCGATCAAATTTTCGAGCACAAAAATCCCGGTCGCCTGCGAACTCGGGGCGGCTTTGTCGTCTTTCACCACCGCGATAACTTCGGCGGTTATGCCGCTGAGCACGTCTTCGAACGCGTTGTATCCACTAAGTTCTTTGCGCACTTCGGGCATCAGCTTGGCGACCATGTTGTCGCTGTCGGGGCGGGAAAGAATCAGCTTAACGGCTTCGCGTAAATGTTCGACCGCCTCTTGATCATTCACGTTTTCGTCGCTCGAATTGCTGCCGACGGAACGCGCTTGCTTCAGCTTGCCGTTCACCATCTGGGACATCTCGTCGTAATCTTTAATCATCAGTTCGTTGTAACGGAACTGCGCGGTGCGGGTCCGTACTTCGCGTGAATCCGAGTCGTCTTTGGCTGACTGGGATTTGCAACCGACCGTAAGGGTTATGCTGATGAGGGCGATGATGTGGAATAAAAATGTTTTCATGAAAAAATCGTAACGGCCTCGTTTGCTTTTGTCTATGGCGCGGGCGTCCAGATTTGAGACGAGGGCTTCTCAGCGGCAAGACCATGTGTAAGAATGGCCCCTGAAATCAATTTAAAGGAGTCTTCTCTTGGACCTTACATCAAAAAATATGTCATCTCTGTTATGGACTTTGGTTGCCGCGGCCTTCATCAGCGGATGCACGGGCAAGCAGCAGGTCGAAAAAATCATCGAAGACAATCCCGACATCGTTTTCAACGCGATTAAAAAAGACCCGAAGAAATTCGTCGCCGTCGTGAACGAAGCCGTTAAGACCGCCCAAGAATCCGGCCGTGAAGACGAAGCCAAAGAAGAAGCCGCACGCATGGACGGCGAGTTCAAAAATCCCAAAGTAGCCGTGGTTGAAGAAGGCCGCGTGATCTTCGGTAAAAAAGACGCGCCCATCACGATCTTTGAATTCTCCGACTTCCAGTGCCCTTACTGCTCACGCGGTTACCAAACGGTTAAAGAAGTGCAAAAAGAGTACGGCGATAAAGTTCGCGTCGTTTTCAAACACTTGCCTTTAGATTTCCACCCGATGGCCATGCCCGCGGCGAAGTACTTCGAAGCCATCGCGATGCAAGATCACGCCAAGGCCGAGAAATTCCACGACGCTATTTTCCAAGATCAAAAAGCTTTGACCTCGGACGGCGAGAAGTTCTTGAAAGCGACCGCCAAAAAAGTCGGCGCCGATCTCAAGAAAGTTGAAAAAGACATCAATTCGGAAGGTGTACAAAAACGTATCGCCGCCGATATGGAAGAAGCGAAGAAATTCGAATTCTCCGGCACGCCCGGTTTCTTGATCAACGGCGTTTCGTTGCGCGGCGCTTACCCCGCCCCCGAATTCAAGAAAATCATCGACCGCCACCTCGCCGAGAAAAAATAATCACGCCGAGACATGGCCGCCTTCCGGCGGACGAAAAAAAAGAGCCCACCCGGGCTCTTTTTTTTTGCCCTGCTTACCCTGCGGCGGACCCGGCCAGGGTCGGTCAGTCGTAGCGGGGGCGGGGGCAGGCGCCGGCGCCCGGCCTCTGGCCGCCGGCCATCTGCGATGGATGCCTTCGCAGCGGCCGCTGGTGCAGCGGCTATTCCGAAATCAGATCCCTGGATCCGCGATCCGACTACGCAATGCTTCGGCATGCGGCCGCGATGAAGCTCCACGAGTACCTTCACTTGCACTCAGCCTTCCGTGCGGAAATATCCGCACATTATTACCGTGCGGATATTCCGGCACGGAAGGCTGACAGGGGTTAGATGGGCCGTGTTTGGGATGATAAGTACGTACGCGACGAGAAGCAGAAGTGGCGATATCGCGTGCAGATGCATCTCGAAATCGACGACGAGGTTCGGCCGTTTCTCAAGCTTGAAACTAAGGAACCCTGGTTGAAACGCATGCGCTTGGCTTTGCTTTTCAGCGTGCGCAAGGTCGCCGCGCGGGCGGGGTTGAGTCCTTCGGCTTATTTTCGTTACGAAAAAGAAGAGGCCGCCGGTTCCATCACTTTAAAGGCGCTGCGAAGGTGCGCCGACGCGCTCGACTGGGTTGGGCAAGGAACACGCAGGCCGAATTCGAGGTGATCCGGCAGCACCAAATCCGCTTGAGCCTAAAACTTTAGCTTGAGCGGACGGGGATTTAACGTGACGCCGGCGGCCGGATCGATGTCGCAGGCGTAAACGCTGATGACGACACCCTCGTCGTGGGCTTGCCGTAGCAGGCGGCCGTATTCGGGATCGATGTCATCGGCCGGTGAAAAGTGTGTGCAGTCTTGGCGTTGCACGACGAACACGATCTCGGCACCGTGTCCGGCTTTTTTTAACGCCATCAGTTCGCGCAAATGCTTTTGCCCGCGCGTGGTCTCCGCGTCGGGAAAAAGGGCCGTGCCTCCGGTCGCGAGAGTAACGTTTTTAACTTCGATGTGATGCAAGTTCTGCTTAGCCGCGAGGTCTTCGGCGTTGCGGGCGAGAACCATGTCGAGGCGGGTTTCTTTCGACAATTTAAATTCTTTTTGGGCGTGCGAAAAGTCTGACCAGCCGGGGATCGTTTTGGTTTCCCAAGCTTCGTGCACCAAGTGATTGGGGAGGGAAGTGTTCACGCCGACCCAAGTCGTGGGCGTACGTAAAAACTGGAGCGTCGCTTTGAGTTTGCGAGCGGGATTGCTGGACTCCGTGACGATGCAATCCGCGCCGTCGAACAAACAGGTTTTCAAGCTCCCGGTGTTCGGCACGTGGGCCACGACCACCGCGCCCTCGAGGTGGACATCGGCGAAAAAACGTTTGTAGCGCTTGATGAACTTCGCTTCACGAATCACTTCAGAAAATTTCATAGCGGCGAGGGTAATCTGATGCGGTGCTTCTACGCCAGTCCAGAGTCGCGCGTCGTGGACTTTTCTGCATGCGATGACTACAACCTGAGAGTAAAGTTTCTCAAAGCGAGGAAGTCCCATGTCTGCAGAAAAATCTGAGGTCGCCGGTGCTCTGATCATGCCCGTTGCCGAAGCCGGCACCGCGGTCGTAACCGCCAAAGCTCCGCGCAAACGTTTGCCGAAACCGTCTTGGATTAAAATGCGCGCGCCCGCGGGTGAGCGCTACATGCAGATCAAAGACCTTCTCAAAGGTTTGAATCTCGCGACCGTTTGCCAAGAAGCCGCTTGCCCGAACATCGGCGAGTGCTGGGGCGGCGGGACCGCGACCATTATGCTCATGGGCGAAGTGTGCACGCGCGGATGCCGGTTCTGTAATGTGAAAACCGGAAACCCGAAGGGCAAACTCGATCTTGAGGAGCCGAAAAAGGTTTCGCACGCCATCGCGCAAATGGGTTTAGACTACGTCGTACTTACCTCGGTCGACCGTGACGATTTGCCCGACGAAGGCTCGGGCCACTTCGCCGAAACGGTGGCGCGCTTGAAAGTTTCGGCGCCGGATTTGATCGTTGAAGTTCTCACGCCCGATTTTAAAGGCAACGAAGCCTACATCGCCAAGATCGTCGACGCCGCACCCGACGTGTTCGCGCACAACATCGAAACGGTCGAACGTTTACAAAAACGCGTGCGTGATCCGCGCGCCAATTACGGTCAATCGATGCGCGTGCTCGAGTACGTGAAAGAGCGGGACCCTTCGCGCTACACGAAAACTTCGATCATGCTCGGCCTTGGCGAAACGGACACCGAAGTGCGCGAGACCTTGCGCGATCTTCGTCACGTCGGCTGCGACGTCGTCACTTTCGGTCAGTACCTGCAGCCGCAAAAGCGCCATTTGCCCGTGGACGCATTCATCACGCCCGAAAAATTTCAAGAGTGGCAAACCGAAGCCGAGCAAATGGGCTTTTTATACGTCGCGAGTGGTCCGTTGGTGCGCAGCTCGTACCGCGCCGGGGAATTCTTCATGAAGGGTGTCATCGAAAAACGCAAAAGTTTGGCCACCGCTGAATTACAGAACGAACCGCAAACCGAACCGCAATATTTAGTCGAAGGGACAAAATAATATGGCTACACAAAACGTAAAACTTCCCGACGTCGGTGAAGGCGTCACCGAAGGTGAATTGGTCCGCTGGCTCGTAAAAATCGGCGACAGCGTCAAGGCCGACCAACCCGTCGTCGAATTGATGACCGACAAAGCCACGGTCGAAGTTCCGTCTCCGTTTGCGGGCACCGTTAAAGAATTAAAATACAAAGAGGGCGACGTCGTTCCAATCGAAAGCGTCTTGCTGGTTTTAGACAGCGAAGGCGGCAAGGCCGCGGGCGCAACCGCGGCGCCGACTCAACAAACGAAAACGCCGACCGCGAAAGAATCGCCCAAGTCCGGTGGCGACAATAAAGATCAACAGCAAGCCCAACAAATGTCGGCATCGCCGACCAAGCCCGTTTCGAAAGAAGCGATGGGCAAAGTGCCGCAAGCCTCTTCGGCCAGCGGCGGTGCGGGTCAAGACTTTCATCCGCCGGTGGCCGGCTCCGACGTACTCGCGACCCCGGCCACTCGTCGCCTAGCCCGCGAAACCGGTGTGGATATAAATGGTTTACAAGGTTCGGGCCTCGCGGGTCGTGTCACCCAAGAAGACGTGCAAAAAGCGAAAGGCGGCGGTGCTTCTGCTCCTACGAGCGGTTCGCAAGCGCGCACGCCGATGAAAGACATTCCGCGCCCTTCGGTGCCCAATCAAGGTGGCTCGATGGAAGAGCGCGTTCCTCTTCGTGGTATCCGCAAGAAAATTGCCGAGAACATGCAGATGGCGAAACACATCATTCCGCACTTCACCCTTATGGAAGAAGCGCGCGTCGATCAACTGGTGTTGATGCGTACCCAGGCGAAAGAGCACGCCGAGAAGTACGGCGTGAAGGTGACCTACCTGCCTTTCATCATGAAGGCCTTGATCGCGACCTGCCGCGAGTTCCCGATGTTCAACGCTTCGATGGACGACGCCGCGGCCGAGATCGTTTACAAAAAGTTCTTTAACATCGGCTTCGCGGCCGACACGCCGACCGGTTTAATGGTGCCCGTGATTAAGAACGCGGATTTCAAAACCGTTTTGCAGATGTCACAAGAGATCGGCCAGCTCGCGGGCAAAGCACGCGAAGGCAAATTGGCTTTGGACGATATGAAAGGCGCTTCGATCACCGTCACGAACATCGGTTCGGTGGCGGGTTTGTACGCAACGCCGATCATCAATCATCCCGAGGTAGCGATCTTGGGGATGTACAAGATTATGGATAAGCCGGTTTGGAACGGTAAAGAATTCGTGCGCGGTCAGTTCATGAACTTTACGATCACTTGCGATCATCGCTTGATCGACGGCGCCGTTGCGGCCAACTTCATGAAGGCGTTCGTCGCCCGCATCGAGAATCCGTCGCAGCTTATCTTGGACATGATTTAGTTTAATATTGATTCGCGCGGGTGTGACCGCGCTCATTGGAGTTTCCTATGGCAGAAAAATTTGATGTTTGCGTGGTGGGCTCCGGTCCCGGTGGTTACGTCGCGGCGATTCGCGCGGCGCAGTTAGGAAAGAAGACCGCGATCGTCGAGCGCGAAGCGCTCGGCGGCGTTTGTTTGAACATCGGCTGCATTCCGTCCAAGGCAATGATCACGGCCGGTCACTTCTTGCAGCGCATGCAGCACGACGCACCGACGATGGGCTTTCAGCTTCCTAAAGAAATCAAAGTCGACATGAAAGTGCTTCAAGATTGGAAACAATCGGTGTGCAACAAAATGTCGGGCGGCGTAGCGCAATTGCTTAAAGGTAACAGCGTTACGGTCATCATGGGCGAAGGCACCTTCACGTCGCCCAAATCGTTGTCGGTAAAGGGCAAAGACGGCACTAAGACGATCGAAGCCACGAACTTCATCATCGCGACGGGTTCGCGTCCGATCGAGATTCCCGGTTTCACCATCGACGAAAAAGACGTTCTGTCATCGACCGGCGTTCTTGCGCTGGCCGAAAAGGTCGAGCGCATCTGCGTGATCGGCGGCGGTTACATCGGGCTTGAGATCGGATCGTACATGCGCAGCTTCGGATCGGAAGTCACCGTTGTCGAAGCGGCTTCGGGTTTACTTAACGGCCTCGCCGATCCGGATTGCGTGCAGGTCGTCGCGCGTAAGCTTAAGAAAAGCGGCGTCGAGGTCATGCTCAGCGCGAAAGCCAAAGGCTGGAAAAAAGCGAAAGGCGGGCTCGAAGTCACCGTCGACGTCGGCGGCAAAGAACAGCTCATTAAGTGCGATAAGATTTTGCTTACCGTGGGCCGCAAACCCAATTCAGACGGTGCGGGCTTAAAAAATATCGGGCTTGAGATCGACCAAAAAGGTTTCATTAAAGTGAACGCCCAACGTAGAACTAATTTACCCGGGGTTTTTGCCATCGGTGATGTCGCGGGGCAGCCGATGCTCGCGCACAAGGCTTCGCACGAAGGCGTGATGGTCGCCGAAATCATCGGCGGCGCGAACCGCGTTTACGACGCGAAGACGGTGCCGGCGGTCATCTTCGTCGATCCCGAAATCGCTTCGGCCGGTCTCATGGAATCCGAGTGCAAGGCCGCGGGCAAAACCGATCTGAAGATCGGCAAATTTCCGTTCGGTGCGAACGGGCGTGCGGTCAGCATGATGGAAACCGACGGTTTTATTAAAATCATCGCCGACGCAAAAACCCATGTCGTTTACGGTGTTCACATCGTCGGGCCCGAGGCTTCAAATCTGATTTCCGAAGCGGCGCTCGCGATCGAAATGGGTGCAAGGCTCGAAGATATCGCGTTGACGATTCATCCTCACCCCACGTTGGGTGAAACGATGATGGAAGCGGCCGAAGCGGCCATGGGTCACGCGATTCATATTATCCAACGTCCGCTGACCTCCGCGAAAGGGGCCAGCGCTTCCACATGATCTTTGAAGACTGGGGCCTAGTTGAGTACGCTGAGGCGTGTGAACGACAGCTCCAATTGGTCGAAGAAGTTGCGGATGGTGGCTTAGACCATTTAGTTTTTTGCACTCATCCGCCGGTCGTCACCAAGGGCCGCGCGACCACCGCGGAAGACATGACCGGTTGGGACGGCTCGACCATCGAATCTACGCGCGGGGGCCGCGCGACTTATCACGGGCCTTCGCAGATCGTGATCTACCCAATACTAAATCTCACCAAACCCCGCGCCGTTTTTAAAGAGCGGGATATCCACGCTTACCTGCGCGCGCTCGAAGAAACGACGGTCGCGGGATTGCGTGAGCTCGGCGTGAAGAATGCCGAACGCCGCGATACGCCCCCGGGTGAGTTGTCCTTAACCGGCGCGTGGGTCGGCGCGAAGAAAATCGCTTCAGTCGGGATCGCGGTTCGTAAGTGGATTTCGTACCACGGGGTCGCCGTAAATATCTTGAACGATCCCCAAGCGCACAAGGGCATTCGCCCGTGCGGGTTCGCGCCCGACGTCATGACTTCGCTCGAGAAAGAGATTTCGGCGGCCGCAGATTTAGAGCATTGTAAGTCGGCTCTGCGAAAACGCTTCGAGTTCGCACTTCGTTAATTGATTTTGTTTATGCCGCTCTGTTTAAATTCCAGAAAAGAAAAGATGCGTTAAATAGAGGTGTGAAGTTGCGCATGGTTCCCGCGGCCGCGACCAATTCCTCAGGGCCGTGATCAATTCCTAGGCGCGAGATCAGTACACAACGGCGCAGCGGGCCCGGACCCACTTTTATTTTTTATCGATCGTAATCGCGAATTTTTTTACGCCGCCGCTTTTTACCGCGTCGATGATGCCGACCACGCGGCCGTGCGGGACGTCTTTGTCGGCCGAGATGATGGCTTGGACGTCGGGCTTTTTTGCCGCGAGATCTTTGGCGTAAGCGTTGACCGAAGCTTCGTCGGAAGGCTTGCCGTTCAGCGCCAGTGAACCGTCGGCGCGAACGGCGATCGCGAGTTCGGAAGGCGCGGTGTCGTCACCGGTGCCGGACTTAGGCAAATTAACGGCGATCGACGGATTCATGATCATCGGCGTAGTCACCATGAAGATGATCAGCACCACCAAAATGATATCGACGAACGGTACGATGTTAATCGCAGATATGGGTTCGTCGCTGTCGCCGGAGATTTGGCTGGCCACTTAATTCACCTTTTGTGCGTTTTTCGGCGAAGATTTTGCGTACGCCAAGCACAGGTCTTTAACGCTTTCGAGATTGAGTAAGACGCCCTTCACCTGTTTTTGGAAGAAGTTGTAGGCGATAACCGCGGGGATGGCCACGATCAGACCGACCGCCGTAGCTAACAAGGCTTGGGAAATACCGACCATGACGGCTTTGGGATCACCCTGCGATTGCGCCATGCTGCGGAAAGCATCCATGATCCCGAAGACGGTACCGAGCAGTCCGATAAACGGGGCGTTGGAACCGACCGTAGCTAAGAAGCCTAAATACTTCTCGAGGATCGGTCGTTCGATCGCGGCGTAGGAATTGAAAATCTCTTCGAGACCGTTCGGCCCGCGTTCACGAACGTGGCGCAAACCGTAGGAAAGGGCGCGACCTTCGAGCGAGTCTTTTTCTTTGCCGAGGTCTTCGAGTTCGGCCAAGTTGTTCGAAGCTAATATCTCACGAACGCGTTCGGTAATGGCGGCGCTTCGGGCGCGAACTTTGCCGAGGGTGAAAAAACGTTCTAAAATGAAGGCAATCGATAAGATGCTTAAGAGTATCAGCAGCCACAGGGTGACTTCGTGCGCGACCATCGCGATTTTAAAAAAGTTTTCGATCATTTAAGCCTCCGTAACTCAATTATCTCTGGAGCCCGCGGAGGCGGTCAAGTTACCATCATGTTGATGAGGCGAGTCGTCCTTCTTAGTCATGCAGTTTTCATTACACTGGCGCTTGCCGGTTGCGAACTCGCGCGCGACGGTCAGCCTTCGGTGCTCGTCATCGCGGTCGAAGGGTTAAGCTTCGAAACGCTAAACTGCGACGCCGAGGAGTTGGAAGGCTTAAAAACTTTTTGTGAAGAGTCGGTAAGATTCTCCCACGCGTATACCCCGTCGAACATGAGCCAAGCGACCATGGCCTCGCTACTGACCGGGCTTTACCCGCTCGACCATGGTGTGCGGCACAACGGGGATAACTTTTTGTCGGCACGTTTTCGCACCGTGGCCGAAGGCGCCTTGGCGCGGCGGTACCACACCTTGTTCGTGAGTGGTGGCCCGCCGATTTGGCGCAAGAGCGGTTTGGCCCAAGGTTTCGAAATCTTCGACGACACGATGGACCTCGGGGCCGGCGTTTACTACCGGCCGGCCGGTGAGGTGATTCGCCTGACGACTCGCTGGATGGATGAGCAAGATGACGGCCGCCCTAATTTCTCGGTGCTATTTCTGGCCGACTTGCAGTTCCCCGAAATTGCCACCCGCAATGCCGACGGCGTTGTCCGCGAGACTTCGAAGGACGGGCAGGTGCAAGAGATCGTTGATTCCCTCGGTGGACTGGTGAAATGGCTGCAGGCAAAAAAGAAATGGAATTCGACCAACGTGGTATTGCTCGGCTTGAATTCCTTAAGCGCACAAAATCTAAAAGGCGAGGCGACGACCTTGTCGTTACGTTCGGCCGCGAGCCAGGTGACGTTGTTCATCAAACCCGCGCGTAAAGAACGGGACAACATCATCCAGTGGGCCGTTGACCGCAACGTTTCGCTCGTCGACGTGGGTCATACGATGTTCCAATGGTTGGGTCTTGAACCGCCGGCGGCGTCGTTGCCCGCGCTGCAGCCGCAAAGTCTGTTGGCCGCTCTGAACGAAAGCGAGCCCAATTGGGACGAAGATCACCTCGTGTTAAGCGAGACCGCCTGGCCCGATTGGCTCGAGGGCGCCGGTGTTCGTTGGGCCTTAAGGCAAAAACAATTTTTATATATTCACGATCAAAAGCCTCTCGTGTTCAACACCCTGACCGACCGGATGGAAAGTCTGCCGCTCAAGTTATCCGATCCACTTTGGATCACCGTGAATGCCGACGTCGTATCGTTACTGAACAAGGCGCAAATTCCGCCGTTCAAAGGTATGGTTGCGCATTGGCCCGAACAGCTCGCGGTCGCGCATGAATTATGGGACGAAGAAAGCGCTAACCGAAATCCGAAAGGTTCCGAAACCTGGAGCAAGTGGTACTTGCTCGAAGCATTGCGCAACCGTAAATGGCGCGAGGTTAAGAGGTTGTCGCAAGAACTCGGCGAACCGGTCGGTTCGTTCGTGGCCGCGCGCCAGCTTGGGGAAGACTTGCCGGTACCGCGCAATCCTTGCGTGCGCCTGATGTTGAACGCGAAGGGTGATAAAAAATCTTTCCAAAGCGAGTGTGAAGACGAGCGAGTTTTAGCCATGTACTCGTGGACTTCGGGCCGTAACGAAGAAGAACGGCAAGGCGGGCAGGACCGCTTTTTACGTTTGCACGCGCAATCTTTTATGGACCGCGAAATCGGGCGCATGAATTATCTCAATGACCTGCGCTGGGACGTCGACCGGCAGTTGCCCGAGTTGCCCCAGGCGGTCGATTACCTTCTGACCCTAAAAGAGTTTGAATCCTACGCGAAGAAAGTCGCGGCGGTTTTCGATAAAAAAACCGGGGTTCGCTGAGCGGCTAGAGTTTCAAGGCCGCGCTGAAGACCTGGGCCTCGAGGGTCGTGCGTTTCTTCAATTTAAATGCGATCGAATAAAGCATGTCTTCGTCTAAGGGCTTTAGGCCCGGCATGACGGGGGTGGCACGCGTAACGGTCGTGAGCTGAATCGTCTTCGGTTTGATCATACCGATCACTTCGATCCATTCGTCGAGCGCGTCGCCTTGGCTGTTGTCGAAGTCGCCGGTAAAAAACATGCTCTGCACCGTAACGTCGGTGAGTTTGCGTACGCCGCCGAGGAATTTGGCCATGTTGATGCGAATAAGCGGGTCGTTGATCTTCGCCAGCAACACGTCGTTACCCGCGTCGACCTTGATGACACGCTCATCGATCATGTTCAAACCGGTGATGACCTTCTTATTGTCCAGGTGCGCGCCGTTTGAAAGCGCGATGATTTTAGCCGCGGGCAGATGTTCTTGCCGAAGTTCTAAAATCATTTTCATCGCTTCGTCGAAGTCAGGGTAAAGGGTCGGCTCGCCGTTGCCGCTAATGACGATGGCTTCCATCGGCACAGACTGCGCGATGTAGGCTTTGAACGCCGCTTTGATCTCTTCACGGGTGGGAAAAACGTAATCTTTGCGAACCTTGTTCATGGTCAGAACGGTCGGGCCCAGACTGCAGTAAACGCAATTGTATGAACAAACCTTCTCGAGACCGAGTAGGTTAATGCCTAAAGTATGGCCGTAACGTAGGGATTTTACGGGTCCGTAAATGAGATCCATGAGTAATTTATTATCTGCGTTAGCCGCGGTGATATCAATGCGGCGTTCGGTCCAGTCGAGACTTACGAGCCTTTGGTCAGGTGAAGAGAATCTGGTAAACGCAGTAAAGACAGAAGGCGCTGGCGATTGAGCACAGAGCCAGTACGAACCAGAAATGCGACATCGGTCTTTCGAAAGCCGGCGGGTTCAAATTGGACTCGCCCGGGATGACCGTTTGGCCCGCAAGATCGATGATATCGGCCACGGTATCTTGATCGTAGTCCGGCGACTGACTTTTCGATTCGCCCGAGACGGGCGAATCTTCGAACGCGCCCGCCGCGGCTCGTTTCTTTTTCATGTCGGCGTAGGACAACACATTGAAGTCGTGTTCCTTCTTCGCGGGCGTTTCAAGGTCGAAAGCCGGTGCGCGCTGGCCGGGGCCCGATGGACCTTGTTGAATGGCGAAGAAACTCTTGCTCGCATCGTTTTTAAAAACGCGGGCCGAATCGTCCGTAATTTGTTCAGGCGCTTCTTGGATGATAAGTCCGGCATCCGTCATCAACTTTGAATTCTTTTGATTCGCGCGGAGGCGTTCGTCGTATTGTCTTTTACGTTCGTCTTTCTCGAACGCAGCTTTGCGATTCTTGACGATCGTCTGCACGGCCATTACGAAATTCTTTTCGGTGTAGGGATGCTGCAGAGTCTGCGACATCTTAGCGGACGAGAGTTTCGCGGCCGTCTGTACGCCGACTTCTTCGGCGAACACGATGCAGGCCATGCCGAGCTGCTCGATCTTTTTGCCGAGCGGAATCGCGGGCGTCGACTGCAAATTAAAACTCAAAAAATATACGGTTCCCGCGCGCGCGGTTTCGTCGGGAAAAGCGCGCAACGTACGGCAAGGAAAACCCTTTTTCTCAAGCAATGCCGCGAACTCAGCGAAGCGCTCGAGATCATTCGCGATGATGACGACATGGGGATTTAACTCTTGTTCGGAGCTCATACCTACGTTTCGGCAAGATCGCATCCGCTTCGAACGGGACCAACGTCGGGGTCCCGCCGTTTCTTTAAGGTCGCAGCTTCGTTAAACGCTCCGCCGCCTTATAAAAACGCGGGTCGATGCGCAAAGCGGTCTCGAGTTCATTGATTGCCCCGGCTTGATTCAAAGTTTGCTCCTCATAAAGGGCCTGGTGATAGTGCCCGAGCGGGGAGTGTGGTTGGAGTTCGGCTTGCGTCCGGCAGTTCGCGGCGGCCTGCGGGATGTTTTTCGTAATGAGATAACCGAGACAAAGTTGCGCGTGGATATCCAGCGTGTAGGGAGCTTGTTGTTTTACCTCTTCCCAATATTTGAGCGCGGTCGGAACATCACCGCGCGCTCCGTACGCAAAACCGGTGAGCGTTTGATTACGCACGGCTTGAAGGAAGCCGATCAAACGGTCCGTTCCCTCGCGCGCAAGGACGCCTTCGTCGTACACGGGCTGCGGCAAAATTTTTGTTCGCGCCGACGGCCGGTCAACGACGTAAACCCGGTACGCGGTATTTTGGTAAGCGAGCCGGAAATGCGTAAGCTTCTCGGGATGAAACTGAAAGTTGAACACGGCGCTGTCTTTACCGGGCTGCATCTTTCCCGCAACGTAGCGATCGGAATTCGGGCCGTCGAATAGAAGATTCTTGGATTCATAAATAAAATAGGCGGCGCCGTTTTTCTTGGCAAAGTCGTAAAAGCTTTCTTCGGTTCCGTAAAGCGCTTCGAGATAAGCTTGCACCTTATCGCGCATGACTTTCGCGTCGAACATCGAATGGATGATGATGGGGCGGCCAGTGTACGCTAAGATAACCGGGCTGAGCCCCATCGAAGCAAGCACGGGCTCATCACCGCCCGTGTTTACGCGCACCCAATTGAGTAGATCGTTGTGCTCGGCCACGGTGAACACTTGCGGTAAATCCCGGCCCGGGAATTTTTCCGCGAGAAAAACGGCCGGCGGGTTCGGCTCGTAGTAATTGAGCGATTTCCAAGCTTCGAAACCGATCGCCAGGCAAAAAAGTAAACTCATCGCGATCTTCGCACCTCGGTTTGTAAACGTAAGTAACGAACCCGCGGCGATGCTCAAGAAGATCACGTCGATCGTGATCATTCGACGCGCTAACGCGAAAAACACGAGAAAGATTGTACCGTAAGCGCAAACGAACAGCGCGGGCCGCGCGCCGCGGTCTCGGTAGACCCGGCGACCCAGTTTCACCAGACCAAAAAGCCCGAGCGGCAACAAAAGCGAGACGGTATACAAAAGAAAATAGATGCCGGGCGTATTGAAATCTTCTACCCAGTTGGACCGGGTCTCGTAGGATAAGAGCGAGGGATCGTCGGGCTTGATGAGAAAGAAACGAAGCTTATCGATCACCAGCCGGAAAACGTGACTCTGCTCGGCGAGCCCCGACTTGAAATAGATCAAAACCGAAAGCACGAAGACGGCGCAGGTTAAAGCGTCGCGCCTAGTTCGCTGCAAGCCACCGGTGTAATGAAAGGCAAGCGTCGCGTAGAGCAACGCCATCGCCGGCGAAAAAAGAAATGCCGTCGCCCGGAGCATGGGAAACGCCACCGCCGTAAGCGCCAACCCGCCGGTAAATAACGTGAGCGCGTAACGTTCCTCGCGATTAAAGAGCCCGTTCACCACGACGGAAAGAGCGATGACCGCGCTAAAACAAAGCAGCATAAACTGACTAAAGTGCCAACTTAACAAAGCCAGCGAAACGAGCGCGGCCGCGTTGAGCGCACGCGCCGGCTTCGCTTTCGCCGAGAATACAAAATAAAAACCTATGGTGAGTAACGGTAACGCTAGATCTTCTTTAATGAACGCGCCGCTCGACCGGACGAACGCGGGCGCGCTTACCGCGTACAGAAAAGCCGAAGCGACGGCGGGCCACGGCGTCTTACCGAAAATCAGTTTCGCCCAAAGATAAACGCCGACCACGGTGAGGCTTGAATATAAAATGAAAAAATACCCGAGAAAAATATCGAGCGGAATGGTCGGGTCAAAGATGCGGTAAACGCTTCCAGCCAGGTACGGCATCGCGGGGGCGATATCGCGAGCTAAAGCAACACCTTCCGGATGCTGCGCACGTTTATCGTTTTCACCGAGGCTCACGCCCTTCGCGACCTGATCCGCCATGTAGAAGTGCATCGCCGATTCGGTCCAGTACAAGCTACGCCGGTCTTTTTCAAACCCGGGCGCTTGCCAAAATGCATTGAATTTGAGGAACGCGGCTAACAGATAGGCCGCCAAGATAAGCACGGCCGCAAACGTCTTCGTCATGGGAATTAGTATTGATTATAATCAGGCAATTTAGAAACTTAAAATGCCCAGCCAAAAAGGCGTTTCGGGATAATGTTTTGATAACAGTTCGGTCACTTTATCGACCGTGGTTTCATCCGCGGGCAGGGTATAAAAGGGATGCGACACCACCGAATGGCTTAAGAAAATCAAGCGATCACCCGGTTGGGTTTTGAAGCTTGATAAATTCATATTCGTCGTGTTGTGCAGGCCGATTAAATTTTGCGGCAAAGGCGGAAGAATCTCGGGCGGGCGGCTCATCTCACCCGAGAGATCAACCTGGATACTCAGCGGGATCCAAGGCATGTTCCGGCGTGCAAGGTATAAGTGAGGGTAACCGACCTGCGCGAACGCGAGTTCACCGTTTGCGTGCGAAAAAACCAAAACTTCTACGCCGCTGATGTACTCCGAACGGTTTTCGTCACGGTAGACCGAGTCGTTCGCGAGCATGAGGCCCGCGCGTAAGGAATTCGTCAACGGCGAGAGGCAAGTTAATTTTTGGAACGGCGAAGTCGCTTCCATATCTTGTTTCGCCGAAAGAATAAAATCCGTCAGCGTATCGATGACCTTCTTGGCGGCGGGACGCGCGCCCCACGGCGTAGCGATCACGCCGAACGAACCGTCGTCTTCGACGTGAATCTCGGGCGTGGGCCTAAAATTTTTGCCGCCGTAAGAACGCTGCTCGAAAGCCATTACTGACCCCCGTATTTCTGCAGTTTGCTCTTAGATTTTACGGCGTAGTCGTCGAAATCCAAATCTTCCTTCATGATCTTACGCCATTTCTCCTTGGCGGTGTCTACGTTGCCCAAGCTCTCTTCAAGCACCGAGTCTTCGTAGATGTTCTTCATTTCACGGCGCAAATCGGTCAGCATCTGCGTCTGGTAATCTTTAGCTTCCTTGTTTTTCGCGTCCTCGTCCAAGGCCTTCTTACAAGCAAGCCACGCTTCCTTATATTTCTGCTTCGAACCTAAAGAGCGGCACTCGGTCATCGCGGTGTCGACTTTGCTTTTCAACTCTTGCTTGATCGCGGCCACTTCGCGGCGGGCGATTTCTTTTTTACCCTCGATACGGGGATAGCTCGACGACAAGAACTTATCGTATTCATCGAGCGCCTTCGCCAATTTGCCGGCCTTGTAGGTCGCTTTCACGCGCTGGTAATGCGCTTCGCCCTTAGCGGCGCGTTTGTTCAGGTCTTCTTTTTGCGCCGATAGAAACTTACGTTCTTCTTCGTGCATCTGCGCCGTGTGCACCATCTCGGTGATCAGGTGATGCTCGGGGTCGAGCTCCATCGCTTCGGCCAGACACTGGCGGGTATCGTCGACGCCGGCCTCGGCCGAAAGCTTCGCTTTGCAGGCTTCTACGTAACCGGTGATCTGTTGTTCGATCATGGCGCGCTCGCGCTCTTTGTATTCCAAATCACGCTGGCGCTTAACGAGTTCGCGGCCTTGTTCACAAAACGACTGCAACTCTTTCGAGTTTTCGTGTTGCGGAATCAGTTCGTGCACCTTCGCCAATTCGGTTAGGCACAACTCGTACTTACCTTGCACGTAAAGGTTTCGCGCGAGGTTGAACGAGTCTTTGACGACGGCTTTTTGTTCAACGGTTAAATTCTCGAACACGACGCTGCCGCCGCTGCTCGGGCCACGATCGGGCTCGGCCTTTTTCTTTTCGGGTAGGGCGGCCATGACCAAGACGATCGGGATCAGAACAACGAGCGCAACCCGCACCTTGTTCTTCTTCCAATCCATCTTTTTAAGATGGTGCGGGCGCAGGCGTTTCCAGTCGGCCGGAATCTCTTCTAAGCCGCGCTCGCCCTGACCGCGGTATTCGGTCGGGAAGTTGTCGTACTGCTGTTGTTGCCAAATCTGCGGCGGCGCTTGCAAAACGGGATCGAAAGCGGCCACCGGCAAATTATCGATGCGATTCGAAAAATGTGAATCGCGAATCTCGAACAACATTGCCACGTTCATGACTTTAAGTTCATCACCGCTGTCGAGGCGGGTCGGTTCGTGCGGCGGTAAACGATTGCCGTTCAACTTCGTGCCGTTTGACGAACCAAGGTCGGTGATGAAGAAGCCCTCTTTAGTCCGCGCTAATTCAAAGTGTTTGCGGCTGACGTGCGGGCTGTCGATCGGGATTTCGCTGCCCGGGTCACGGCCGGCAACCCACAGGTGTCCTTCTAATTTCAGAACTTCGTCATCGGCGGTGTTGGGGTATGAAATTCGGAAGTAAGGCACGAGGTTCGAAACGCCCGCGACCGTCGCTTCGTTATTCACCTTGCGGCCGGTGTCGTCGGTGGACGGATTCGGGGTCAGCGCCGGGCTCTTCGCTTTGAGGCGGGGATTATAAAACGCCGGTAAATTGGACGAAGAACCGCCCGCTTTTTCGTCGGCTTTGTCTTCACCCGCGGGGTTATCCTGCATGTCGGGCTCGAAATGAAATTCGTAAGGCGGGATCATGAACACGAGCGCTTCGTTCAGCTCAACGACGTCGACGGCTTGCCCGCCCTTTTGCAAAGGCATAAATTTAGCGAGCGATTCGGCGACCCAAACGCCGTCCCGTTCGGTGAACTTAACGTGGTGGCGCGATATGCCGCGTTCACCCTGAAGTTGGATGGCGCTATCGGGCGCTCTGCCGGCGACGTATTCATTGCCGCTTTGGAGCGTGAGCTTGAACGTTTCCGAACCGTGAAGTTTGACGGTGACCTTAGCCATCAGAACCTCCCTTCGATAAACGCGTTGCAAGCTTCGTAATTGGCCTTCGCTAACTTGTACGTTTCGTTATTCGCGTCCTTGACCATAACCATCACGTTACGGAAAGCCGAACGGCAAGCCGCGAATTGGTTTTGGTCGCGGTATTTTCGCCCTAATAAAACGTAGTACTGGATCATTTCGTTGAATTTACGCTGCGACAAGCGCAGGTACCGGTTACAAAGAACGTGACCGGGATCGAGCGCTAGACACGCTTGAAAGTTTTCGAGCGAGCGTTCGTACTGGCCTTTGCGGTAATCGCGAAAACCACGAACGTAATTTTCCTGGGCCTGGCGTGAAGCGACCGATGGGTCCATCCGCTTGGCGTTCTCATTTTCGCGCGCTTCTTTAATCTTGTTGGCCGATTCAATATCGGCCGACATTTGTTGTTCGGTCCGAAGGCCGAAGTCTTCTTTCTTCTTTGTGTTGTCGCTAAAGATCAGGTAACCGACCACGACCGCGACCACACCGTAAATCAAAAAGCGTTTCGAATTGCCCTGGGCCGCGGCTTGCGAATGCGATTTGCCCCGGGGCCGGGGCGGGCCCGCGTGGGGAGTGTTCATACCGTCGTACGGCATCATTTGCGAAACGGAGGCCAGTTGGGTCGGGGCGGCGATCGCGGGGCGAAATGATTCAACCTGAACTTCACCGCCCATATTGAATTGGACTTCGGTGTCACCGAGCGTGACCCGGTCGCCGTCGTTCAACATCGCAGTTTCAACTTCGCGGCCGTTAACGAGTACCGGATTTTTATCGTTGAGCGAAGTGATCTCACAGCCACGCGAACTTACCCGGATCCCGGCTTGGCGCCGGCTGCACTTCGGATCGTTCGCGATGATAAACTCACACTCCGGCGCGCGGCCGATGGTGAATTGGCTTTGGGCCATAGCGCGCACGGCACCCTTCATGGATCCACTCGCGATGGTCCATCGGGTCTCTATGCCTGGTGCGATCGCTACGGCTGTACTCATCATTCCTCTCCCTGCGGCAGAAGAACGACGAGGTAGTAAGCGATTTTATTCGATCCGTAGATCGCTTGCGCAACGACTTGGAAGTCGTCACCGCTAAATTCTAATTCGTTCGTGGCTAATTCGTCGGGATTGGCGTCAACCCGTTCGATCAAATCCTTGATGCTCAACTTGAGCGCTTGATCACTCAATTCGTTTACGGTCATCGTTTGAATTTGCGCGGCGGATGCGCCTAACCGGCTTTCGAAAGCTTGGTTCACCGCCGCGATCGAATGATCGGCCGCACGGATACCCATGCTCGCAAAACCCATCAACTCAACGAGGTTCGAAACCTCGCGATTACGGTCATGTTCCGCCGACTTGCCTGAACTATCCGATTCGTTTCCGTTCAACGCGCGGGTCAACGCCGACGAGACGTTCGATGCGAGAAGCTGCATCGCGGGGAAACGGTAAGAAACCGTCAGCGTATCTAAACCTTCTTTGAGTGCGGTATCGAGCTGGCGGTTGATATCGGCGATCGGGTATTCCACGACCTTATATAAGAAGTAGAAAAGCACTACGCCGAGTAAGAGCGAGATGAACAAGGTCGTGATGAACAAACTCAACACCCGGCCGTTATCCACCGCGAGGCTCGACATATCGTAAAGCACGACCGCCCAGTGTGTGATCGCGTGACTGCCGCTTTCGGAATTGTAGAATTCGATCGGGTAGAGCGCGACGATCGTGTTCGCGTCGATCTGGCTGACCGATTCTTTACCGAGCTTGCGGCCTTCGTGCACGTAAGGCAGGTCGGGGTAGGCGCCGGCATCGCGCGAAGGCGCGACGATATTGCCTTCCATATTACTGATGATGAAAGCTTTCTTAACGCCCGGCCGGCTGGTCGCGATGTCGACGCTCACGGCGGTATCGGCCCCTTGCATAAGGAATGGTCGGTTCACCTTCGCTAAAGTCGTGGCGATGGTCAGCGCGTGCTGTTGGCTTTCTTCCTCGAGCGACGACCGTAAGATTTGCGCGAGTGGGATCATCGAAAGCGTGGTGACGAGCAAAATAAATCCCGCCATGAAACCGGCGAGGACCCATTTGAAATCGAACATTTCGGGTAAACGGTATACGCCCGGCAAAACCACGCGTTCCATATACGTTGCGATGATCGAGGTCCATTTCGGGAAGCCGCCGTTCATTAAATCTCGTGCGGCTGAACCGTCGGACATTTCCATTTCTTGCGGCTGCTGCTGGTAAGCGGCGTTGCCGTTGAACTGACCGTGATGACCGTGATGTTGATGTGAATGTTGTGCGGGTTGCCCGTACACCTGCATCGGTTGCGAAAAACGCTGCGCCCAGTTGTCGGGCACGTTTTGCACTTCGAAGAAGATATCGTGCATGGCGATCTTGTCGCCCGATTTAGCTTTGCTCGATCGGACTTGTACGCCGTTGACGAAGGTACCGTTGCGGCTACCGGCATCGGTCACGATGACTTTGTCGTCGAAAACTTCGATGCGCGTATGCTCTTTGGAAACGTTGCCGTTCGCGATTTTAATATCGCTGGACGGTGCGCGGCCGAGCACGGTGGAGTGCTTGGTCAACGGGACGATCTGGCCGGCCAAAGGACCGTTAAGAAAGCGGATGATCCACATGTAACTGCTCTCCTACGGTAATGGGGTTGGCTTCTAAAAATCCGGGACTCAATTCAATCACGCTGGTGGCCCACAAGACGGGAAGCACAAGACGGTTCGGTTTGACGCGTGAATAGGTTTTGCGCACGACCATTTGCCGGTCGACGAAAACCAAATCGATCGGGAACTGCATGAAGAACGTATGAATGCTGTTGCAACGGTGAATCCACAGCGCTTGGTCGGCGGGTAATTCTTTGCGACCGAGCAAACCTTTGGTTCGCGCCCAGAACGAAGTCGCAACTTCTAATTTAGGTACGAGGGTCTTCGCGGTGGATTTTGAATACAGTTTTTGGAAATCCATCACTTACCACCGTAGAAGAAGGAAAGGACGACCGGCGAGAAGACCATGATGAAAACCGCGGGCAAGATCAAAAACATGAGCGGGATCAACATCGCTTGCGAAGCTTTCGCGCCCGCTTTTTCCGCGCGAACGAAACGCTCTAACCGCATTTGGATAGATTGATCTTTGAGAACTTGCGAGATCGGCGCACCGGTTTCTTCGGCATCGCGGACGACCGCGACGAAGCTCGTGATCTCAGGGATGTCCAAACGATCGGCGAGGCGGGTCAGCGCTTCGCGGCGGCTCGAACCGAGCTTCAAATCTTTCAGCACGATGCGGATCTCGTCGGCTAAAACGCCGTCGTCCGCCTTTTCGATGATGCGCGAGAGCGAGCCCATGAAATCCAAGCCCGCTTCGGTCGAGAGCGCCATCAGATCGATGAAGAAGGGAAGGTCGACCACGACCGCGGTGTAACGTTGACCGCGTTGGCTGCCGGCGTAAATGCCGGGAAACAACATTCCGAAAACGGCGATCGCGCCGATCATCCAGACGGGCAAACCCATTTGCAGCGCGAAATTTACGATGAACAACGCGATCGGGATCATCACGCCCCAAAGAATTTGCAGGCCGATGTATTCGTCTTCGTTCAACTCTTGCGAAAGGCCCGAGGTTAAAAGGCGGCGTTGAACCTTCTTGCGGTAGCCGGGGCTCTTGATACGTAACGCATGTTGCAAAGTGAAGTTGTGCACGAGGGGGCGCGACATGTTGATCAAACCGTTTTTTGATTTTACGGGTTCGTTACCCGAAGCCCAAGCGAGCGCTTCCGCGTCGGCGTTGTTCGTGAAGACGGCGCTCATGAAAAGATAAACGCTCAGCGCGGCCAGTCCCAAGCCGGAAAAAAGAATAAAAAAATCGAATGTGAACATTCCGGAACCCCATGTAAGACTCTGAAGCACATGGGAACAACTTTGGAATTCGCACTAGCTTCGCAATCACCGAGACGCCGTGATTTATTGAACGAAGCCGGTTTCTCATTCCGAGCATTCCCAGTTAAAGTATCGGAAATCTTTGATAAAAACCTGAACGCGGGGGACCAGGCGTCTCATCTTGCGACAATCAAGGCCCGCGCCGCGCTAGACGAGCATAACGAATTGAAATCACCGGGTTTTCTTGTGCTTGGCGCGGACACGATCGTGGCTTTGGACGAAACCCTCTTCGGTAAACCCGAAAATACCCTCGAAGCGGCCGATTTTTTGCGACTTCTGTCGGGGAAAACTCACCGCGTCATCACCGGAATCTCGCTTCACGAAACCGGGTCGACGAACTTCTATACAGGCTACGACCAGACTTTGGTTGAGTTCCGCACGCTTTCCGAAACCGAGATTTCCGACTACGTCGCGACCGGTGAACCGATGGACAAGGCGGGCGGGTACGCGATTCAAGGACTCGCCGCAAAATTTGTCTCCAAGGTCGAGGGCTCGTGGAGTAATGTCGTCGGTCTTCCCATGGAGCGGCTCGAAGCCGTCTTAAATGAAAAAGGCTGGAATGTCCGTCGTACAAAATCTAAGTAAAGTTGAAGAAAGAATTTTGGCCGCTTGCGCGCGTAGCGGCCGGGTTCGCGCGTCGGTACGGCTGCTCGCGGTTTCGAAACTGCACTCTCCCGAAAAAATTCGCGAGGGTTACGCGGCGGGTTTACGCTTCTTCGGCGAGAATTACGCGCAAGAGGCCGTTGATAAACAAAAATTAATTACTGATTTGCCCGAACTTTCGTGGCACTACATCGGCCGCATTCAATCCAACAAAGCTAAGTTGTTGGCGGGTAAATTTTCACTCATTCATTCGGTGGAAACGGCTAAAGTCGCCGATTATTTCAACCGTGCCGGTGAGAAGCCCGAAGATATTTTGCTTCAATACAACGTCGCCGGTGAAGATTCTAAGGGCGGCGCCGACCTGAATGAACTTCTAGCCACCGTCGATGCGGTCACTCAACACGAAAACATCCGCGTGCATGGTTTGATGGTCATGCCGCCTCTAACCGCCGACGCCGAAAGCACACGGCCTTACTTCAAAAAAGCCCGCGAAGTTTTACAGACGATTCGTGATAGAGTGGGCCCCGGGGCATTAGCCAAGCATCCTTTGAATGAACTATCGATGGGCACTTCGCAAGATTTTGAAGTCGCGATCGAGGAAGGCGCAACCTGGATAAGGTTGGGCACCGATATCTTCGGCGCGCGTCCACAGTGAGGAAAACATGAGAGAAAATATTGGTTTCATCGGCGCCGGCAACATGGCGCAAGCGTTGATTCAAGGTTGGTTGAGCAAAAATTTAATCAAACCCGAAGAGATTTTCGTCAGTAACCGGACCGAAGGTAAACTGATAAAGCTGACCGAGCAGCACGGCATCGTCGCCTGCGCTACGAACGAGGAAGTCGTCGACAAATGCGACGTCGTTATCCTTGCGGTCAAACCCCAGGACATGGAAACGGCCGTCGAGCCGATCGCCTCGGCTTTTAACGACGACCAAATCGTCATTTCGCTGGCCGCGGGCATCTCGTTGAAGAAACTTAAAAAACTTTTACCCAAAAACCAGCACCTCGTACGTCTCATGGCGAATACCCCGGCGAAAATCATGAGCGGCACGTTCGGCTATTGCACTTCGAGCCGCCCTTCGCCCGGTGGGGCACAGGCGTTGAACATCCGCGTCGAGCGCTTCATGGAGCGTATGTTCGAACCGTTAGGTTTGCTCGTTAAGTTGGACGAGGGCGAACAGTACGAAGCTTTCACCGTCGCCACCTCGGCCGGCGTGGGGTTCGTTTTCGAGCTCATGATTTATTGGCAGGAATGGCTTGAAGAGCGGGGAATCGACGGCGATTTAGCGCAGAACATGACCGTGAGCACCTTTCTGGGCGCGGCGGAGCTGGCACGGCAGTCGGTACCGCAGTCTTTAGCCGATCTACAATCGCAGGTGACCTCTAAGAAGGGCGTCACTTCGGCGGGATTGCTTTCGATGCGCGAATTCGAAGTCGAGCGCGGTTTGAGATACTCCTTCGAAAAAGCCGCCTTACGCGATCGCGAACTCGCACAAGATTAAGACTTGCTTAGTCAAAAGCGAATCCCTTAAGCTGTAAGTACGGGATCGCGGCGACGGCCGCGGCCTCAAGGATTCATGGAGGATTCTCACTATGCGTATCGCGCCGATCGACATCGCCCACAAAACTTTCCACCGCAAAATGATGGGCTTCGATCCCGACGAAGTTATGGATTTCTTGCGCCTGTGCGCCGAAGAACTCGAAGGTTTGATCAAAGAGCGTAATTCCATGCGCGAGGCCTTGCGCGAAAAAGAGTTAGCGATCGCCGAATACCGCGAGCGCGATGAGTTGCTCAAGTCGACGATCACTACCGCCACCCGCATGTCCGAAAAAATGCAGGTCGATGCCGACCGCGAGGCCAAGTTGATCATCAACGACGCCAACCAAAAAGCCGACGCCATCGTTCGCGAATCGCGCGATTCGCTGAAGCGCATCTATCAAGAAATTACCGATCTGAAAAAAGTCCGCATGCAATTCGAAAGCAACATGCGAGCCCTCGTGCAAAGTCACTTGGCGATGATCGAACAAGGCCAGCGCATCATGCCCAATCCGACGGGCGAAATGCAGCAAGCCCAGTACCAAGCACAAAACCAAAGCGCCGGCATGCAAAGCGACGAACAGTTAATGCAATCGCGTGTCTCGCAAGCCATCCAAAAAAAGATGGCGGATTTTTAGTTTAAGATTTGTCGCAATTCAGCTTGGGCCGGCAGCACCGGCTCGGGCTCGGGCCTCACTCGGCTTAGGCTCGCCCTAGGTTTCCGGCACCGCCCACACCGCACCGTTTAAATTCCAGAAAAGAAAAGCTGCGTTAACTAATTCAGTTTATTGAACCGTTACGGCTCTTCGTCCTATTGAACGTCGATCAGAACATCGATGCTGGCCATACCGGCCGTCGGACTACATAAACCGGGCGGTTCCAATTTCATAAAACGAATAAGATGCCGTCCAGGGGCGGAGTAATCAACGGATAAACACGTATTATAGACACGAGTTTCTGCTGCTTCGTCTAGCAACCAATAGTTTTCGCGCGTTGCCACGCAGCCCGACGCTGATTCATATTCGGCTATTAGATTTACGGTTTTGTTCAGATTGGTGCGAACGACGGTTCCCCGGGGCACTCCTACGTCATCCGCAAAGATGAAGGCTAGAATGGCCGGGGTCATGCACATTATATCGTCCTTCGGTTCGGACTTTGCGCAACCCAAAAGCGTGAGAGTAACTAATCCCAAATTGATACAGGTAATCCGAGACAGTTTTAGCTTCAAGCTGACTGATTTTGCAAACGCCCGTGCGGCTAAAGCGCGGTAGAGCGCTCGTTAGTGAAGACGGTTTAGACATTGCTTAAGATCGAGTCGAAAAATTGCGCGCGTTCCGCGGAAAGCTCCGGGGAAATTTGGGTAGTGGCTTTTTGTTCAAGGTACGAAAGCTTGGCCTTGATGTACGTCATCGCGCAAGGTGGATACTTGCGGCCTGCGCCCACCGCCGGCGGTGAGAGAATCGAATCCGGTTCCGGCTCTAACCAAAGAATCCTAGCCAAAGATTCGTCTGTGACGCCGTTCGAGAAAATAGAAACTATGTTGAGTTCACCCGAACATTTCTCAAGCAAACCCCGCTGTTCCATGCAAAGTATTTGCACGATTTTAGCGGTACAGACATCAAGAGAGATGGCCATTTGCCGGTAAATGGCATCGGCCCAGTCCATAGCTTCCGGTTTAATTTCGCCGATAAACTTTTTATAGGTATCCTGGCGATGGCCATAGTAATTCCAATTCCGTACGACTTGGCCCTCGAAGACTCCGATGTTTTTACGAATCCACGCGAGATTCAAGCGGACATTTTCCAGGTAATCGGTGAAGAGCAGCGTCAGGAAATGGTAGCTCCAGTCATGGATGCTATCGCGATCCTCGGGTGCCGCCATGGGTAAATAGCCGTCGTCTATAAAAGCATCAACGTAAGCTTGGTCGGTGAGTGTAATTTCACCGGCATTCTGAAACGTGAAGTCACCCAATCCAATCGAATTCAGTTTTTGATTGATGGTCTCAACCGAGGGTAGCAAACAGGCGTCGGCGGTGTACGCTCCTTCCAAGCCAAAATGATCGGAAAGCTGCTTGTACGTTTGTAGGACTTGATGGGGCCACAGCGGATTCCCTTGAAAATTCGCGGAGAGCCGGTCGCGCTCCAATCTAACGGCACTCCACTTTGCATCATCGAGGCGTTTCACCAGGCGGTACCGCTCCGAATTGCCAGATGAGGGGAGGGTTGCCCAGCCGTGGTGAGCGAGGGTCACGACCTCGCTCATTTCAAACGGTGAATCGGGTGCCTGGGTTTTGAGTGATAACGGATTCGGTAGTAGATCGAGCATATTTAGGAACCGCGATGTCGAGATTCAATGACGGTGACGGTTTTACTCAAAAGATTGATTTGTTCATCGATCAGACGAATATTCTCGGCATCAAGGTTCGCATCCCATTCATCTAGGAGTACGAATTTCACGCCGTTGATCGAGCGTATTTCCTCAAAGACCGCGAGCAAGCGGTTACCGTCCGACTCCTGAACGGTGTCGAGGTGACGAAAAGCCAACTCGCCGAACTTCGAAGGTAAAAAGAAGGAACGATCCCCGGTACCCTCGGCGATAAGCGCGAGGAGAGTCGATTTCCCCATACCGTTTCTGCCGCGCAAGGTGAAGCGTCCACAGGTGGATTCCTCAAGGCGCTGAATAAGCTCTGCAGCGGCCGTCGACTTAAAACTTTCGTTACCGTGCGCGATCGATATGTTGGCGAACTGAACGAAACGTTCAGGATTGCGCGGCGTTTGGCTCATGCTTAAAAAATCGTTAAGCTGACTTAACTGATGTGAGATCCCGGACCAGCTTAAGCAAAGATTAAAGAAGGCAAAAATATTTTGTACGGTTTGTAGTTGTCTCGGAAAAGTAATCATTAACGCCGCGATCATCGGCATATCGTCACGATATTGAAACAAGTAAATCGCATTGCCGGCGGCGATCAAGACAATCGCGAGAGAGACGGTCACGCTGCTAATCAGTGAACGTACCAAATCGTAATGAACGATCGCGCGGCGGCTACCATCGAGGTTTACGTTGAGATCGGCGTGCCACCGCTCGATATTGTATCTGTTGCCGATGAATATATTTTCCCAAGCCGTTAGCATCGTGTTGTTCAGGGTATTTCGGGCCGCCTGTGCGCCCAGGGCGGCCGCGGCGATCGTCTTCTGAAAAACGCGGTTAAAGACGAAGAGAACGAGGCAGGCTCCGAGATACCAGCCGAGGATCCGCCAATCCAGGATCACTGCGATGACCGCAATGTTCAGGACAAAGGATAAGAGCGTTGAAAAGAACTGATAAAGTAAGTTGGTCGCATTGTCGTACACATTCAACGCTTCGTTGGTGAGCCAGGATTCATGAACGGTTTTGTCTCGGTTATGTGACCAAGTGGTTTTACCAAAATTAACTGCCGTGAAAGAGTTCACGAACTTCTCAAAAGATTCAAGCCGCCACTTTTGTAGATATATTAGAGACAAAGTGTTCGGTAGAAAAACCACTAAGAGACTCACCGCGAAGGCTGCGATATATTTCAGCGCACCGTTGAAGTCTTTCTCGGCACCGAGGCGGCTTGCGATAATTATGAAATAGGTTGAAGACGCAACGACCATTTGCTGAAGGGTAGCCCATAGCAAACTGAGTAGGCCCGACCGATTAATCATCTCCCGATGAGTCTTCTGAAACATTTTATACCGCCACGTTAAAGATACTAAGGTAGCGATTAGCCATGTCACGGTCACTTTCGTTCAATCGGCGCACGAAAGATTGTAGATCTTCCTTAAAGTTCATCGCGATTCCCAATTCGGATAAATCAGTGATTATCTTTCTAACCCCGACGTCACTCGAGCCGGCCGCCACGATAGAAGCGGCAAGTTTTTCCGCTTCGGGGAGATCTGTCATTGCGCTCGCCCGGGATTTGAAGAAGTCGATTCCGTTATTCGCGATCACACTTTCAACGAGCTTGGCTTCACTTTCGCCTCTCTCCGCGTAGGTGATGACCGTCTGGACATAACGTTCAAGGAACGGCAGTTCGGCAAGTTTCAGCAGCATGAAAAAGTTTTCGCTCAAACTCTGCTCGTTCAAAAACTTCTCAAGCATTGATGTGAAATCAGCGGGCGCTTGCCGGGCGAGCAGTGCAAGACCGGTCAGTTTCTTGCGTTGAATTTCTGAATTGACGTAATAATTTGCCGAGAGCGTGGGGAAGTAATTTGATTGTGCCCCGAAGCGGGGAGTGGGGGCTGTGCGAATAAGCAGACTTGTCGTCGGTACGCTAAGGTGAAATACGCTGTGCGTGTCTTGATTTCCGTGTCGAACGACGGAGCGGTCGCCGGCTTTCCACATCTCCGCATGACGAACGCTGAGCCGGCCAAAATTCAAAGCTCCCGCCGAAGAAGTTTGATCGAAGTCATAGACGACATTGAGAGAGTTTCCTCTTAACTGGAATTGTAAAGCCGAGAAATCGTGATCGTGAACGTTCACGTGGCTCCCACTCCAATTTAATATTTCAATCAGGAAGCGCCCGTTATGAAATATTTGATTATGGTAATCCGAGAATGTCGACCGGTGCTGATTGACCCGAACGGAAGGGTGATCGAGTAATTGCATCTGGAAGGTAAGGTCGCCCAGCGGCGAAAGATCGAAGTCCTCTGCATGGTCCGCAACGACCTTATGAAAATCTTCAGTGGCGTAATTGTATCGGAGCCATGATTTTTCAATATTAGCGGTAAAGTTCAAGAGTCCGGCGTAGTAATCGTTCATATTTGAAATCCTATACATTCCGCACGTATTCACGTGCTGTGCGTACCAATTCGATGGCGCGTGGCTGGCAAATGGCCTCTAAATTTGAATGATTCAGGACGCTGTCAATCGCCCTCAAAGCAGATAATTTCAATTCAGCGGTGCCGGGATGGACGGTCAAGGTGTCGACGTTAGGAAGATAGTGGATGCGGGCGTTTATGATTTCAGTCGCGACGACAATACTGTGAACGACTTTATCCATCGGGCGGTTTCTCTTGAGGATAGAGGATTGAGCCCAATTTTCTTTCTTGGTCATGCTTTCGTAATGAAAATGTCCGTTCGATAGCTCATCAACAAAAACCAGTGTGTGGGCAAGCTCATGAATCAACATTTCGACGATGTCTTGCGTGGAGAGCTGCGCGTGCAAGCTTAACCATACTAGTCCGATACACCGGTTGCTGGAGCCACCGTGCGCGCGTAAACCTTCGTTATTGGAAGCCGAGTTTGCGAGTAATACGGAATGGACGCAGAGCCGAAACAATTCGCCGACTTCTTTATTGAGTTCTCGCAACGCGTGAATCTTATGGCGCGCCATCTCGGCTCGGTTTAGTAATTCATCGCCGGTGTATAGGTCGTTGACCATGCGTTCCTGATGAAGGTCATTGATTCGGCTGCCCGCAAATGCGCCGCTTAATTTCGCCGCGGTTTGAGGATTAATGATGAGTTGATCCGAGCTCGTGTTGATCGGCATATCTTTGTGTAAAGCCGTAAGGAATTTTTGGAAAGGAACGGCGAGATCATCGACGGTTTCAATTTGCGCGTTGGCGTAGGGCGCGGCTAGCTTGAATACATTTTGAATGTTGTGGGCAAATCCGAACAAAGCGTACATACGTTACTCCATAAAAAACGCCCCCGCTTTAAGCAGGGGCGTATTAACTCAATCAATCAAACGCGATCATAATCATGTTTGAATTTGCCGAGCCGGCTTCGAACTTCTTAACCGCTTTAGTCGCTGATTTAACGTCTTTCGCGGTTACTTTTTTGATCATCTCTTTAATGCTCACTGTGTTCTCCTTGTTGCGAAGACACTAAAGCAGAATGCGTACCCGACGTCCGGATGAGCTAACTCATTGAAAATACATAGTTTTGGAATGGACTGTCCGGAAATCCGGACGAAGATCCGGGACTCGTGGACGGGAGGGTGGCTCGGCTACTCCACGACCCGGAACCGGTCTTTCACTTCCGCCTTCGGCAAAGCATCGAAGTGCCACCACTCGTGCGCGAGTTGCGTGAAGCCGGCGCTTTCCATGACCGACCGTAACATCATGCGGTTGTGAAAATGTAGGCGCGTGAGTTGGCCGTTCTTGATGAATTGGGCTTCGAGTTGCGGTTGCGCGATGTCGCGGAAGTCGTCGAAACCCGCGCCCATGTCGAGCTCGCGGCCGGCGCCGTCCAATATGGAGAGGTCGACCGCGAAGCCGAAGTTGTGGAGCGAGCCGGGCTCGGGCCGCGCGATGTATTTTTCGTTCACGGTGCCTTCGACGTTACTCCACAGGATACGTTGAATGGACCTGGGTCGGAGGGCGTCGAAGATTAGAAAGCGGTGATCCGGGTGCGCGCTCTTCAGGAAGCCGAGCGCTTTAAATAACTTTTCGGCCGCGACTTGATGAAGGAAAGCTTTGTTGAACGGACCGTACATGTTTTGTCCGACGAAGTTATTCGTCGTGCCGTAACGCAGATCGATCGTGAAATCCTCACCGTCGGTCAGCTCAACAAAATCATGCGAAGATTCAAGAAAGTTTAAAGATTCAACAATCGATTCATTCATTTTGATCCTTCACCACGCGGGTCTTTAGCACGAGATCCCAAAAAACTGCCCCTTGCCAGCGGTACAAAAGAAAGATGGCGACGTAAAAAAGGACGGTGGCCAAAAGGGTGAGTAAGCTGATCTTAAAAAGGTAGACGAAAACTAAAAGCGATACGTAAAAACTGAGAAACTTCAAAACGATTTCGCGAAGCATGAGCCGGCCGATACCCATAGGTGTACTGGCGTTACGGACGACCTTCAAACCCATGGCCATCTTACCGAGAGATTGCGAGCGCAAAAACATGGGAGCCCAGATAACAAGGGTGAGTGCAATTGTGGCCTCAAAAAATATAGTTCGGGAACTTCTCTGGATCAGTAAGAACAAGGCGAATAAAATCAAGATACTCAATGAAGTGTCGATCAAAAATGCGAGGAATCGCACGCCGAGCGAAGGCAATTCCACGGCGGAAGCCGGCGCGGGCGCTTGCGCGGATTCCACCACGGGCACCTTATGGCGCGACGTCGCCTCGCCATCGCGAGGTTCAACGATCGAGACCGTGTCGGCACGCGGGGCTTCGATGTTGGCTTCGTTCTTCGAACGAGGACCCGCAAAATTGAAAACCATCGAGCCGAATTCGACCTCGTCGCCGACTTTCAATGAATACCACTCGCGTGGTTTCATCTTTTTTCCGTTCAGGAAAGTGCCGTTGGTCGAATCGAGATCGGCGAGAAACCAGCGGTTTTCTTTGGTCACGATCTGGCAGTGACGGCGGCTCATCGTTTCGGTTTTTAAACCGGATTCACGCCCAAGAATATTTTCAGGCTCCAGCCTAAGTTTAGCCTTGGTCTTCTGGTCGACGAGTGAATAGGCGGTGAGGCCGTTGCTACTCGGCATTCTCGAGCGCGCTTTCGGCGTCGTTCATCATGCTATCGAGTTTCTTGTTCGAACGTTTACGCGCGGGCTTTTTCTTTTTCTTGGGCGGCACGCGCCGAAGTTGCAATTGCATTTCAACGGGCTTGGACCGGGTTGCGCGGGCGGGCGGGGGAGTCGCGACCGGTTCGTCGGCGGCGGGCTCCTCGGCGGGCGGATCGCTGCGGCGGCGAGCGGCCGGCTCTTGGAAGTTAGGATCTTCCACGAACTCAGGTTGTTTATTTTCGTCGCGGAAAAGATCTTCGTCGAAACGTTCTTTTCGGATGCTGAAGCCGTCATCTTGTTTTTTAGACGGCATGGGCGTCCAGCTCAAGCCCCCGTAGCCGGTGTAGCCGTCGGCCGAGTTGTTACCGTTCACGGTAATAGCGAAGCCCGCGAATAATCCCCAAGACCCGAATTGTGTTCCGGCTTCGGCGGAGACTTCGCTGCCGCTCGGATTCACCGAGTAGAAACGAAGTGAGCCACCGTTGACTTGTTTTAAGTACGCTTCGCGCACGACTTGATTGTCGGTGTCCGCATCTTCGACGATGGTTTCGTAGCCACGAAATGAAGCTTGCAGCCAGAACACCGGGAATTTAAATTTTATCCCCGCTTCGTAAGGGAGCAGGAAAGCTCGCCCGCCGTCGCGGTACTCGAAACCTAAGTAAGCGAAGGGCTTATAAGTGCCGAGCGGCCAAAATCCCCAAGCGCCACCGCGCAGGCGCATCGCGCCTTCGCCGAGCAATGCTTCGTCGTTGCCGGTGTCGGGACGCCACAACGGGAAAATGAAATCTCCCTGGGGCGCGATATCAAACGGACCCGACTCGTACCACTTCTGCGCGCTGACGAAAACTTCGTTCACGCCGGAGTTGCTTCGCGTGTAGAAGCCGTCATCGCTTTCAACGAAGCCGCCGTTCAGCCCGGCCGCGAAGCGCCAGTCGGGTTGCCAGTCATAGATTGCGGTGAAGTCACCCTGCATAAGCGTGAGTGACCCGTTCGGTGCCAGTGCCGAGGCGCCGGTCGAAGAATAGTTCGCGTCGCTGTTGTAGTACGAAAACGTGGCGCGGCCTTCGATCCTTCCCGCGCGCGGCGGATTAGGGGATTCGGCAAAGGCGTACGAAGTTAAAAAACCTATTAAAAGCATGAGCATAAGAGTAAGACAATTCTACCTTAACTTGAGGACGGTATGAAGGACAAACGACTCATCATCATATTCGTGACGGTATTTATCGACCTGGTCGGGTTCGGCATCATCATCCCGATGAATCCTTACCTCGCCGCGAAATTTGGCGCGACGCCACTCCAGGTCGGACTTTTGATGAGTGTGTACTCATTATTTCAGTTTATATTCGCTCCCGTGTGGGGGCAGGTCAGTGACCGTTACGGGCGGCGGCCCGTTATCCTAATAAGCTTGCTCGGCGCAGCTATGGCGCACACCGGTTTTGCGTTTGCTTCGACGTTTTACGGACTTGTCATCGCGCGCGCTTTAGCTGGACTTTTCGGTGGGAATATTTCGGCCGCGATGGCCTACATCGCCGACATCACCGAAGAGAAAGACCGCAGCAAAGGCATGGGCATGATCGGTGCCGCCTTCGGTTTAGGTTTTATCTGCGGGCCGGTGCTCGGCGGCGTGTTCGGCGAAATCGGTAAGAACCTGCAGGGAGCACCGCCGTTCAACGAAAGTTTTCCGGCTTTGATCGCAGGTCTCATTTGCTTCGTTAATTTTCTCTCGGCCTTAAAATTTCTGCCGGAATCGCGCAAACCCGGTACTCGCATAGAACAACGAGGTTTTCGTTTTCGCCGGATTTACCAAGCCTTGGGGCAGCCGGTCCTCGGTGGACTCATCCTTTTGGTTTTTCTTAATGTCTTCGCGATGGCGCACATCGAGGCTTCGTTGTTTCTTTACGTTCAGCAGCACTACGGTTGGAACCAAGCGCACGCGAGCTTCGGCTTTGCGTACATCGGCGTGATCATGGTCTTCACGCAAGGTTATTTAATTCGTAAATTGATGCCCAAGTACGGTGAGCGGCGGCTGTTGCTGATCGGCTTTGTCTGCTCTTTCATCGCGTACGCGTTGATCGCCGGAGCTTCGGGCAGCCTCGCACTATTGACCCTCGCGGTGACGGCCCTCGGACTTGGTAATGGTTTGGTGAATCCGTCGTTGAACGGCAGCATAAGCCTAAGTAGTTCCGAACATGAGCAAGGGGCTAACCTCGGCGTTGCGCAAAGTTTGTCTTCGCTCGCTCGCATTCTCGGTCCGCCGACGGGTGGGGCGCTCTTTCAATTTTACGGATCGTGGACTCCGTTCGCGGCCGCGGCGGCACTTTGCGTGACGGCATTGGCGTTCGCTTGGTTTATGCGCGCTAAGATTCCTAACCGGGGACTCGCCTGATGGATTCGATCGGATTTTTCCAGCTCGAGAATTTAATCGTTAGCCGAAGCACCTTCGTATTTCTAGATGTCGGCACCGATGGTTCCGAAGTCTTGCCGGAACCTTTGGATAAATACGTGAAGCACGCAGTAAAGGTTGAGCCGGCCGGCCTAAACGACCATCTTACGCAGCTCGCGGTGGGTAAAGAACGCCCCATCGTTCTTATTAGTCAGACGGAAGCGAAGTCGGCCGTCGCGGCTCAAGCGCTAGAAGCCGCGGGCTACACGAATGTTTATATCATTGAAGGTGGCGTCGTCGGTCTGTTGTCGGAGCTTTGAATTTTTTTAGGCACGTCGTCCATCACAAAATACAAAACGAAATAACCGACGATCGTCGCGCCGAAGGACAACAAAGATAAACTGATCGCCAGAAAGCGAACGATTCCGATCTCTAAATTTGTACGCAGAGAGATTTTTGAACACACGCCAAGAATCCAAGGATCGAGCGCTTCCGCCGTTTTGTCTTCGCGCGGAAGACTTACGGCCAGCATAAAATACAAGGCGATGCCGACGCCAAAAAACAACACCGAGCAGATCCAAAGTAGGCGAAAAACCCCCACCGGAATTCCTAGAGTATTTGCTAAGCCTTTGCAGACACCGCAAATAGCGCCGTCGGCGGATCGAACCCACATCATAAAACCTCCCGTTCTTTAAGCAGAGAATGCCTTCCTTGCTCCCGCGTCCAACACTAACGCTCGGCATTAACGAGTTAAAGGATTCTTAAATTGACCATGAGCCTTTTTCGATAAACACTAAACTTGTTTACACGTATCCGGAGTACCCCCAATGAAATTGCTACTGATCAGCGGCGACCATCAAATCATCGAGGCCTTTTCGCTTGAGGCCGAAGCGCAGCAGTGGTCTGCCCACATCGTGGGGGATCGCACCGAGGTGCTGAACGCCGTACGCAATTTCGATCCCGACATGATGATCGCCGACGTGGAAAGTGTCGCCGCCCTCGATTGGTGGCAAGAGCAGGGTTTAACCGACCTCAAGCCGACGCTTTTCATGCACAAAGAAGTCAGCGAAGAATTTTTGTACCGGTCGTTTGAAGTCGGCGCGGACGGTTTCGTGCCGAAAACGGCTTTCAGCCGCCGCTACCTTTCGGCCCGCGTGAATGCTTATTTGCGCCGCCAAGGTTTAGCCGACGCCCGCCGCTTCGTTCCCCGGTTGGGCTTGGTTTTAGATAGCCAACGCTACCGGGTTGAAGTGAAGGGGCAGGGCCTGACGTTGACCCTGACCGAGTACAAAATTTTACGCGCCTTGAGTACGGATAATGAAACCATCGTCGACCGGCGCGAAATTCAGAGTCAGGTGTTCGGCGAGGCGCAAATTAGCAAGCGCTCGCTCGACGTGCACATCTGCGCTTTGCGAAAAAAACTGCGTCCCTACGACCTAGATATTAGCTCGGTCCGAGGCGTGGGCTACGGCCTTGGGTCCTTGTACTAACTAAAGGCCTTTGGTAGTTTGCCTGGCATGGAACTACCAGACCGTTACAGCCCCAATGAAGTTGAGAAACGTATTTACGCGTGGTGGATGTCGAAGGGATACTTTCGCGCCGCCGAGAAATCGACCAAAATTCCGTACAGCGTGATTTTGCCCCCGCCGAACGTAACCGGGCAATTGCACTTAGGGCACGCCCTCAACCACACCATCCAAGATTGTTTAGTTCGCTGGAAACGCATGAGCGGCTTCAACGTCCTATGGATGCCCGGCACCGATCACGCGGGCATCGCCACCCAATCGGTCGTCGAACGTGAATTGAAAAAAGAAGGCAAAAACCGCCAAGATTTGGGCCGCGAAAAATTCGTCGAGCGCACCTGGGAATGGAAAGAACAGTACGGCGGCCGCATCGTCGAACAAATGAAACGCTTGGGCGATTCGTGCGACTGGGACCGGTTGACGTTCACGTTGGATGACGGTCCGTCGAAAGCGGTCCGCAAAGTCTTCGTCGACCTTTACAAAAAAGGCATGATCTACAAAGGCCTGCGTCTTATTAACTGGAGCCCGCAACTCGAAAGCGCGATTTCCGATTTAGAAGTTGAGTACAAAGAAATCAAAGGCAGCATGTACCACATCAAATATCCCCTGGCCGACGGCTCGGGCGAGATTGAAGTGGCGACCACGCGGCCCGAAACGATGCTCGGCGACACCGCCGTGGCCGTGCATCCCGAGGACGAACGCTACGCGGGCATGATCGGTAAGCAAGTTTCGCTACCTCTCACGCAACGAAAAATACCGATCATCGCCGACACCTACGTCGATAAAGAATTCGGTTCGGGCGTCGTCAAGATTACGCCGGCCCATGACTTTAACGATTACGAAGTCGGCAAGCGCCACAATCTACAGATGCTGAACATCTTAAATAAGAACGGCACGCTTAACGAGCACGGCGGCAAGTTCAAAGGTTTGAAAGTACAAGAGGCGCGAAAGCAGATCTTAGTCGACCTCGAAGCCGCCGGTTTCTTGAGCCGGACCGAGCCGCACGTTCATCAAGTCGGGCACTGCTCGCGCACGGGTGGCGTCGCCGAACCGTTCTTAAGTGAACAGTGGTTCGTAAAAACCGGGCCGATGGCGGCAAACGCGAAGCGCGTGGTCGAAAGCGGCACTACCGTTTTCGAACCCGAGTCGTGGACGAAGACTTATCTGCACTGGATGTCGATCATCCAAGACTGGTGCATCTCGCGCCAA
Source organism: Pseudobdellovibrionaceae bacterium (assembly GCA_947444305.1). Lineage (GTDB taxonomy): Bacteria > Bdellovibrionota > Bdellovibrionia > Bdellovibrionales > UBA1609 > JALHOQ01. Next base: position 64,855 of record CANEZP010000011.1, on the reverse strand, counting down.
CTCTGGTGGGGTCACCGGATCCCGGCGTGGAACTGTACGAAGTGCGATCACATCACCGTTTCGGAAACTGACCCCGCGGCCTGCGAAAAGTGCGGTGGCGCCGTTAAGCAGGAAGAAGACGTTCTAGATACTTGGTTTTCGTCCGCGCTGTGGCCCTTTTCGACGATGGGTTGGCCCGGCGATACCGAGCTGCAAAAAACATTTTATCCGACCAGCGTTTTGGTGACCGGCTTCGATATTATTTTCTTCTGGGTCGCGCGCATGATCATGCTCGGCATGGAATTCAAACAAGACGTGCCTTTCCGTACGGTCTACATCCACGGCGTAATCCGCGATGCCCAAGGCAAGAAGATGTCTAAGTCTTTAGGCAACGCCGAAGATCCCGTACAACTGATCGAAGACCACGGCGCCGATGCGCTCCGCTACACGCTAATGGCGCAAATTGCCGGAGGTCGCGATCTGAAATTTTCGACCCAACGTTTAGAAGGCTACCGTAACTTCATGAACAAGCTGTGGAACGGCACACGTTTCGCGCTTAAAGGACTGAGTGACTTCGAAGTGCCGGCCGACGGCGTGAACGCTTTGCCTTTGAAAAGTGAGCTCAGCGATCCCGACCAGTGGCTGATCTACAAACTCGGTTTAGTAGAAAAAGAAGTCGACGACGCCTTGAAGAGCTACCGCTTTTCCGACGCGTCGAATGCTTTGTACGCTTTCGTCTGGAACGTGTTCTGCGATTGGTACATTGAATTCACGAAGCCGATCTTGGCCGAGGGCTCAACCGCGCCCGAGAAAAAGGCCACTCAACTGGTTATGGCGCAGGTCCTTAACCGTATCGTTAGGCTGATGCATCCTTTCGCACCGTTCATCACCGAGGAGATCTACCAAAAACTTCCGATTCGCGGCGAAGCCTTGATCATCGATGCTTATCCGACGCCCAAGCTCGATAAGGCTTTCTTGGCGTTGGGTAGTGAAGAGGTCGCGCTGGAACTTGATCTCGTGCGCGAAGTGATCACGGCTTTACGAAATATCCGCGGTGAAAATCGCATCAAGCCCGGCGTCAAAATTAACGCGCGTCTGGCACCCAAAGAAGCCAAAGAGCAAAAGATTTTGGGCGCGAACAAAGGCTCGATCATGACGATGGCGCGTTTGGAAACCTGCGAAGTCGGCCCGGCCGAAAGCTTAGCCAAGTGCGCGGTTCAGCCGGTGATGGTCGGCGGCATGACGGTCGACGTGATCGTACCGCTCGAAGGCTTGGTAGACATCGGCGAAGAAGTGAATCGTATCCGCAAAACGATCGAAAAGTTGCAACGTGACGTCGCGGGTCTTACCCAGCGGCTAAGCGATAAAAATTTCGTCGCTAACGCGCCGGAAGAAATCGTCACCGCGGGCAAAGCCCAACTCGACGAATCCCGCAAGCAGATCAACACGCTTGAAGGCGCGCTCGCGCGCTTGATGTAGGTTCAAAGGTCCTCGCACTACTGTCATCATAGAATGATACAGTAGTGCGAGGGGACTTGGACTGGCTCGCTGACCCGGCGCGGTCTCACAAGAAGGCAAACTACCGCGCTTCGTCGACGAACAGCGTGCCGCCGTCGGTGCTCAGCTCATTTTCGATGTGCAATTGAATTTGGTAGCGGCCGTTTTTGTTAATGACCGAGCCGACCACGCTGTCGCTGAGCGCGGCGCCGGATTTGCTGCCGCTGAAGACTTTCATTTTTCGTAAATCCACGCAAAGCGAGTAGAAAAAGTTGGTGCGGGTCAGGATGCTCACGTTGTCGTTACCGAAATCCCAAGCGTCGCTCTCACCCCAGAAAGCGGAGTCGTAGCAGAAGCTAGCGGTGCGGTAATTGCGACCGTCTTGCGTTTTAAAAATCACGTTCAAGGCATCACCGTTTTTCGTGACCGCCGGAATTTCCATCTGCACGGTCGAAGGTAAATCCAAATTCGCTTCGCTATCGGCCTTTACGCCGCCGGAGGGCATTACGGGTGAAACTGGCGCCTCCGCCTTCGGTTTACACGCGGCCGACATATCCCGCGCTTCGCCGGTGGCTTGATCGACGCTGCGGTAAACCATGTCCAAGCCGTCCGCATTGCGCGAGATCCTGACTTGCTCCGTTTTGCCGGCGAGAACGACGTTGAAGGACAAAACATCGTTTAAGCAAGCGCCGATGGAGTAGCCAACGTGGTCGCCCATTCCGAAAAGGTTGGCGAGATCTTGCGCTTTGTTATCGATCGTCACGCCGGCAAAGAGCAGGTGATTGACGGTATCTTGCACCGAAGTCGTCATCATCGTGGATTCGGAAGTGGGCCGGATGCCGTACCGGAATTGAGTAAGCTTTGTTTCACCTTCATTGTTGGATTCGAGCTGAAGTTCGGTCACGTAGGTTTGGTTCAAGTTATCGGTGCAGGCGTACACGCCGGTAATTTCGGGGCAGACGGCCGAGCCGGCATGAACGAAAGGCGCAAGGGTCACAAGAGCAAGAGAGACAAACCAATTATTTTTCATAGGACTGGTTTGCACAATGCACCCCGCGCCCGGCAAGGTATTTGTCCGCCCCGGCCACGAACGAGTGAATTTTTCCTTAGGCCTCCGCTCGTCGGTAATGCGTTATCCCGTTACAAAAATGGCTTTAGATTGTAGTCAGAAGAGATGATTCGAATCTTTATTATTGTTTGGGCGGCGATGCTTGCCGCCTGCATGACCAACACCGCGCCCGGCCGGCACAATGCCAAGCTTCCCAATATTCCCGTCGAGAAAAAAGATTGCGAGACGCCACTCGGGCCACTAGCCGACGGCGACAAGGCCGAAGGTTTTCTTAACGAATACGAACCCGTCGGCAAAAGTTGTCAGCTAGGCGTGTTGGTTTGCCACGACGGCGAGTGGACGGGCGAATACGTACACAAGAAATGCATTCCCGGCGGCCGCGCTCCCTGAGCCGTCACTTCGTTAAACCGATCTCGCGTAATCGTTGCATCAAAAATTCGTTGGCCAAAATCGGGGGATATTTTTCACCCGCGCCCCGGCACGAGGGGATGCAAGAAAGTACGGCGTCGGGATTCGGGTGCAGGAAGTACGGCATTGAATAGCGCGAAACGTTCGGTCCGTTCGGGTTCACCACGCGGTGGGTAGTGGCGGGCAAAACTTCGTTGGTGATGCGCGCGAGCATGTCGCCCGAATCAACGATGATCGTGTCGGGTGAAGCGTCGATCGGCAGCCATTTGCCGTCACGGGTGAGTAATTCCAGGCCCGAACTCGAAGCCGAAACCAGTAAAGTAATTAGGTTGATATCTTCGTGGGCGGCGGCACGCAATGCGCCGGGGGTGGTGCCCTCCGCGATGGGCGGGTAGTGGAGCATGCGTAAAACCGAAGAACCCGTGTCCGTCATGCGCTTGAAATATTCGCGGTCGACTTCGAGCGGGATCGTCAGCGCTTCGAGCATGATCCGGCCCGTGTCGTCGAGCGCTTGGAAGATTTGTTTAAACACGGGTTCAAAACTTTCAAGTTCCGCCGGCCAAATGTTGTCGGGGAAGAATTTTTTGAGCGCGTGGTCTTTGGGTAAGTCACGACCGACATGCCAAAATTCTTTGAGGTCGGGCAAGCTCGAATTCTTTGCGTGTTCCTTACCGAAGGCGGTGTAGCCACGCTGGCCGCCGCCGGCTTGCGAGACGTAACCCTCTTTAACGTCGCGTGGAAGCGAGAACAATTGCTCGCTTAATAGGTAGGCTTTGCGCAGCAAGTCCACCTGGACGGGGTGATCCTTTAGGATAACGAAACCGTATTCCTTTAGGCCCGCGAAGAGTTGGTGGACGAAGGCCATACGGGCCTCGCCCGAGCCGTGGGTGTAACTCTTTAAAGAAAGCTCAGGCACTTTTTGCATATTTCCCCCTGAACCGGATTTGTATATCTGCTTAATTATTTGTCAAGTCACCAAACGGGTGCGTATCCTGTCGTAGACATTAAAACCCCGGAATCAGGCGGAGTGCACGGATGCATAAATCAGCTTTTTCTCTCCTACTTTTGTTTGTGCTTGCGGCCGGCTGCGGCGGTGGCGATAACGTCAGGGGCCAGAACACCACCGGTAAACTAACGAAGACGGATGCCGACCGGCTCCTCAGCCTAAATCGTTTGCAGCAGGACAACATTGACGCGCGGGAATACTCCCACGGCGGGGTCACGATCACGGCGATCAATGAAAAATCTAAAGCCATGGGTGAGAAAATTTCGACGCCCACCTGCGTGATGACCGGCGACATTCCCGTCAACGATTTGAACGGTCAGATTCATCAAGAAACGCTGGCCGGCACGGGCTGTCCCATTTACTGGTTCCGCCGTCGCGGGTGGACGCTCGCCACAAAGGTGATGGTCGTTGCGGACACCCTCGAAATCAAAAACGAAGATTACCGTAAGCAATTTTCGCCGATGGCGGTGCGCTCGATGGAGGGTTCTTACGCCGTTCTCCCCGACGCGGGTGGCTTTCGCGTTTTCGGCACGGTTAAATTTACGGCATTTCAAACCACCGACTACGGTCGCATCGAAGGCGGGATCACGGTCAGCCACCGCAACACCAACGACGAGGGCGCAGGTAACGTGATCATCAATCTGCAAGGAAACCGCTGGGTCTCGAGCGGATCGATCGATTGGGCATTACGCCGTAGCGCACCCGTCAATGTGACCTACCGGATTAACAACGCGAAGGTAGAGGAAGCACAATTTAGAGAACTCTTTTCGTCCTACGAATTGGACAAATACATGGATAACGCTCTCAAGATGAAGTAGATGTGGTGCATAAAATGAAGATTTGCATATGAGAAAATCCGCAGCAAAAGAAGCCGAAGGAATCGTAAAACGCCACCCCGATGGGTTTGGGTTTTTCATCCCCGACAATTCCGAAAATCCAGATGTTTACATCCCCCGCGAAAGCATGAAGGGCATCATGGCGAACGATCGCGTTCGCGTGAGCGTCGAGCCCGAGCGTGGTGGAGACCGCTTCCGGGGTGAAATCCTCGAAGTGCTAAAGCGAGCCGTCGCGCGCGTGATCGGCTCTTACGTTGAAAGTGCACCCGGGCGCGGGATCATCTTCGATAAAAACACCGGCTGGGGTGAAGACCTCCGCGTGACGGTGCCGCCCGATATGAAAATCAAGCGCGGTGAAATCGTCGTCGTACAAATCGAAGAGTATCCGGGTTCACCCCGTGGTTTCACGGGCCGCGTGATTCAGGTTATCGGCGACGCCGCCGATCCGCTGAACGATTCCGTGCGCATGTTGCACACGCACAGCATTCCGCACGTGTTTTCTAAGGAAGCTTTGAACGAAGCGGCGAGCTTGCCTACCGAAGTGACCGAAAAAGACTGGGCCGGTCGCAAAGACTTGCGTAAAATTCCGATCATTACGATCGACGGTAAAACGGCCAAAGATTTCGACGACGCTATTTTCACCGAAAAAAACGCACGCGGTTTTCACCTGATCGTCGCCATCGCCGACGTTAGTCACTACGTTAAAGAAGGCTCGGCGATCGACAAAGACGCTTACGAGCGCGGCACCAGCACCTATTTTCCTAACTTCGTTGCGCCCATGTTGCCCGAAGCTTTGTCGAACGAACTTTGTTCGTTAAAGCCCAAAGTTCCGCGGCTAGCCCTTGTGGCCGACATGCAGTTCGATTTTCAAGGCAACCTGACCGAGAGCGAATTTTACGAAGGCGTCATCCAAAGTGCGGCGCGTGTGACCTACGGCGAAGCGCAAGAAGTGATCGAAGGTAAAAACCTTCCTGAGTTTAAGCACGTCGAAGAAAACATTAAGCTCAGCGCTGACTTTGCTAAAATCTTAATGGCCAAACGTTTCCGCGAAGGTGCGCTCGATCTCGAGTTGCCCGAAACCGAAATTTTGGTCGACGATACCGGCAACGCCGTCGACGTTTTGCAAAGCGAACGTTTGTTCGCCCACCGCTTGATCGAAGAAATGATGCTGATGGCGAACGTCGCCGTCGCAAAGTTTTTTAAAGAACACGACATGCCCGCCATCTACCGCGTGCACGAAGAGCCGCGAGCTGAGTCGATGCAAAATTTTGCGAACTTCCTTAAGGCCTTCGGCTTCAAACAAAAGCTGAGCGGCGGGCACTTGCAAGCTAAGATCAGCAAAGCGCTCGAAGAATTTCGGGATCACCCGAAGTCGCACATCTTATCGATGTTGGCGTTGCGGTCGCTGATGCAGGCAAAATATTCGCCGGACAACATCGGTCACTTTGGTTTAGGTTTTGCCGACTACACGCACTTCACCTCGCCCATTCGCCGCTATCCCGATTTAATCGTGCACCGCTTGGTTAAATCGAAGCTCTACTCCCGCAAAGGTTATCGCACCATGTCCCAGGAGGATTTGGAGACCGCGGGCACGATGCTCAGCGCGTGCGAGCAACGCTCGGTCAAAGCCGAGCGTCAGATTAAATCGATTAAAAAAGCTCGCCTCATGCAGGCCCACATCGGTGAAGAGTTCGACGGCTTGATCAGCTCCGTCACCAAGTTCGGGTTGTTCGTGTTGTTGCGCCAGTTCGACGTCGACGGCTTGATCCGCGTCGAAGAACTCGGTGGCGACCGCTACGAATTCGACGAGGAAAAACTTTGCCTCGTCGGCCGCAATCACACGTTCGAGATCGGCGATCCAATCCGTATCCAAGTCGCTAAGGCCGATGTCGAAGTCGGGCAGATCGATTTCGTCCTGGCCGAGAGTTCGCTGGCCGCGCTCGCAAAACCCGGCCGTGATTCTTCAAAACGTACCCGCGAACCACGCTCGCGCGAAAATCAGCGCTCACGCGAACCGCAACGTTCACGCGAACCGCAACGCGCGCGTGAGCCGCAGCGCTCGCGTGAGCCGCAACGGCCCAAGGCTTCCGAATCCGGCGAGGCCGCGAAGGGCGGGCGAAAGACCTTGCTGCAACGCCTCGATGAAGCCAAAGCGAAGAACAAAGGCAAAGATCAGGGTTCCGGCAAAGGCCAACGGCCCGGCAAAAGCCGAGGTCCCGAGAAGGATGGTGCTGGCGGCGGTGGTGCCGGTGGCGGCGGGGGTGGTAAAAATAAATCCCGCCCGCGCAGGCCTAGGTAATCGGCATGTGGCTAAAGAAGCCGGGTAGGGGATTTCGTAACGTCGGTCGTCTGAAAACGATCCTCGGAGTTTTTGCCAGCCACGGTTTTCATGGCCTTGCGGTCCGCGCGAAACTCGGGCGGTTCGTCATCAACCGCTTCACTTCGAAAGACGTCGAACATCTCTCCGTTCCCGAGCGGGTGCGGATGAGTTTCGAAGAGCTCGGGCCCACGTTCGTTAAACTAGGCCAATTGCTCGCAACGCGCCCGGATCTGATCCCGCTTGAATTCTCCGAAGAATTTAAAAAACTGCACGACCAAGTCGCGGGCGTACCGTTTGCGGATATCGAAAAGATTTTGACCGCTCACTTCGGCGCGCCGTTAAGCGAAGTCTTTGCTTCGTTCGATCAAGTGCCGATGGCCGCGGCGTCGATCGCGCAGGTGCATCGCGCGCGTCTGAAAGACGGCTCAAGCGTCGTCGTAAAGGTACAGCGCCCGGGCATCGAACGCGTAATGAAAGATGATCTTCACATTTTGAAGATGTTGGCCGAACTCGCCAATCGATACATCCCCGAGATCCGCGTTTACAATCCGGTCGGTATCGTCACCGAATTCGGCCGGTCGATGGAGTTCGAAACGAACTTCGTGATCGAAGCCAATAACGTCCGACGTTTTCAGGCGAACTTTCGCAATGATCCCGACATTAAAATTCCCGAGGTTTACGGCGATTACACCGGTCGCCGCGTGCTCGTGCTCGAGGCGCTTGACGGCATTCCCATGAGTCATTCGAACGCGCTGAAGCAGGAGGGCCTCGATCGCGAGGCGGTGCTCAAGCGCGGGATGAAAGCCTACATGAAGATGGTTTACTCCGACGGCTTGTTCCATGGTGATCTGCACGCGGGGAACGTACTGTTGATGCCCGACTCTCGTCTGGGTCTTATCGATTTCGGGATCGTGGGCCGCTTAAATCGTAAAACTCAGACGGCCATCGCCAACATGTTCTTAGCTCTGGCCGAGGAAGATTACGACCGGCTCGCGTACATGTACGTCGATCTCGCGCCTTTTACCGAGCGCGTTGATGTCGATCAGTTCGCGCGCGATATCCGCGATCTGATCGCGCCCTACTTTGGGCTAACGATGAAGAACGTGAATCTCGGACGTTTACTGATGGATTCAACATCGGTCGCGGCTAAATACGGTCTCGTGCTACCGAGCGAATTGGTGATGTTCTTCAAGTCCATCGTCGCGCTCGAGGGCATGGGGCGCATGATTCTGAAAGACTTCGACTTTTTAGCGTACTCACTCGAGTTCGCTAAAGAGATCGTGCTGGTCAAAATGGATCCCAAGCGCATGTTCAGCGACGCTTCGGTGCTCGCGCGTGACGTGAACTCGCTGGTCGCCTTTCTTCCACGGCAACTTAAGCAAGTTCTAAGACGTTTGAACGATCCTGACTTTGCCGTTCAGATTAAGTCTTCGGATTTGAAAGCGGTGCGCCGCGCGATAGACCGATCCTCGTGGGTTTTGTTCTGGGGTATGGTTATTTCGGCAACCATACTGGGTTTGTTGATACGCCCTTAAACTGGTCCTCGTAGTACTAGCGGGACCGGTCTCGTTCCGGTTAATATTTCTAAATATATAGAAATGCTGACAGCCGAGGTACGTATGTTTCCTGTCGACTCTAAAATACTCATCATTGATGACTCGAATTTTTCGCGCACCGTCTTGAAGGGTGCTTTACGCGATCTTCGCTTCTGGAAAATTATGGAAGCGACTTCCGGGGCCGCCGCGAAGGCCATGTTGCTCGAAGACGAGCAAGCCAAGCAGCCGGTTCATCTGATTATTTGCGATATTCATATGCCCGAGATGTCGGGACTCGATCTACTGCGCTGGATCCGTACTCAAGAACACAGCAAAAATTTACCCGTGATCATATTAACCACCGCGCACGAAAAAGAAATGATCGTTGAAGCCGGCAAGCTCGGCATCAGCCACTACATGATCAAACCGTTTGATGTTTCGACTTTAAAAGACCGAATGGTGAGCGCCTGGCAAAGACACGGCGCCCGTTGGTACAATGAACTACAAAAAAACGGTTAGCGGTGAGCCGCGGGTTCGCTTCCTGATTCCACAACGCCTTCCGGGTTGTCTTTGATGTAATCAAAGATATCGATGCGGATGTTGGCAAGATTCGCGCAGTTCTTCTTCTGCTCAGCTTTCTTACAAGCTTTATCGATGGCCGCCGAAATTTCGGTCCAGCGTGAAGTGCGCTGAATCAATTCGTAAACTTCGTTCTTATCTGAATTCATGGCGTCGAACTCACCGGCTTTGAGTCGCATCTTTTTAAGCACGTCGGTAAGTTGATTTACGTAGCGCCATTTTCCTTGCTCGTGGTCGATATTGCTAAACTCGATCGTATCCATAACGAGGATCGTCTCGCTAAAAGCAGAAACGGGGAGCGCTGAAGCAATAACTAGAACGAGTCGTAAAGCAAACTTCATAGATAACTCCTATTTACTAGCCACGGCTTGGGTTGCGCCGCCGCCGCCCGGCTGGTTGCCGACGCTGGTGTCTGAGTCTTGATTGTTATGGATCTGCGCGAGGGCGTCATTGTATTTACCGCTTCCTCGTTCAAGTTTTTCAAAACCTTTATTTTCGCAACTCTTCTTGTCGGCAATCTTCGGGTCTTTGAACGAGCTAGCCGTAGCATCAATGGGACCGACGAAGAAATCGAAGCGGTTAGGACCTTTGATCGCTCCGCCGACATCCTGGACGATGAGGAAGCCCGGGTGGCGCACGGTGCGGCCGTTGGGTAATTTGATATCTTTGTCGAGACTGCGCATATAGATGATATCGCCCATCTTGTAGTATTTCGGATCGGCCGCAACCGAGAAATAGGACATCAGGCATTTACCAGAAGCGGAAGTCGTCGTCGTATTGCATGAAGACCTCGTCTTTACATCGGGTCCTTTGTATCTAGCGATATTTCCGTTCGTGCGCCGACCGGAGCCCTGCATCTTAACTGAGTCTTGAAAGGTCTTGAATCCCTTCCAAGTCTCCTTCTTATCTTCCTTGGGGAGATTGTAAACCGTGGTGGTGGCCGTCTTATTGCCGCATAGATTAACTTCGGAATATTTCTTCTTCCCGGACTTTCCCGAGCGTTTGCGCTTCGCCTCGGCCGACGGGACGATAAGGACGAAACCTATGAGTACGGTTAAGAATAAATTGAGTTTCACCATACCAAGTGACTGAGCAATGCTCGTTCCACGATTACGGGCCGCAAATTGGCTTTGGTTGGATCAAACGTGGACACGTGTTACGGGCGGGGAATGGTGTGCAGAAGATCGTCGTCTCGTTCTGGGGCAGACCCAAACGTTCTTAAAACTATAAAACCCCGGGCCTTTCGACCTGGGGTTACCAAAACTTTTATAAAAGCGGTCTTAAGCGTAAGACCGCCCAATATCTAGCTCAATAACTTGAGCGCGACTTGCTGAGCCTGGTTCGCCTGTCCTAGAACAGACACGCCGGCTTGCATAAGAATATTGTTACGTGTCATCTCGGCCGTCTCTTCGGCTACATCCGTGTCGCGAATACGCGAGTTGGCGGCAGACAAATTCTCGTGAGCGACGGACAAGTTGGCGATCGTAGAGTTCAGGCGATTCTGCATGGCTCCGAAGTTCGCGCGCATCGCGTTCACCGAAGTCAAAGCCGTATCTACTACCGTCAAACCTTGTTGCGCCAATTCCTTAGTCGCCAAACCTTCCGCCGTGAGCGAAAGAGATTCGAGCGAGGCGTTGGCCGCCGACGAGTTGAAGCTAATGCGGTCCTTGAAAGGATCGTTGTTCGTACCGACTTGAATGTCGATAATCCCACCTGTGCCGTTCAAAAGATCGCGACCGTTAAAAACCGTAACTTCTGAAATCCTTTGGATCTCAGACTTCAATTGCTGATATTCGACGTCGAGGAACTTACGTTCCGTGTCGCCAATGGTGTCCGATGCCGCTTGTACGCCTAGTTCGCGTAAGCGGATCAACATGCTGGAAACTTCGTTCAATCCGCCTTCGGCGACTTGGACGAGCGAGACACCGTCTTCGGCGTTTCTCGAGGCCTGTTTTTGACCGCGAATGGTCGCTTTCAGATTCTCACTGATTGCGAGGCCGGCGGCATCGTCGGCAGCTTGGTTAATTCTGTAACCCGAGCTAAGACGTGCGAGCGAGCGATCCATTCCCATGTGTGTTGAACGCAATGATTTCTGTGCATTCAGCGACGCCACGTTGGTGCTTATCCGTAAACCCATGTGGTAACCTTCCTTGTTTACTCATCTTCCTTGATGAACGCCCTCCATTTGGCTAATCGACGCGAAGTCCGTGTGTCGATGTTTATTTGTAGTTATGAGATTGGGTCGGGCGGAGTTGTAAAGTCGATCGCTCACGAGCTAGTTCGGTTCAAATCCATTGAACGATTCAGCTCGGGAGGAAAGATCCGTCTTTCCTTTTCTCTCTTAACTATAGATCGGCAATTTGTGCCTACAAAATGAGACAGTCTAGTGTCGATTTGAGAATTTCTAGACGTGTGTCGTGGTTTCGGGTGGCGTGTCGGTCGCGGGCCAACGGATGATCCAATTATCTCCTTCTCTCTGGTGACCTTCCAATTCTCTTACGTAACTACGTAACGCTCGAATGCTTTCCTACGAAACCGATCAACGTAATCGTGCGCCCGTACAATCATCTCACCCTCGTCTTTATTCTTACCTATATATAGTCTGAGCCGCGCGAACGCTTTTCCCCATTTCGAAATACGCGTGTAGGGGCGAAGCTTCCATCTCAAACCCCGGAACTTTTGTACCAACACTGACGTGACGGCGCGAATCCATTTCACGTAGGACTCGCGGCAGCTGAACAAAGCCGACAAGTGAATGTGGTCGGCGTGAATGCCCGTATCGTATATGCGCACGCCGAAACGTTTCGCGTACCTTTGCAGCAAACTTTCAACCTCGGTCTTATTGAACACAAGAACGAATGTATTCGTCGCCTTCAGAACTAAGTGCGCAGGTAATTTCGAGTGTAGCGGTCGACGCTCTTTGCGTTTTCCTTTTGGCAAGCTGCCGCCAAATTCGTTCTTAATTTTCTCACTAAACAATTTCTGCTGTTTCATTCGAAATGCAGATTAACATAGCTTTTTAAAACGGTATTTTGCGAGCAACTCTTATTGATCACGGTAAAAATTTAAGAGCCATGGCTGCCTAATACGCGTTGCCTAAGGCTTCGCCCCGCATGGTTAATGATTTACGTGAGAGGGGATACTTATGTTTATTGAATTAGGGTCACGGTTCATTTTCGAGTGTCGAAAATGCGTCAAGTATTGGTTCAGAAAATTCTCTGCGAGGCGCCCATCGTGGCGGTGCACAAATCCTCCGTCCTTGTGAGGGCGGTCTCCTCGCCATCCCGGCGAGGAGAATTGAAAATTGGGGAGGGTTTTTGTTTTTGGGTTGCAGGAAGTTTTCAATTCGGTGGTGGTACGGTGGGATGATTGACCGTGGGCTTTGGTTTACGTCATTGTTTGGCGGTGAAAAACACGATCATTCGAATATTGTTCGTTGGGGTTGCTCTGACCTTTGGTTGGAATGGCCATACGCTGGGTACCGATGGGGGCGAGGCCTCCGCGATAAAGCCGGGTTCAGTCCGAACGCACGCCGAGACCCAAGCCACCTGCGCGAATCTTCTTGGCGGTAGCACGTACAGGGTTTTGCTGAAGCAGGCATTTGATTTAGACTTGGTCGACTCTCCCGAACAGATTGTGCCCCTTGAGCAACTTTACCTCCAACTGAAAGACGCCGAGTGGAACGTGCCCGCGGATTTGCGGGAGCGGCTGACCGGGGCGCGGAATCGCCAATATAAGATCAGCGAAATGTCGGAGAAAGAGCTGCGGCAGTTTTACGCGAACGCCGTCAATACGCTCTACGTCCGCGTGACCGAATTGTGGACCGTGCAGGAAGTGCGCACGCAAGTGGGACCGGTGATGGACCGCACGACCGAGGCGACGTTGACCCGGTTGCTCGCGCAGTATTTTTCGCCGTGGCGATTAGTGGACCGGGATCTTACGCCCGAGGCCGCGCGGGCGCATTTCAAACAGCGGGCTTGGATGATGTTGCCGTGGCAAAAGATCGCTTCGTTCGTGACCGAGTGGCAGGACCGGGGCGCCGGGTTGCGGGAGCAAAACGGGGACTCCAAATTCAACCGGGCGGAATTTTCTAAATTCTGGGATGAACGGGCACAGGCCTACGGACTAAGTTTTGAGATGTACCACCGGCTTAGCCTCGCGCTGAATCGCGGGCCAGATGTAGCCGTGTGCTGCCACAGTGAGCCCGGTTGCGTGGCTTGCCCCCACAACCGGCGCTGGCGAAGAAGAGACTAAGTGCCTTTCATTTCGGTGATGTCGCGCAAGAGCACGTCTTCGTGGCCTTGCGGATTCACTTTTTCGTAAACCTTACGGACAACGCCCTTGGGGTCGATCACGAAAGTCGTGCGGTCCCAGTACATCGTGCCTTTGTATTCGCTCTGCTTAATACCTAAAGCATTGAGGTACTGGGCTTGCGGGTCGGCTAGTAAATCGATGGTGAAGGAAAACTTGTCGCAAAAGTCCCGGTGCGAAGCGACGTCATCGGCGCTCAGGCCCAGAATGCTTACGCCAAGTTTTTCGAACGCGGCTTTTTTCTCGGTAAACGATTTACCCTGAATGGTGCAGCCGGGGGTGTCGTCTTTTGGGTAGACGTAAAGCACGACCCATTTGCCCGCGTAATCGGCCATTGATTTCGATTTACCGTCTTGATCTTCGAGATGGAAAGCCGGAAGTTTATCGCCCGTTTTTAGCATTTTAGTGCCTCCTGTGTGGGGCCTAAAATCATGCGTGTCGCGGCTTATGGCAAGGGCCGGTGCACTAAACAGATATCGGGGATGTGAAGGATTGGTGGGGGATAGCCCCGGGCGGACGAATAAAAAGAGGGGAGGATAACCTCCCCCGTTTTTCGCAGGAAACAAAAGATCGAATCAAGGGACCGAGTTTACTCGGTTAGGCGCCCACCATCCATGGCGGGGCCTCGTGTAGATCGGGTAGAGTTAATCCCGGTTCAGGAGATTAACCTTTCAGTGAGCTAGAGCACTATTGACCAAAGACGTTTCAGACTAGTGGAGGCGGGTGATCTCAAGCGTGAGATTACCCATATTAAGTGATCTCAAAAGTGAGATCACTTAACCCCTGACTTAGCTGAAAGTTTTGTTCAACAGGCTCAGTGCAGTTTGTGCGCTACTATTGGCTTGCGCCAAGACTGAGGTACCGGCTTGCAACAAGATGTTGTTGCGGGTCATCTCAGCGGTCTCTTCGGCCACATCTACGTCGCGGATACGCGAGTTAGCGGAAGACATATTCTCTACGCTGACAGCTAAGTTGCTGATCGTGGAGGTGAGACGGTTTTGTATGGCACCGAAATCGGCGCGCATCGCGGAGACCGAAACGATCGCCTGATCGAGTGCAGACAAAGTGTTCTGTGCAGAAGCTTTATCGGCAACGCTGGTCAGGTTCACGCCTAAGGCCGCCGAGTTGGCGTCGGCTTTCGAAGCGTCGAAGGACAATCTATCGATATTCGGATCGTTACGTGTTCCGACTTGGAAATCCAAGATCGAACCCGTACCGGAGAGCAGTTGAGTGCCGTTGAATTCCGTACCGTCGGCGATACGGTCAATCTCTGAAACCATCTGGTCATATTCCACGTTCAAGAATTGGCGTTCTACAGGGCCGATCGTATCAGAAGCGGCTTGTACGCTCAATTCGCGAAGTCGGATCAGGATGGTCGAGATCTCGTTTAAGCTGCCTTCAGCAACCTGCACGAGCGAGACGCCATCTTGAGCGTTGCGCGAAGCTTGTTTAAGACCGCGGATCTGAGCGCGCAAGTTCTCGCTGATCGCGAGTCCAGCGGCATCGTCGCCCGCACGATTGATTCTATAGCCTGAACTCAAACGTTCCAAGCTCTTGTCCAAACCCATCTTCGTGCCCATCAAATTTCTCTGAGCGTTCAACGAAGCTGTGTTCGTATTAATTCGTAGTCCCATATTCTCCTCCTTGAGATTCGAACATCATCCTTGATGTTCACAGGGCGGCTTATTCCACCCCGAGGGTTCCTACATAACTCTTCGGGCGTCTCATTTTGATTCATGAGCCTACGTGTCTCTTTTTGGGATAATCTAGACGTAAGGCGGTAAGGCGAGCCGTACCCTACAGGGCGCGCCGTACCCTACGGGGTACGGAGCGCTTCCTAGGGTACGGAGCGCCTGTCCGGATCCTGTCCGGATTTTCGACAGTGTTGAAGTGTGAGTATTTCGTGGCCAGAGTTTGATCAAGTCGGCGCCGTTTAATGGCCCGCCGGCGTGGTCCCGTGCTTGCTCTAGTAAAAGGCAACGGGGAGCTTACATGAAACACTTGATGATTATCTTAGTAGCAACGGTGATGACGACAGGCCATGTGTTTGCCGAAGACCGCGCGGTGGCGACGGTAACGGAAGCTCCTTTATATAGTGAAGTTCCGCAGTATGAAGTCGCGACTTTCGAATTTAGCGCGCGCTCATTCTTCGAACCTAAAACCGAAGCGGACCTAAACGCTTTGGCTTCTTTGAGCAACGACCTCGAATCGAGCCTTGCCCAGGAAGAATTGAATTAACCCCAAAAGACCCCATAACCCCAAGTACCCATACCCCTTAAAGAGGCCGGCCCCCACCGGCCTCTTTTTTTTCGCGTTGGCTTTGGGCGTGGGCATCGGGATGTTGATCGCCCGGTCTACATTACCCGGTAACGCTTCAACCGAGGCGAGCATTTCTCCCACGAATTCTAGCAATTCAAAAATCAGAACGAGCGTTGTCTCGGACCGATCGCCGGCGGCGATTCAATTTTCGGGTCGGTCTGAAGTGGCTGCACCCGCGCCTTTGTTGCATCAAGCTGTGGCCAACATGACGACCCCGGAACTTCTAAATTATTGTAGAAAAACGGAATCGGATTTCAGAGCGCAGAATCTTCATGCGCACGTCGTATCAAACTATTCAAATGATGAAGATGCGGCGAGGAAACTGCAGACCTGGATGGATCACGCGCTACGTCGGGCAAGGAATTTGTCCGGTTATTACGAAGGGCAGATCAGCACGAGCTCAGATTCCGAAACGTTGGTTTTAGCACTGTATCTAAGTATTGAGCCCTCTGACCATGAACAGAAGTCTGGGCGCCGGCCCGAATGCACAAACTACGTCGTTGCGGGACGCCTCGACGGTGGATCGCCCTTTATCATTTCGCAAGGAGGAACCTGCGGTTATTACAGCCGCTCGGGTGACCACTTTTATTTTGATCTTGAGCTTTACCGCGAAGACCATGTTCAGAAGTTTTTTAATTTTGTGTTAGTTCCGATGCCGATCACGCAAGACCCACCGCTACAATATCAACTCGCGAATTCAAGTCGGTGGATCAAGGACGATCGGTTCCGCTGGAAACCGATCGACAAAGCGAGCTTCGATGATTCGCTTCAGAAGTTGTATCAAGCCAGTCAATGAGTCCCGGCTAACGATCTATTTCCGGCACAATTCATGGTGAATGGCCCGCAAGCGGGGATTCAGATCTTGCGCACGAACTCCGCGGCCAAGAAACGCGAATTCAAAATCATGACAAGTCTTCAGTTCACGCGCGATCGTCTCGGAAACCTCGCTGATCAAGCCACGGGCTTCGCTACGATTCGCCACGGCGCTCAGATTTCTCACACGTACGGGCGGGTTCAAAAACCGGGTGTGAATACATTCCTGGCGGCCGCCGGCGGCTTTGTCCATTCGCCGGGTCGAGGCCATCAGGTAACCGATGTACTTCGAAACGCGTTTGCGAACGGTAGGGTCGTTCGACGGAAAATTCGTGTTCACGTAGCGCACGAACCCACCTTCGTCCGGGCCTTCGAAGTCGAAATGCTGATTAGTGAGCGAAGCGCCCATCTGCGTTGAGTAGGATTTTAAGACACCGGTGATGCCGGCGGGACCCGAATTGTAAGCGAGCATCGCGAGCAAAGTTTTAACGCGTTCGGTATCCACCGCGGGCGGCAGTTCGATCTGCAAGCGGGTCCAGAGATTGTCGATGATGCGGCGGTTTTGTTTAAGCAGCAGCACGGAGTAAACTAAATTGCGCACGGGATTTTCCGGCACGTTCATAAAGCCACAGCGTTCATCGATCGACGATGCGTGTTTGGTCATGCCCGCTAAGATTTTATTGCAAGAAACCTTACCGCTCGCTTTGGCGATGCGGAACGCGCGGTCGAAAGCATTTAGATTCACTTCGTCGATCGCGGCTTTCGTTAATTGGCCGATCCCGACGTCGGTCGCGGCGCCCACGGCGTTCATGTGCGCGCCGGACTCAAGCATGACGGTGGCGAAAGCTAGACGAGAGTCCCAGCCCAAACAATCCGTCACGTCGACCAACGCGCTGTGAATCGCGCTGACGTATTTTTCCGAAACGCAGGCGCGCTTCATCGTGCGTGCGGGCTTACCGGAACTTTGGGGGCAATAGCCGTAATAGCCGAACGTCGGCATGCTCAGGTGCGCGGTCTCAATACATATTTGAGGAAGCTCGGCGACGGCGGCGGCGGATTCCGCCGGGGGCAAAGCCGCTTCGAGGTAATCGTTTTCGGGAGTGCAGGTCTCAAAAGCGTAAGCCTGCGCGGATAGAAGTAAACTCAAGATGATTGTAATCATAGTATAAGTTTAACGGATGAAATTTTGTCCAGCAGGAGCGTATAATCATAAACTCGACCATCTTCTCGACCAAGATTTTGTGAGCTGGACTTCGAACACGTGTCTCCATCTGATAATCTTCTCGTATGAATACATTCGAAGTTTTGTTCCCGGTGCTTTTGAAAGCGGCGATCTACGTTCCGGCGGTGGCCATCTTTCTATATCTCGCGTTTCACGAAGTTTGGATCCCGATCCGCGATCTACAAGAAAACTACGAGGCGTTCACGCAAATCCCGCGCAAATCTCGTCGCGATCACGTTCAGTTCTGGGTGTTCGGCCGCTTGCCGCAAAACAATGCGCGCGCGTGGTATGAAGAGCGCGACGCCGCTTAAACTTTACGAGCGTAGGTTAGGAACGTGAACGGTACCGGTTCGGTGCGCGCGCGTTCTTCCACTAAGGTGAACTTCTTGGTGTCGACTTTCGGATACTTAATGTCGCCGTCGAAATTCTTGTGGATACGCGTAAGATAAATCACATCGACTAAATCCATCGACTCTTTAAAGATCTCGCCGCCGCCGATGATGAAAATTTCGTCGCCCCATTTGGAAACTTGAGTTTGTGCGTAAGCGATCGCCGATTTTAAATCGGGTTGCACGACCGCGAGCGGGGAATCGATTTTATAATCTTTTTGGCGCGTAATCACGATGCTCAATCGGTGGGGCAGCGGATGGCCGACCGATTCGTAGGTTTTGCGCCCCATGATCATCGCGCGACCTTTGGTTTTATCGCGGAAGAACTTCATGTCCTCCGGAATTTCCCAGGGCAAATCATTGTTCACGCCGATCACGTCATTTTCACTCGCGGCCACGATGTGGGAAAGACTCATACGCCTGCCTAACTTTAAAAATTCGGAGTCTAAAATTCTGGTTCCTTTATCCCCGAAACCGGTCCGTGAGGTCAACCGTTCGTCGTGGTACGATCCATGCTCTATCCACCATAAAAACAATGATGAACAAAAAGAAGGTGGTTCCATGGGTAAAATTTATTTAGTTGTCGCGCTTTTGGTTGGCGCAAGCTTCGCTCAAGCCGAAGTCATTCTCGGCACCGAAGTCCCTGATTACGCGAAATCCGTGGATCGCCTAGAGAAAGAAATGTCCGAGCTAGGTTACGCGGTGACTCTGGCTTACCCCGTATCACAACGAAAGGCAGTCATTCCCCGTTCGGAATTTTGCGTTGGAGCCTACGCGGTTGAACGAGAATCCACTTTGAACGTCATTACTTTTCAATTCAATGCGGATTTGGCCGGCCTCAAACTGATGATTAATAACTTCGATCAGGAAAGAGTCGAATGCCAAGCGGATGTCGTTGACGCTCGCATCGTGTACGGAACGATTCACTGCCAAAGTAAAACAAGCTTGTCAAAAACGATCGAATTAAAACCGGTCGCGCGCAAAAAGCCTAACTGCGTAAGCTAACAAAGCCAATGAGCTATACGGCGACCTCACCCTTAATCGCGGGGTGGGGGTCGTAGCCTTCTAGAGTGAAGTCTTCAAATTTGAATTCGAAAATGTCTTTCACCGCAGGGTTCAGCTTCATCACCGGTAACTTACGCGATTCGCGGGTCAACTGCAGGCGCGCTTGGTCCAAGTGGTTGCGGTACAAATGCGCGTCGCCCATCGTGTGCACAAAATCACCGAGGCCGTAACCGCAAACTTGGGCCATCATTTGCGTAAGCAGCGCGTACGAAGCGATGTTGAACGGGACGCCCAAAAAGATATCGGCGCTCCGCTGGTACAACTGACACGACAATTTATTTTTCGCGACGTAAAATTGGAAGAACGAGTGGCACGGCGGCAGCGCCATGCCTTCAACCTCGCCCGGATTGTAGGCGACGACTAAGTGACGGCGTGAATCGGGATTAGTTTTTAAGGACGTCACGAGGTTCGCGATTTGATCGACTTCGCTGCCGTCGGGTTTGCGCCAGTGTCTCCACTGCGCGCCGTAAACGCGGCCCAAGTCACCGTTAGCATCGGCCCACTCGTTCCATATGCTCACTTTGTTGTCGGTCAAATACTTGATGTTGGTGTCGCCTTTGAGGAACCACAACAGCTCGTGAATGATCGCGCGCAGGTGCACTTTTTTGGTCGTGACTAAAGGGAAGCCTTCGTTCAGATCGAAGCGCATTTGGTGGCCGAAAACGGAGAGGGTACCGGTTCCGGTACGGTCTTCTTTATCGGCGCCGGTTTCGAGCACGTGACGGACTAAATCGAGGTATTGCTGCATGCCCGCGACAATATCGCAAAAGCAAGGCGTATGGAAAGACTAGACGACCCGCGCCGAGCTTAAGAAGCCGACTCTTGGGCTTCGTCCGCTTCGCCCAATTTGCTGCGAATCATATTCATTAAATCGTTGTGGCGCACGGGCTTAACCATGACGTCCTGAATGCCGAGCTGGGCGGCCGCGATAATTTTATCGCGTTCAGGAAACCCCGTAAGCAGCACGGTCGGGATCACGATATTGTTCTCTTTCATGTAACGAAGCACTTCGATCCCGCCTTTGAGCGGCATCTTCAAATCGCATAAAATAAGGCTAAATTTCTTGGCCGTTTGCAAGATCTGGATGGCGTGCGAACCGCTCGCCGCTAAGGTCACGTTGTAGCCGGACTGGAACAACTTCGTCTGCAGCATGAAGCGCATCGATTCGTCATCGTCCACGATCAAGATATGCGGCTTTTGTGGTAGGGCGCTCATTTAGGACCTCGGGTTCAGGTTCCGCACATTTCTACGGCTCAATAAACTCTTCGGAGAGTCTTTTCAGGACCTTAAGACCGCTTACCTTAACCTTGATGAGGATTTCTTGAAGAGTCCCGGGCTGAGATGGGGTTGAGGCCTAGAATGAGGCAATTGACCGCGGGGGCTATTCAAAGCTACTCCAAGATATGGATGTGCGCGACCCAATACATGGCAACATCGCTTTGGCTAATGCCGAAGTGAACGTGCTCGATTCAAAAGCCTACCAACGTTTGCGGCAGATTAAGCAACTTGGATTTTCGGAGTTCAGCTTTCCCGGCGCGACTCACAACCGGTTCCTGCATTCGCTGGGCGTCTGTCACTTGGCGGGCTTAGCTTTCGACAATATCTTCGCGAACTTTCATTTTTCGAGCGAGGCCGTACGCGCGCGCTTGCGCCAAGCTTTGCGCTTAGGGGCTTTGCTACACGACATCGGTCACGGTCCGCTCTCGCACGCTTCCGAAGAAGTGATGCCGCACCTTAAAACTTTACACGTGGGCGTTTACGCTAAGCGCGACACGCCACCCGCCGCCAACGCGCAGGCGAATCACGAAGACTACACGATCAAATTCGTGACCGACTCTTCGTTGACGGAAACGCTCAAGAAAAACTTCAGCGACATCGACCCGTTCCATATCGCGTGCTTGATCGACAAGACCCTAAAGCTAGATGACGATTTTTTTATGGAAGGCGGTTTCGACTTCCGGCCCATCCTTAGCCAAATCGTATCAAGCGAGATGGACGTCGACCGAATGGATTACCTCGAGCGTGACGCTTACTTTTGCGGAACGAATTACGGCAAGGTCGAACTGAATTGGTTGTTGGCCAACCTCACGTATCACACCAAAGAGAATCGCCTACACTTAGCGCTTAACCGCCGCGCGCTTTATACCTTCGATGATTTTCTCTTGGCACGGCACCACATGCACTTGATGGTTTACTTCCATCACAAAAGTTTAATTTACGAAGAACTGCTCTATCGCTATTTCACCTCGCCGGATCGCTCGTTCACCGTGCCCTCTGATATCGAGGAATACATTCACTGCACCGACTACGCCCTGTGGAGACACCTGAGCAAAGTCGATAACGAGTGGGCCCGCCGCATGGTCGAGCGCCGGCCGTTCCGCATGTTGTTCGAACTGCACACGAACGGCGAAACGCCCAGGCCCGCGTTGATTTCAACCGCGCTCGAGGCCGAGGGTATCCCTGTCATTCACTCTTCGTCGCAAGCACGCTTGAGCAAATATCACGGCGGCTCGGCGGTGGATAAAGCGGTGCAAATTTTCGTGGTGGATAAATACGACTACAAAGCCGTCCCGATCCCGATAGAAGAAACGACCGAGATCTTTTCAAAATACGAAAACATTCGCCGCATCGATCGCCTGTACGTGCCACCGGAGCAATTCGACCGCGCCGAAAAAATCATGATCGAGAAGAGGATTTGATGAAGGTCGTCTACTTCGACGGCTACTGCAATGTCTGCAACACGTTCGTAAACTTTTTGATATTGCGTGATAAAAAGCGAGTTTTAAAGTTCGCTTCACTCCAGAGCGCAACCGCGCAAAAACGTCTCGACGCCCGCTACTCGCAAGACGTCGACACGATGGTCTTTGAAGACGAAGGCAAAATCACCGACCGCTCAACCGGCGCGATCAACGCGGTCGCCGCGCTCGGCGGTATCTACTCGGCGGTTTCGATATTCAAACTTGTTCCACGCTTCTTGCGCGACGGTTTTTACAACTGGTTCGCGGGTCACCGCTACCTTTGGTTCGGCAAGCGGGAAACCTGCCGCGTAGCTACGCCCGAAGAACGCGCGCAGTTTTTGACTTAAAGATGAAAACCCTGCGTAAGTCTTAAGACCTGACCCGTGACGCTCGCGCTAAGTGCGCTAACCAAGTACGAAACGCCGAGCGCCACGTCCTGGTATTCAACCAAGCGCAGTTTCGGGTGATCGACCTGCAGCGCCTCGAGCGATTTTTTGAGCGAAGGGCTTTTCGGATTGGTCTTCAGTAGGAAATCGTCCGTCACGCCGATGGCGATGCCGTTGGCGGTCACGTTTTTCCCGATGTAATTCTTTGCAAGCTCTTCGATATTCTTGGTCAGCATTTCACGAAAGGCCGCGGTGTTGATCGTGGGCGCGATTTCGGTCAAGCAGGCATCTTCGAAAAGAAAAACTAAGCGGCCTTTTTGTTTAGCCAAGAAAAACGGAATGCATTTTTCGGCCAGCGCCATGCACACTTCGACCGCGTGCTTCGCTTCGGTCTTGCCGTCCCACGCGAGTGGCGAGGCGTCGATCAACGCGTCGATCCGCCCGAGCGACTGCGTAACCGCGCCGAGGGCCTCCTGCACGTCTTCGGGCGTTTTGAGCGGCATGTGATAGTGAACCGCGCGGCCGTAGTGCGCGTGGACTTCGCGCGCTTCGTTCAATCCCTCGATGTAGCGGTTGGCGTTGGGATTGTCGTGGCTGACGTAGGCGACGTCGCAGCCGAACTCGGTCAACTGACGCACGCAAGATTGAGTTACGCCGTTAAAAGGGCCGACGAGGAGAATAGTTTTGTCTTGAAGCCGAAGCGCGGTGTCTTTCATGTGTCCAATTAGTTAATGCGGAAGAGGGGAGTCCGTCAATTGACTGGCCGTTTCATCTGACTTAAGACCATGCGATGCGATTTTTAGTATTAGGCCAAGGCGGCCGCGAACATGCCTTAATCCGTGCTCTCAAATTCTCGCCCTCCGTTTCCGAAGTCCACGCTTGCCCCGGCAGCGACGGCATTTCCCAGGAAGCGATTTGCCACAAGGTGGATCTTAGCGATGCGAAAGCGGTCGAAGTCTTCGTTAAAAAATACCAGTTCGACTGTGTTGTTGTTGGCCCCGAAACTTATCTCGTCGCCGGAATTGCCGATCACTTAAGGGAGCTCGGCGTCGAAGTCGTCGGCCCCTCGCAAATCGCCGCGCAATTGGAAGGCAGCAAAATTTTTTCGAAAGAGTTCATGGTCAGGGCGGGCGTACCCACGGCCGCTTTCGAGATCGTCGACAACGTAGCCGACACGTTGCGGGCCGCGCAAAAGTTTACGCCGCCTTACGTTTTGAAAGCCGACGGCTTGGCCGCGGGTAAAGGCGTTTTTATTTGCGCGAGCCTGCCGGAGCTGAAAACTGCGGCCGAAGCTCTTTTCGAACAGAAGATTTTGGGCGTCGCGGGTCACCGCGCGCTTCTCGAGCAACATCAAGACGGTTACGAAATTTCTTATCTCGTACTTACGAACGGAACCGACTTCGAAGCCTTGCCGCTCGCGCAAGATCATAAACGTTTGGGCGAAGGCGATGCCGGCCCCAATACGGGCGGCATGGGCGTCGTCGGCCCGATGATCGTCGATGCCGAGTTGCGCGAACAAATCGATGCCTTGATCGTTCGTCCTTCCGTCCGTAATCTTTCGGGTTCAGGTTTACTCTACCGCGGTGTTTTGTACATCGGCGTGATGGTCACTCCCAAAGGCCCGACGGTTTTAGAATACAACGTGCGCTTCGGCGATCCCGAAGCCCAAGTCATCATGCCTTTGCTCGACGGCGATTGGGGTTATGTTTTCTCACGCCTCGCGCACGGTGAAATGTCGCCCATGAAATGGAAGAACTTGCAGATGGCATGCATCGTCTTGGCGGCGCAGGGCTACCCGGATGATCCGGTTAAAGGTGCACCGATCGAAGGTGATCTTGGTTACGAAGGGGCCTCGTCTTATTTCCTCCACGCAGGAACCGCGAAGGTAGACGGGCACTGGGTCACGAGCGGCGGCCGCGTTTTGAACGCGATCGGGATGGGCTCGTCGCGGGCCGAGGCTTTACGTGAAGCTTACGCGCAAGCCAAGCACGCCACGTGGCGCGGGATCCAAATGCGCAAGGATATCGGCGCAAAGTAGTTAACCTCCTTAGATTTATCGTAACATCTTGAGACGCACGCTCGCGGGAACGGGGTGAGCCGGGTAGACTTAAAGTCAATGAAGTCCCGAACTTTGCCCGCCATCGTTGCGATCACTTTTATAACGCTCGCATTTCAAAACTGCGCCGGCTTCGAAAGCCTTTCGAGCTTGGGCCGGAAAACGGAAGAGACTTCGTCGATACCGACCCTCGAACAAGAATTGCCCGACCCTGGTTACGATATTTTCGTGATCGCGGGACAAAGCAATTCGGTCGGCTACGGTGGAGGCACTTACCTCGACGGCAACGCCACGCCTGAGCGAGACGCTAAGATTTTCCAGATCGGACGCTACGGCGCGAACGACGGCAAAGTGATCCCCGCGACGGACCGGCTCGAACACTGGGTCTCGCAAGATGCCAACGGTAATCCTACCGCCGGCATCGGCATGGGCGCGGCCTTCGCACGGCTTTACGTGAAAGAATCAATGAAGCCCGAGCGCAAAGTTTTGATCGTGCCCGCGGGTTACGGCGGCACTTCGAGTTTACATTGGGACCGCGAGGTCGACGTCATCCCGGCCGAGCCGAATTTTCAAGACGGATTAATGCTGACCGATGATCTCGTCCGCCGCTTGAAGATCGCGCTTGAGCAGCCCGGCGGCACGAACCGCTTTAAAGGATTGCTCTGGCACCAAGGCGAATCCGACGTGGATTGTTTAGAAGTCGGAATCTGGTGTAACGGCAAAACCCCGACGGGTACCGCCTACGCTTTGCGAATCAAGTCGATCCTCGATTACATACGGAGTCAGGTGCCTTACAAAGTTCCTGCAATTGCCGGAAAATTGGTTCCCGGCTGGGACGGCGGCGGCCGGCCCGGAGCCATGGACCGCAAAACCGAAATTGAAGTGGGCATCGCGAGTTTACCGCTTATCGCATCGCCGGCCCAGGTCGTCGATACGACGGGTTTAGTTGCGACTTCGGAAGCGGGCGTCGGTAGCACCGACACCATTCACTTTTCGGCGCAGTCACAGATTGAATTAGGCGGGCGCTACTTCCAAGCCTTCAAAACTTTGGGCGGAAACGGTAATTAAACCGCGCCGCTCGAATCGCGGTCGGCGATTTTTTTATCGAGCTTCTTCATTAATTCGGCCATCAAAGATTCACGCTGGCCCACTTCGAGTGGGCGGCCGCCGGTCATCTCTTTAACTAACTTGCGATCGATCTCGAGTAAAAAGCGTGAAGGCGCGACGGGCTTTAATCGGCCGTAACGTTTGCGTTCTTTCACGCGGGTGAGGATCAAATGTTTTTTCGCGCGGGTTACGCCCACGTAGAAAAGCCGGCGCTCTTCGTCGACGTCGCCGCCGAGTTTCGCGTGCGGTAATAGATCTTCTTCGAGGCCCAGCAGATACACGAGAGGAAACTCCAAACCTTTGCAGGCGTGCAAGGTCATCATTTGTACTTGGTCTTTGTCGCCGTCGTCATCGGTGCTCAGGTCGCGCAGCTCCATGAGGTCGATAAATTTCTCGAGCGTCATGAGGTTGCGGCCCTGTTTTTCGAACATGCCCGTTAAAATTCGGCCCAGGATCGTGATGCTGAGCCAGCGACGATCGGCCGCCTTCGGGTCGCGGTAATTTTGATTTACGTAATCGCGGTAGCCCAGTTTGCGAAGTTCGTCTTCGAGCACTTCTTCGGGCGTGCGTGGCGAGTGAATCAGCTGCTGTTTGAAATCTTCGAGGAAACCTAAGAACGTGGTAATGGCTTCGGAAGCTTTTTCTTCCGGATTGTTTTTCGCCCACAGGCGGGTCTTTTGGTAAAAATCGTATTTGCCTTCGACGGCTTCGATCGCGTCGAGCGTGACGTCGCCGATCCCGCGCGGGGGCAAATTTATCACGCGGCGAAACGACACTTCGGTCGGGAAGATCGCGCAGCGGATGTAGGCTAGGCAGTCCTTCGCTTCTTTGCGGTCGAACAGCGCGGTCCCACCGGTCAGCTTGTACGGAATTTCTTGGCGGCGCAGGCCACCCTCCATCAAACCACCTTGGGAGTTTGA
This sequence comes from Pseudobdellovibrionaceae bacterium, assembly GCA_947444305.1. Classification (GTDB taxonomy): domain Bacteria; phylum Bdellovibrionota; class Bdellovibrionia; order Bdellovibrionales; family UBA1609; genus JALHOQ01. The sequence goes on along the minus strand of CANEZP010000011.1, from coordinate 38,300 downwards.
ACGGTAGAGGATCGCGATGTCGCGCCAGAGATAACCTTTGCGTTTGAAGTTCTGCAAATCGGTGACGACTTGATCGACTTCGATCTCTTCGTTTTCAAACGTGAAGAGTTCGGGCAGTTCGCCGGCCTGATCTAAACCAGAGCGTAAAATCTTTGTGTGGCGGTCTTTGTTCGTGCCGATAATCGCGTTGGCGAGATCTAAGATCCGGCCGCTCGAACGGTAATTGCGCTCAAGCTTGACGACGTTGCATTGCTTATAGCGTTTTGGAAAATCTAAGATGTTGCGGATCTCGGCGCCGCGCCAGCCGTAAATCGATTGGTCATCGTCACCGACGACGGCGATGTTGCCGTGACCGGCGGTCAACTTGTCGACCAAGTGCATTTGCGTGTGGTTCGTGTCTTGGAACTCATCGACCATGATGAAGTCGTAGCGCTCTTGCATCTTCTTGGCGATGGCTTCGCTTTCGTTCATCATCTTGAGCGGCTTCAGCAGAAGCTCTTCAAAATCCACGACGCCGAGTTGCCTCAGGCGTTTAACGAACTTCGGCGCTAAGATCTCGGCCATCGCGGCTTCGATCGTTTCGTCGTGCGAATTTTTCTTCTTCGCGCGGATGTCGCCGATCCGGTTCATCAAGTTTTCGAGGTCGAAGCGTTCTTTTTCGTAAGCCTTGTGGTCTTTGAGTAAATCTTTAAGTACGCCGAGCGCGTCGCCGCCGTCGATGATGCCGAAGCGTTTGGGCAGATCGGCTTCGCGCCAGTGTTCTTTTAAAAATTGCAGGCCAAAACCGTGAAAGGTGCCGGCCCAAACTTTCTCGGCCTTAGCGCCCAATTTTTTGGCCACGCGGTGTTTTAATTCAGTCGCGGCTTTGTTCGTGAAAGTGAGTACACACACGCGCTCGGGCGTAGTGAGGCCTTCGGCGATCAGGCGGCCGGTGCGTGATACGAGAACGGTCGTTTTGCCCGAGCCCGCGCCCGCTAAAATAAGCAGGGGGCCATGGTCGTGCAAAACGGCTTCACGCTGTTCGGGATTGAGGTTCTGTAGCCAATAACTCATGGTATGAGCGCATACTAGCGCGATCCTCGATTTTGCGTTACCTAATATCAATGGTTAGCGAAAGCGTTGGCGAAATATTTAAGGATGAATTGCTGCTCGCGGCACGTGATAAAACCCTCGCGGTCATCGAAGCGGCGGCGGAGCGAACCAGGCCCGGGGTGACCGAACGCGAAGCCAAAGCGTTAATTAAAAAATTACAGGCCGAGCACGGCTGTCCGCAATTCTGGCACCCACCACAAATTCGTTTCGGCGAGAATACTTTGCAACCCTTCGGAAAAACGGGCAGCGGTAACGGCGTGTTGCGCGAGGAAGATATTTTCTTCTTCGATCTCGGCCCTCTGTTCGAAGGTCACGAGGGCGACGTGGGCCGCTCGTACACCGTCGGTCACGATGCGGAGATGATCAAGTGCGCGGCGGACACCGAAGTGATTTTCTTGGAGGTGCGCGATCATTGGCGCGCGACGGGCGCCACGGGCGAAGCGCTCTACAATTACGCGGAAGATTGCGCCGCGAAACGTGGTTGGATTTTGACCACCCATGGTGCGAGGGGCCACCGCGTCGCGGACTTTCCCCACGCCGCCCGCAAACGCGGCTCGATTCAAGGTTTAGAATCTTCTCCGGCCGCCAACCGCTGGATTCTAGAAATACAAATCCGCCACCCGACGCGCGCGTTTGGCGCGTTCTTTGAGGATTTATTAAATTAACGCGTTAGGGTTTTAAAAATTCGATGATGGCTGACTTTTCTTCTTCTTCTAGTCGCCGGGTCGGGGGCATACGTCCCTCTTCGTCGGAGGCCTGAATCTTGTTTCTCATCAAATTTCGATTGTCACCGGTTGCCAACCACATTGACATTTTTTCGGGTGACGTGAACGGGATCGGTGGACCAATCAAATGAATTTTATCATCGTGGCACTGCGTGCAAGTGTGTTTAAAAGTATCCGGGTAAGCAGCGTGCGCCGCGGTCTTCTTTTTGTCGGGGCCGCAGCAATTGCCAGCCTCGGTACCGGAATCAACCGAAGCTTTGATAGGCACTGATTTTACTCGCTGATCTTTCAAACTTGCGTTCGATAATTTTTTTAGAATTGCACAGGGTTTATCTTTTTCAATGAAGCCGACCGAAGTTGGTTTTAAGCTCTCCGCTAGTTCCTTGTTCAATATTGGATCAATCTTATTCAGTTCAAGTATCGTCGCTTCCGTAGCGTTGGCGCCATTGTGATAGCGGTAAGTGGGTTGGGTAAGGTCTAAAAACCATGAGTCGATTTTCAGGCCCCGCCCCTCCATGATCATGCGTAAGTTTGCGCCTAACGGGTCAGCCCGGGTTATATTTTGAAGTGAAAAAGTATCAAGCTGAAGTTTACGGAAGTCGGGGTTCTTACCAAGCGCCATATCTATGCTATTCTTGAATTCGGGAAAAGGTTTTTTAGTCATCTTCTGACCGTCAAAGACTCCGTCCGTATGTTCGGATAATAAAAACTGGCGTTCGGTATTGAAGATCTCTTTTAGAAAATTAGTTTCCCGCTTTTCGGGCCATTTATTTCTTAAGCCAAACCTTCGATCTATATTTTCAAGGAGACCATTCCCGACCTCTTGGGGGAAGTAGTCCGGGTAATTATCACATCTGAGCAGCGCGGCCAAAAATGCGTAACGAAATTTTTTATAATCGGGAGTTTGTGCGATAAGACGCGCGACACGAACGGCGTTCGCCTCTCCTAATCGCGCATTAATCCTATCGTTGGCGCCGTCGAAATGATCGTAAGCTTCTTGCGCGCCCTCTTTTATTCCTGCGACCGGTTCGAGGAGTGAATATCTGGAATTAGGCTCGATCTCAAGCGCAGCCCCGTATTCACGCATTCCGCGAACGTCTTCTTCGGGCAGAGGGCGCTCAAAGTGTTGAGAACCAAATGATCCATCCCAGTCCGGGTAGCCGGGATATATGGGACGAGGAGGCTTGCCGTGGCAAGCTACGCATTTCTTTGGGTTAGCACCCGAGAAATGCATTTTCTGGCGCACTTCCTTCCAGCTCTTTCCGGCGGCCTCGGCATCGGTAAATGGAAATTTGATTTCGCGATACTTCAGCACATCAAGGTCACGCTTATTGCCTTTGGTATTTATCTCTACCGTCTCGAAAGACAAGCTGCCCTGATGTTTTGGATCTTTGTTAAACGTCAGCATGAAGTCATCGTTAATCTTCAGAACCGCGCGCGGGCTCTTAAAGTCAGTCTTTGACGGCCCCTGTAAGCTGCGGCTTCGGTAAAATAAGGAGTAAGTCCTCCGCGCTTCCGCGGGGAGGAACTTGATAGCGTCCGATACGGATCGGATATTACACGCAGGATTTTTAATTGCGTTGGTCAGACTTTTAAAATTAATTTGCTTCGCGGTGAGGGTTGGACATGCGGTAGCCGCATGCGCCACGCCCACAGATAAAGCCGTAAGCCAAATGAGCATCATATCCTCTTTAAAAAAACCCTCCGCTCCTGGGAGTGGGGGGTACTTCTGGGAGTGGGGAGCGCCCCCAGCCGCGGGCGGGCCCGCTCGCTACATGTTTTGTTCGGGAGGGCGGAGGCCTTTTTTCTTTATTTTTTCGACGAGGGTGGTGCGGTTGAGTTTGAGGAGTAAGGCGGCTTGGTTGCGGTTCCAGCCGGTCTTTTCTAGCGCGCGCATGATCAACGCGTTTTCGTAATTGTCGACCGCCGTGTTGAAGTCGACGCCGTTGTCGGGGATGTCGAGTTTTGACGGGTCGCTCTCGGCGTGGGCCGAGCGGCGGTATTTCTCCGGCAAATCCATGACGTCGATGACGCCGTTGCCTTTAAGAATCGCCAAACGTTCGACTAAATTTTCGAGTTCGCGGATATTGCCGGGCCAAGGGTAGTTGCAAAGCATGTTCAACGCGTCGGCGCTGATGCCCGCCAATTGACGGTTGCGCGAGCGGTTGAAGCTTTGGATAAAATGCTGGAGCAACAACGGGATATCGCTTTTACGTTCACGCAAGGCGGGGATCCGTATTGGGATAACATTCAAACGGTAGAATAGATCTTCACGGAAGCGGCCTTCTTCGACGGCGTCTTCAAGATCCACGTTCGTCGCCGCGATCACGCGCACGTTCGAAGCAACCGTCTTCGCTGAGCCGACGGGTTCGAAGCAACGCTCTTGCAATACGCGCAAGAGTTTGACCTGCAACGAAGGATTCATATCGCCGATTTCGTCTAAGAATAAAGTGCCGTCGTCGGCGAGTTCGAAACGGCCCGCGCGATTTGCGACGGCACCGGTAAATGCGCCTTTGATGTGACCGAAGAGTTCGCTCTCCAGCAACTCCGCGGGAATGGCGCCGCAATTGATCGGGATGAACGCTTCACTCTCGCGGGTTGAGTTGAAGTGCAGGGCTTTCGCCACAAGCTCTTTACCTGTACCGCTTTCGCCCATGATCAAAACGGTCGAGTCACTCTTCGCAACTTTTTCGATCATCGACAGAACTTCCATGATCGCGTCGCTCTGACCGATGATGTTGTCGAACTGATATTTAGAATGGAGCGCGGTGCGGAGATGCTGATTTTCGTTCTTTAATTGCGAATGCGATAACGCACGGTCAACTAAGGTAAGAATCTCGTCGAGGTTGCAAGGCTTCGTCACGAAGTGGAAGGCGCCTTTGCGGGTGGCGTCCACGGCCGTTTCGATCGAGGCGTGACCCGTCAGGATAATGACCTGGATATTCGGGTGAATGAGCCTCAACTTGGCCATCAACTCGATACCGTCACCGTCGGGTAAACGCAGATCGACGATCGCGAGATCAATCGCTTTATCACTGGTCGAGATGGTTTCGGCTTCTTTGGCGGTGGCGGAGGTTATGACTTGATAACCTTTTCGGTCTAGTGCACGGAACAACGCGGTTCTTAATGAGGCCTCGTCGTCAACGATCAAGATTCTTGGTCCCTGCATTCGGCTCCTTCCTTGGCTCCGGATGAGTACTCGAGGGTAAAGCAATGAGAAATTTCCTCGGGCGCGACTAAGGATTCGTGAGAATCCTGTAATGTCATACTTTAAGTGTAGATTCTATTTTGGCGGCGTCAAAGTTTGCGCGCCAAAAAACTGACTTTCTAGAGATAGGTACTGTAGATCAGTTAGGCAGGCGGTAACGAAATGATCGCGGCCGTGCCCGATCCGGTTTGTGAGAGTATTTCCAAATTCCCCTGATGTTCCGACACGATCGTGAACGCCGTGGTCAAACCCATCCCGCTAAATTGGGCGGGATCCCGCGTGGTGAACAGCGGATTGAAAATCTGCGATTGGTACTCGGGCTTGATGCCCGTGCCATTATCGGCGAGGCGAAGTTGATACTTCTCTCCGGTTAAAGTGAGCTGTATCGAAATTTTTCCGGGAAATAACGGCTCGTCTTTTAACCTTTCCGCGATGGCGTCGATTGAGTTCTGCAGGAGGTTGCAAAGGGCTTGCGAAAGGGCGTTTAGGCTTCCGCGAATGATGACCGGTTCGCGCATGGGCATTTCGATGGTGATGCCTTTCGACCTCGACTGCAGTTCGATTAATTTAACTGAACGTTCAATCACGTCGAAGAGATTGATTTCGCTGATGTCGCTAAGGTCATGCTTGCGCGCGAAGCTCAATAAGTTCAGAACAATATCCCGGCAGCGTAGTACGCCTTGCTCCATACCCTTAATCTCGGGAAAGAGATCGTCGCCCGGCTTCACGTCCATGAGGATCAATTGCAAGAACGAGAGCATACCGCCGAGCGGGTTGTTCAACTCGTGCGCGATGCTCGAACCGATCGTTCCGAGTTCGGCAAGTTTCGAACCTTCGAAGATTCGCCGTTCAAATCGAACTTCGTCGGTGATCGATCGAAGCAGGACCAATTGGACTTGCTCGGCGTCGTGGGTTAGGCCCATGCGCTGGCTAACGACTTCGTAATGTTCGGTGACCCGCAAACCCGTTCGCGCGTTCCGGAAACTAAAAGGACTTTCCATTTGCGTAGGCGGATGAAATTCCTCACCGAAAAACGCTTCAAAACAATTCTTACCGATTAGGCCGCGAAAACTACTCGTGTGACAGGCTTGCTGAAAAGCCATGTTCATCTTCCAAATTTCGAAATCACCGTTCGTAATGCAAAGCGGGTGGGGGATGGCGTCGAACGTCGCTTGCCATTGCGCTTTAAATGTTTTTGCTTCTTCGAGCTTGTGCAAACGCTGTAGCGCAAGCGCGAGGGCCTCGGTTAACTCTTGTAAGAAGTCGACTTCGGGCGGTGAAAATTTCTTACCGCCACCCTTGGCGAAGAGCACGTGTCCCTTGATGCCGGATTTTCCCGGTGGGATCTCGATCACTAAAACGCCGGGGCTGTCTTGCATCGAGCTTTGGCTGGCGAAGCGCACCTTCACGCCGAGCACGTTCATCGTGACGCTCAAGACGTCGTTCAGCGATTGTTCCATCTGAATGATCGTGGCCGCGCGGTGAATGCCCAGTAAAGCTTTGTGTAAGGATTCGAGGCGGCCCTTAGTTTGCTCGAGCGTTTTTAATGATTTGCGCAAAGCTTTGTGGCGTCGCGCGACGCGCTCCTCGAGCTCGTTCGTTAAACGTTTGAGCTGCGCCGATTGATCCTCGAACAATTCGCGGAGCTTGGCGACCTGCGCTTCTTCGCCGCCGGACTCGAGCGCGCGTTGTAGGATTTTTTCTAAAGCGGGATCTTCAAAGTTTTCGATGATGTCGTGCAGCCGGCCGTAGTTAGTCCAGTGAATCATTTCGGAAGGTTTCAAACCTTCGCCCGAAAAAACCCATAACGTTTGCGGTGAATGTTCGAGCGCGAAGTTGCAAAACTCTTCAAATTTTTCGCCCGCTTTTTCGCCACGGCCGAAAACGACGACCGACGGTTTCTTCAGCGCGAGGTAGGTGCGGGCTTCGGTGAAGCCTTTAACGTAATCGGCGCCGAAATCGAAAAGTTTGTTGTGGCTTGAGCCCACGATCAAAACGCCGGAGGTTTGTGACATGGAATAGATTGTAGCGAAGAATCAGCGCGGCGAGGCGTCCAGGAATATTTCTTTCATCCCTTGTTCGAAGCGAGGCCAGACCGTCGCGGGCTTTTCGTCATCGGCCTCTTCAATACAAATGACTGGGATTTTGTTGTCCCACCAACCGTACTGGCTTAGGGAGCCGGGCGTGGGATAACCGATCTCGGGTTTGACTTCGTAGCCGCTTGATTTATTTAAACGTTCGGCATCGCGGAGTCCAGGTTCACCGGCACAGAGAATCATCGGCTTCCACGAGTGACAATGAATGACGACGCGGGGTTTGTAGTCTTGCAAGAGGGAGACGACGCCTTTGATTTCGGCTTCCGAGCCGGGACCAGGTCCGGGGAAGTAGCGCTCTTTCTCGTGTTCGGTGCTCCACGATTTCGCCGGGTAGTTACGATTTAAATCTACGCCGCGCCCGTTCACGCGCGTTTCGTTTTTGTAACCGTCGACGTTCAGGCACGGGATTAAGATCCACGGAACCACCGGCGTACCGGCGGCTTCTAGTTCTTTGAGCATCGCGAGTGTCCGTTCGGCTAACAACACGCCGAGCGGTTCGTCACCGTGTACTCCACCCATCAGTAAGAGAGGTTTTTTGTCCTTCATTTGCTCAAGCGGGTGTGACGCAAAAAGCCCGATGGGCGTGCCTAAATCTGTGTGAGTCCAGCTGCGGATATGGATCATAGATAGAGGATAAGCTCACTTGCGTTATGCGGACAAGTCGGGATAATTTTGGTCCATGTCAGAACTATCAGCGATTATTTTAGCCGCCGGAAAAGGGACTCGTATGAACACCCCTTTGCCAAAAGTTGTTCACCCCGTCGCGGGCAGGCCCATGATCGAGCGCGTGATGCGCGCGGTAAAAGACGCCGGCGCCGGAGAGATCCGGGTCATCGTCGGGTTCGGTGAAGAACTCGTTCGCCAAATCGCGGAACCCCTAGGCGGAGTTTGTTACAAGCAAGAACGTCAGCTCGGCACCGCCGACGCTGTTCGCGCCGCGCAAACCGAATCACTCAAAGGTGATGTCCTCATTCTTAACGGCGATCATCCTTTGCTCGAAGCCGCCGACATCGCCGGCTTTCGCCGTCAGTTTCGCGAGACCAAAGCGCAGCTCGCGGTGGTCACTTGCGAATTGCCCGACCCGGCGAAGTTCGGCCGCATCGTTCGTCAAAACGGAAAAGTTCGCGCCATCGTTGAGTTTAAAGATGCCGGCCCCGACACGCAAAAAATCAAAGAAGTGAACACGGGCATTTATTTAGTTAAAGCAAAGTTGTTGAACGAAATTTTGCCGCAGATCACCGCCGACAATGCGCAGGGTGAGTTTTATCTTACCGATCTCGTATCGCTGGCCATCGACGGCGGCGTTCCGGTCGAGGGTATCCTCGCCAACCGGCGCGTGGCCCTCGGCGTGAACGACCAGCTTGAGCTCGCTTCGGCTACGCGTTTGGCTTTCAAACGCAAGGCGCGCCAACTGTTGGCGTCGGGCGTGATGATGATCGATCCTTCGGCGGTCTTCATCGAAGATACCGTAAAGATCGAGCCCGCGGCTTTGCTTTACCCCAACGTCTTCCTCCGCGGCGAAACCACCATCGGCGGTTACTCGGTGATCGAAAGCGGTTCAATGTTAACCGACGCAAAGATCGCAGGGAACGTCCACATTAAGGCCGGCTGCTACATCGACAAATCTTCGGTCGACGCCAACGCCGAAGTCGGGCCGTACGCGCACCTGCGTCCCGGCACCGAAATCGGTGAAGAATGCAAAGTCGGTAACTTCGTCGAAATGAAAAAAGTGAAGTTCGGCAAAGGTGCGAAGGCGTCGCACCTCACGTACCTAGGCGACGCCGAGGTAGGCGAGAACACCAACATCGGCTGCGGCGTCATCACTTGTAACTACGCCGCCGACCGCAAAAAATACGTTACCAAAATCGGCAAAGATGTTTTCGTCGGCAGCGATTCGCAATTCATCGCACCGGTTACCGTCGGCGACGGGGCTTACGTCGGCTCGGGTTCGACCATCACGAAAGATGTCCCGCCCGGGGCATTGGCCGTCAGTCGCGCGAAACAAATTATCCGCGAAGACTACGTTCCGCGCGCGACCCCCGCGCCCGCGAAAACACCGCCCACTAAAGCGGGCGATAAATATCCGGAGAAGAAATAACATGTGCGGCATCGTCGGCTACTACGGTCCTAAAAATCCTAAAGAAGTCATCATGACGGGATTGAAAGCGCTCGAGTACCGGGGCTACGACAGCGCGGGCGTCGCGATCTTAGACAAAGGCGTGTTCAAGCGCGTACGCGCCGAAGGCAAGCTTTCGAATTTAAGCGAAAAATTAACGGCCGAAGATTTCAACGGGCACCTCGGTATCGGGCACACCCGCTGGGCCACGCACGGCAAACCTTCCGAGCGCAACGCGCACCCGCACACGGTGGGCGATGTCTCACTCGTTCACAACGGCATCATTGAAAATTACATGGAGCTGCGCGAAGAGCTCATCAAAGACGGCGCGGTGATCGAGAGCGACACCGATTCCGAATTGGTCGCGCATCTACTTAACCGCCAACTCAAAAAAACACCGGACCTCTTACCCGCGGTGCTCGCTATCTTGCCGCGTTTAGTAGGCGCTTACGCAATCGTTTGCGTGAACGTAAAGCAACCCGAAACGATGGTCGCGTTTAAAAACGGCCCGCCGTTGATCCTCGGCGTGGGGTCCGACGCCATGTACATCGCAAGCGACGTGCAAGCGATCGTTAGCTACACCAAAAACGTCGTTTACCTCGAAGACGGTGAAGTCGTCGAAGTGAAGGGCACCGGCTACAAAGTTTTCTCGGCCAAGGGTAAGCCCACCGACAAACCCGTAGTCGAAATCAATTGGACCGCCGACGTTGCCTCCAAAGGCGGCTTCCCGCACTTCATGGTCAAAGAGATCTTCGAGCAACCGCGCGCGGTCGCCCAGGCGATTCAGCCGCACATTAATTTGGCTTCGACGACGGTTGAGATGTTTGAGCTCGGCCTCGATCAAAAAGCATTAAGCGAGATCGAACGTATCTTCATCGTCGCGTGCGGCAGCTCGTACTACACGGGCCTCGTCGGCGAATACATGATCGAACGTTTGGCGCGGGTACCCGTCGAGTGCGACATCGCCTCCGAGTTCCGTTACCGCCACCCGGTGTTGCCTAAAAATTCTTTGTTCATCTCGATCTCGCAAAGCGGGGAGACGGCCGACACCCTCGCCGCGGTTCGTTTGGCAAAGGCCGCCGGCGTAAAAGTTTTGTCGATCTGTAACGTGCGCCGTTCGAGCATCGACCGCGAAGCCGACGGGCACCTGTACATGAACGCGGGCACCGAAGTCGGCGTGGCGTCGACCAAAGCGTTTTCGGCAACGCTCTCATTGCTTAATCTTTTCTCGATCGCGATGGCGAAAGCTAAAGGCAAACTCACGTTGGCCGAAGAGCAAGATTACGTTCGCCAAATCCAAGCCGCCCCCGCGCAGATCGAAACGGTCTTAAATTTAGACAAGTGGTTCAAAGAGGGCGCCGACCAACTTAAAAACTTCCGCGGCTTCTTGTACCTCGGCCGCGGCGTCCATTACCCGATCGCGATGGAAGGGGCACTCAAACTGAAAGAGCTCGCCTACATGCACGCCGAGGGTTACGCCGCCGGCGAAATGAAACACGGGCCTCTCGCGTTGATCGACGACGACATGGCGGTCGTGATGCTGGCTCCGCACGATGAACTCTTCGAAAAATCCATCTCCAACATGGAAGAAGCCAAAGCCCGCGGCGGCCAGATCCTTTCGATCTCCACCGGCCACAACAAACGCCTAGAAGAAATCTCTAATTTCTATTTAGCCTTACCCGAAGCCGGCTGGTTCACGATGCCGCTACTCGAGGTGGTCCCGGTCCAATTGTTGGCATACCACGTAGCCGTTTCACTCGGCCACGACGTCGACCAACCTAGAAATCTAGCGAAGTCCGTAACGGTCGAATAAATAGCTGCGGATCGATTACCGCTGCCTCATCTAAGAACCATAGAGCCATCGTAGTAGCTCTTCTACGCCCAATTTTCCTCTTTCTCCTCCCCCAAAAAACAAAACCTCCCAATCATTCAATTTCCTACGCCGCGGACGGCGTAGGAAGGCCACTGCCAGGACGCTCAGACGATGCAAAACCGCGATGGGGCCCTCGGAGCCGTAAGACGCGCGTCAATACTAAACAAAAACAATTGACTACATGTAGCGAAGGTTTGTATAAGCACTAAATGGGAAAGCGAACAGCACAACAAGAGTTCAAGGGCGAAGGCTTTCAACGTCCGCAAGATTCCTTCGGCGGCGAGCTCAAGAGCAATCCCAAAACCGCGAGGCCACTCGATTCAAGACTACCGATCCACCTCACGCTGCGCGCCTCAAAAAGTATTCTAAGAACACCAAAAACATTCGGGATCGTGGAAAAGCTTATTCAAGAAGTCGCGAAGAAGCACGGCGTGCGCATCTACAAGCACGCGAACGTCGGCAATCATATTCATCTCGTGATAAAAATTCCGCGGGTGGGGCGTTGGGCGGCGTTTATTCGGGAATTGACGGGGCGTATGGCATTGGCGTTGCGGCATTTAATGGACGAACAAAAGCTATGGCTCTTCCGCCCGCACACCCGCATCGTACGCGGGTGGAAGAAAGCGTTCGAGATCGTTAAAGAATACATCACGCTGAACCAGTGGGAAGCCGAGGGTCACATCTCGCGCAAGCACATCAAAAACTTGAAAGACATGCGCGCGATATTTGACGGCTAGTAAGCCCTATCGAGTCGTCGAAACCGAAGTGGGTGAAAGATCAGGCGCTTGCGGCGGAACCCACGCCGGCGTCGTTACCGGCGCGATGCCCTTCGTCTCGAGCCAGCCGCGCAACGCGGTTTTTGCGCGTTCGATTTGCAGCTCGCGTTTCTTTTCTTTCCATTCGCGCTTCTTGCCGGTCTGGACGATGTTCGGGAACAAACCGAAATTGATGTTCGTCGGTTGGAAGTACTCGTTGTCTTCGGTGATTCCGTTTAAGAGCGAACCGAGTGCACTTTCGCGCGGAGGCATTGAGATCTCGCGACCGTTCAATTTATCATTCAAGAAATGCGCGACCAACAGTCCCATGCACGTTGAATCGAAGTAACCCTCGACGCCCGTGATCTGGCCGGCGAAGAATAGCCACTCGTCTTTTTTAGAAGACAAAACGGGCGAGAGTTTTTTCGGTGTTTGAATGTACAAATTCCGGTGGATAGAGCCCAACTTTAGAAACTCGGCCTTCTCTAAGCCGGGAATCATGCGGAACACGCGCTGTTGTTCGCCGTATGCCATTTTAGTTTGGAAGCCGACCATGTTGAAGGCCGTGCCTTCTTTGTTGTCTTGGCGCAACTGCACGACCGCGTAGGGTTTGCGGCCGCTGAGTAATTCGGGATTATTCTCCATCCGGTCGGCGACGCGGTTGTCGAACAAGCCCTTCGGTGACATCGGGCCGAAGCGCAAAGTTTCATCACCGCGTTCGACGATCGCTTCGACCGGCATGCAGCCTTCGAAGTAGGGCGTGTCTTTTTCAAAATCTTTGGGCTCGATCTTGCGCGATTTTTTGATTTCGTTGATCAGGGTATAGTACTGCTCTTTCGACATCGGGCAGTTCCAGTAATCTTTGCCGCCCTTGTCCCAGCGCGCGGCTTTGAAGGCGACGGTTTCGTTGATCGATTCGGCGTCGATGATGGGCGCGATGGCGTCGAAAAAATACAAAAACTCACCGTCGAAATGTTCGCGCATGGATGCGGCCAAAGAATCTTGAGTTAACGGCCCGCTACAAATCACGGCGGGGCGGGGGACGGAGTCTAATGAAGCCACCACCTCGCGGCGGATCTCGATGTTGGGGTGAGCCGCTACCTTCGCGGTGACTAACGAAGCGAATAATTCCCGGTCGATTCCCAGTGCCATGCCCGCGGGGACGGCGGCCTCTTTCGCCATGGCTAGGATCAAAGATCCCATCTGCGAAGCTTCCCACTTGAGTTGACCGGGAGCAGAATAATCGGTGGCCGAGCCGAAGGAGTTCGAGCAGACAAGTTCTGAGAGTTTATCGGTTTTGTGCGCGGGCGTTGTGGCACCGTTGGGGCCGCCGCGCATCTCGAACAGAACGACTTTGTGGCCCATTTCGGCGAGTTGGTAGGCGCATTCGCTGCCGGCGAGTCCGCCGCCGACCACTGATATTTGAGTGTGCAACAAGGACATGGTACGGACTCCTTATGAGCGATAAGAAAAAGAAAACAGAATTACTGTCTGCGTCGAGAGTTCTACAAGGGCTCCTGGGGAATGGCAAGTCGGCGCTATCCGACGGTTTTTTGCGCTGGAAGATTTGGCGTTTTTGGCCCCAGATCGTAGGTCCGACGCTGGCCAAGCACTGCGAGCCGGTGGGGTACGAGCGAGGCAAATTATTCATGTGGGTAAAGTCCTCGGCCCGCATGCAAGAGATCCGCTTTTTCGAAGATACGCTCAAAGATAAAGTGAACGAATACGTCGGTCGCCCGTGGGTGAAGTACGTGCGCTTCACGCTAGACCGCCACGGCGTGCCCACGACGTCGGAAGTCTCAACCGAATTTAAAAAGATGCTTGAGCAAGAAACCCCGCCGGAGAACGACGGGACTTAAGAATTACTTTTTCTGCTCGTTCGTTTGGATCGAGTCGCGGATCATCGGTTTCAAGAATTTATTGCGTGGCTGCTCACCGAAGAAATTGCTGATGCGATTGTGCAGCGAGGGATCGTTGATCAACGCGCCCATCGTGCCGTCGCCGCGGTCGATCTTCTTCATGATGCTCGCCATGGGCGCGAAGCTTTCGGTGCGCATCACGCGGAAGGTCTCGCGCGCTTCTTTCATCGTCTGACTGAATTCATCCGAAGCAACGACCATGTTCTTTACGAGCTGGGCACTGCGGCCGTCTTTGTTGATGTTCTCAAAGAGTTGGCGGACTTCTTTGATCACGTTCACGATCTCGCCCATCTCGGCACCCTTAGATGCAATCAAGTCGAGAAAGTCGGGCGTGCGGTCGGTTTCGAGTACACCGTTGTCGGCGATCGGCTTGGCGTCGGCCGGACCGGGTTCGACGTAAATAAATTTGTCGCCCAAGGCACCTTGGGTTTTTACGGAAGCCTTTGAGCCCTCGGTGATCCGGTGGCGCACGCTATCGTTCACGCTGAGGGTGACTTCAACGTCGGTCGAATCTTTGAGAAACGCGATCGACTTGATATTGCCGATTTGCACACCGGTAAGACTTACGACGCTACCGATGGCCAAGCCCTGAACTTGCGGAAAGCGAACCTTTAAATCGTAGGAGCTTGTAAAAACCCGGTTGCCGCCGAGGATGACGATCGATACGCAAAAAAGAATCACCCCGACTAGCGCGAAGATTCCCACTTTAACGTCTTTTGAAAATGAACTATCCATATTAGCCCCCGACCTCTCCGGCGATAAATTGCTCGATTTTGCCGCCTTTATTCAACTTCACTTCTTCGACCGTGGCTTCATCCATTACGCGGCCGTTAGCCAATAAACAGAAACGGTCGCAAACGTTGAGGGCGGTGGGCATGTCGTGGGTCACGAAGACCGACGTCACGCCTTTTTTCTTTAAGCGTAAAACGAGTTCTTGAATCTTAATCGTGTTGTAAGGATCGAGCCCGGCGGTCGGCTCATCGTATAAGATGACCTTAGGACCGATCATCATCGCGCGCGCGAGGCCGACGCGTTTTTGCATGCCGCCCGAAAGTTGCGCAGGCAATTTATCGATGGCTTCGATCAAACCGAATTCATCGAGTTGCTCGCGAATGCGTTCACGAATTTGCGCTTCTTTTAAAGGCGTATGTTCGCGCAGCGGATAGGCGAGGTTGTCGTAAACCGACATCGAGTCGAACAGCGCGCCGTTTTGAAAAACGTAGGCCACCTTTTTTCGCACTTCGACGAGGTCACGCTCGCTGAGTTTAGAAATCTCTTGGCCGTCGATCCAAATTTCGCCCGAGTCGGATTTCTCTAAACCGATGAGGCTGCGTAAGACGACCGATTTACCGATTCCCGAGCCGCCGACGAGGCCGACGCATTCGCCTTCCTCAACGGTGAACGTGACGTCCTTATGGATCGCCTTGCCCGAGAAAGATTTAGCAAAATGACGAACGTCGATTATAGCCACTGTTCAAATATCCAAAAGAATTTAGAGAGGAAATAATCGCCCACCAAGATCGTGATGCTGGAGGTAACGACCGACTTCGTCGTCGCGTTGCCCACGCCCTGCGTGCCGCCCTTGGCGGTAAGGCCGAAGTAACAAGCGTTAATCGCAATCACGAAGGCGAAGACAGGCGTCTTCGCGAAACCGGATAAAAAATCGGCGATGGTGACGGTTTGTAAAACCTTTTGCACGTAAAAGACGGGATCTAAACCTAAATCATTTTTGCCGACGAGCAAGCCGCCCAAGATACCGACAAAATTCGCGGCGGTCGTCAAAAGCGGGATGGCGATCACGCACGCGAGAACGCGCGGGATTACGATTTTTTTAATCGGCGAAGTGCCGAGTGCGCGGATGGCATCAATTTGCTGCGTAACCGTCATCGAGCCGATTTCGGAAGTGATCCCCGCGCCGACCCGGGCGGCCAGCATCAAGCTACAAAATACGGGTGCCATTTCACGAACGATCGAGAGCGAAACAATCTTCGGAATGTAGAGTTTGCCGCCGAATTTTTCGAGACCTAACCCGAATTGCAAAGCCATAACCATACCGGTCGCCCCGGCGGTCACGAACACCAAAGGCAGCGATTGCAGCCCGACTTGGTACATTTGATCGATCACGAGACGGGGATAGAGCGGCGGACGCATCATTTCAACGGCGACTTGTTTGGTCAAGATCGCGAAGCCGCCGAATGTTTTCAAAAATTCGGTGCGCGAAGACTTCATGGTGCGCGGAACCCTTGGACGAACTTCGCGAACTCGGGACGGTTAGCGGCAAAAGTTTTTTCCACGCCCGCGTAGGTCAGAATGTATATGCAGTAATTTCGTTTGAAGACGAGCATCTCAATGCCGGTGGCGACGCCGTCAACCTTACCCGTCGCGACGACGCGGCGGCCCCCGCGGCCTTGGACATCGACCTCTTCACGCGACTCAAACTTTAGATCGCTGACCCCGGCGACGACGCCCGCGACGATATTGTCGATCGGTGGGTCGCTAGGATCTTTGCAATCCGATAAAAAAGAAATGACGTTGCCGTTTTTTGAATTCTGCCAGGAGGCATCGACATCGGGATTTTCGTTTTTCGCGAAGGGCGCCGCGGGCGAGGCGTATTGCACACCGACCGCACGCTTGCTGGTACCTTCCGCCGTACTAAGCTTTACGCTTACGCACGCGGTGGTTGAGAAAAATAAAATCGCTACGAAATATAAAATCATTCTTGTCATGTTGCCGTCTCTGAAGTCGATGATGCTGATGTTACCGCTAAGCCCTTCGGCTTACTCTTCTTTTTCGGAATTCTCGCACAACGCCTGGAGGTCGCGTCAGCTTTTTGTCGAAGCCATTGAAACTCTGACGAACTCCGACGAGAAATCACTCGACGAAAGAAGAGATCCTTAACGTAAATAGTCGAAAGCAGGAGTGAAGTCTAGCTGGCATCAATGCTGCTTAATATCTTGTTGGAACACCATCAATTTTTGGGAGATCTTTTGACAGGACGTCGAATGCTCGGGACCATCGTCGGGTTAATATTAAGCGCCGTGCCTCTCCAGGCGCAGATGGTAAAGCCATTGGTCCAGGCCGAAATCTCCCGCCAGGCCGACACCGCGCACCTCGAGCTCAAAGGCTTGAAAAACTGGCGCTACGAAGTTCAAAAGACCGGCGACCGTACGATCTCCGTGAGCATTCCGCCGATTGACGCCCCTAGCATCGCGCGCCTTCATGGTTTTAAAGACAGCCTAGTCGAATCCATCAAAGTCGAGAAGAACGGCGCCGACGGTGCGTACACCGTTCAATTTAACCTGGCAAACAGCGACGTCGAAACTTTCGATTACCTGACCGACGAACCTTCACGCTTGATCGTCGACTTCTACCGCAAAGCACCCGCCGCCGGGTCGACCGTAAAAGCGGCCGCCGCTGAGCCCGCGATTAAGCCGGCAAAATCCGACGCACCCGCTAAACCAAAGGCTAGTCTAGGCAAAGTCGGAGACTACAAACAAGTTAAGGACGGCTCGCGCAAACCGGCGGGCGATGAGTTCATCGAAGTGGCAACGGAAGAAGGCGGCAACGTCGACTTGAGATTCGGCGTCTTTGACGGTGGCGACGAAAACTATGATCGGTTCCGTATTAAAGATTACGAAATCCGCGAAGACGCGATCATCTCGGCTCGTCATAATACCTATCTTCCGTTCCCGATGCTGAAGATGAAGGTGAGTCAACTCGACAAACTGATGGAGCAGCAGCCCGAGTACGTGATCAACGCTAAAGACACGCGCGAGAATAAAGAGGCGCGTTTGCTGCTTACGCTTTTCAAACGTAAGCGCGATGCCGTTTTTTTGAAGACCTACGACTACTTCGTCGAGAAATATCCGGAATCTGAATACACGGAAATCCTCAAGAACGTGTACGCACACGTTCACCTCAAGCGCTGGCGTGAATCAGGCAAAGCGTCGGATTTCGATACCGCACGCGCTCTTTATTCGGAACTCGTGCAGAAATTTCCGAACAGCCCGCTCCGCGAATATAATTATTTGATTTTAGGTTTCGCGCAGATGGAACGCGGTGATGCGTTGAATACCCTGCAAACCTTCCAGGGCTATCTAAACGAATATCCGAAATCGGCCGAAGTGCCGCAAGTTCGCAAAGCACTGGCCGAAGCTTACATGATCTTGCGTAAATACGACGAAGCCTCTGAGGAATACGCGGCGATCATTAAAGACTCTCCCAAATCGGATCACGCTCAAGAAGCTAAGTACCGCATGGGCGACGTGCAATTCGCTAAAGGGGATTACTCGCAAGCCATCCGCGCGTACGAAGCCGCCATCAAAGATTTACCGAATCAAGAGAAGGTATACCCGAACGCCAACTTCAACATGGCCGAGGCTCGCTTCTGGCAAAAAGATTATAAGAAATCTTTGAACAATTACGTGCAGTTCGTAAACTTATTTCCCCGTGACGGGTACGGCGGTTACGCTTTGACCCGCATCGGTGAGCTCTTGAGTGTCCTCGGGGCCGATCAGCGCCGCGTAATGGGCGCGTTCTTAGAAAGCTACTTCCGTTTCCCGAATCATCCCGGAGCAAAAGTAGCGCGCATCCGTATGTTGAGCCAACAAATGCGCGGCATGAAAGATAAAGAATTAAAGAAAGCGTTGGCCGAAATCGAGGAGACGGGTAAGAAACTGCCGCTCGAAGGCATTCAAGAATTCACGACCCTGATGGTCGCCGAAGGTCTCAGCAACCGCGGTGAATACACGCACGCGCTTGAAAATTTAATTTCCTATTACCAAAAGAATCCGGGCAACCAAGAAATCTTCAAGGGTCGCATCCTTCGCAATATCTCGAACGAGCTTAAAGACGAAGTCGATAAAGGCGAGTTCATGAAGGCACTGGCTTTCTATTCGAAATATTCGGGAAACTGGCTCAAGGGCAGTGACCGCATCGATATCCCATTCTTTGTCGGTGGCGCTTACGAAGATGCCGGCGCTTACTCGGAAGCGAAGAATATTTATCAGCAAGCTTTAGCGGCCCGCCAACACATCGTCGGTTCACCCGAAGAGCGTGAACGAAAAGTGCAAGAGCATTTACCGTCGGTGGCAACGCTTAATCTGCGTTTGGCTTCGACCTACAATCAAGACCGTAACTACATCGATGCTTACCAACACTTGAAAGCGATCGGCGCCGGCGCGGACCTTTCACCCGCGGAAACCGTTGAACGCGTACAACTCAGCGCCACGATCGCCGAACAACGCAATGACCACGCCCTGGCCCGCCAGGCCCTGACGGACCTCGCAAAAAAATGGCACGGCGACCCCGCGCTTCTCGCGCCCGTGAATTTACAATTAGCGCAAAATTATTTGAAGGCCGGCGATGTCAAACAGGCCGAAGCCTACGCCGAGAAAGTGCTGCAAGCGCAGAACGTACCGAGCGAATCTGCGATCTCTGAGAAAGTGATCGCCAGCGCAATGAACGTAAAAGGTGATGCCTTGTTCGCGCAGAAGAAAGCGTTGGCCGCGGTCGAAGCGTACCAGGGTATGCTTGAACGTTTCGAAGGCAAACAACCGTTAGCTAATGTTCGTTACCGCGTCGGCCAAATCTTATTCGATCGCGGCGATTTCAAAGGGGCTTCCGACGTTTGGCAAAAACTCGAAGGTACGCCCAATGAATTTTTGTGGAAAGTCGGCAAAGAAAAACTAGCCGACGCCCAATGGCAGGGCGACTACACCAAATACACGAACCGTATCCCCGCGATGGTTTCTAAAGAGCAGAGCACTAAGAAGGAGAGCAACCCGTGATCCAGATCGCCGACCAAAAGATGATAAAAGTCTACGAGATGGCCGAGAGCGTAGCGGTTAGCCGCGCTTCGGTACTGATCACCGGCGAGAGCGGCACGGGCAAAGAATTGCTCGCGCGATTCATTCACGGCAAAAGCCCGCGCAATGCGAAACGTTTCGTTGCGCTGAACTGCGCCGCCGTTCCCGAAGGTTTGCTCGAGAGCGAATTGTTCGGTTTCGAAAAAGGCGCTTTTACCGGCGCGGACCAGCGCAAAGCGGGCAAGTTCGAAGCCGCGCACGAGAGCACTTTCTTACTTGATGAAGTCAGCGAACTCCCTTTGCTGTTGCAAGCCAAACTCTTGCGCGTTTTGCAAGAAGGCGAAGTCGAAAGACTCGGTGGTTCGGCCCCGGTAAAGGTGAACGTTCGCATCATCGCTACGACGAACCGCTCACTCGAGAAAATGGTCAAAGAGGGTTCGTTCCGCGAAGATTTGTACTACCGCTTGAACGTAATCCCGCTGCAAATTCCTGCGTTGCGCGTTCGCCCCAGCGATATCGAAATGTTGGCCGGTCACTTCGTAGCCGCATCGTGCGTTGAAAACGGATTGCCTTTGAAGTCGTTGACCGATTTAGCCATGCGCAAACTAAAAGCCTACCGTTGGCCGGGCAACGTTCGTGAATTGCAAAACGTTATCGAGCGCTCGATCTTGCTGAACGCTACGCAAGTCATCGGTGAAGATCACATCTTGCTTCCCGAGACGGCCGCCGGCGATCAGACGCCCGAGCATTCCTTCTCGCCGGGCATGACGGTCGGTGAAGCGGAACGCTTGCTCATCATGAAGACTTTAGAATTCACCAGTCAAAATCGTACTCGTGCGGCCGAATTGCTCGGCATCAGTATCCGCACTTTGCGTAATAAATTGAACGAGTACAAAGGGGGCGAGCTTGAGTCAAATCTTCGATAAAACCACCAATGGGTTGGGCGCTTCGCTCGCGTTACGCTCACTTCGTCACAATGTTACTTCGTCGAACATCGCGAACGCCGAAACTCCCGGCTACAAAGCGAAAAAAGTCGATTTCGAAGATGCGCTTTCACGCGCGATCGATCTCGAGGGCGTCGGTGGTGAAATGGCAAATTCGCCCGAGCACTTCGCGATGGGCACCGGTTCGATTTCGCGCGCGAAGGCCGATGTTTACGATAACCCTGAGGGAAATACGACGAACGACCAGAACTCGGTCGATCTCGAACGTGAGATGGCGAACCTTCAAGAAAACTCGATCTTGTACAAAGCGGCGTTGCAGCTGATGAATAAAAAATTGGGCGCGCTCCGCTACGCAGTTACCGACGGAGGCCGCTAATGGCTGATTTCTCGACTGGACTACGAATTTCGTCTAGCGGTTTGAGCGCCCAGCGCCAACGCATGAACACGATCTCGAGCAATATCGCGAACATCAACACGACTAAAACTCCCGAAGGCGGACCCTATCGCCGCAAGGACGTCGTTTTCGAAGCGATGCCCGAGGCGCGTAATTTCGGCGAACTCGTTACTATGCCTCCGGACGACAATTTGCAGAGAGTACAAGTGACGGACATTCACGTTGAGCGTGATGCCGTCGACATGCGCTACGAGCCCGACCACCCGGATGCAAATCCAGAAGGTTACGTCGCGTACCCAAAAATTAACCTAATGGAGGAGATGGCGAATATGATCCAAGCCACCCGCGGTTACGAGGCCAACGTCTCGGCGATTCAGGCCTCCAAAGACATGGCGATGGGCGCGCTCGAGATAGGCCGCTAGGAGCGGCACATCTAGGGCCGGATATTTCGGCTAGGCATTTTTTAGCTCACGCTAGGCAAATTAGTTCTGATAAACTTTTAATGTAGACGCACAATATATACGACTACGAAGACGACGAAGGCAGGATGCCATCGTTACGGAAGCAGGGGATCCATGGACGGGCTAACGATATCAAATTCGAATGCGCTTCTCGAAAAAGGCCAAACCCTTAAGGATCTTCGCGACAGCAAACTGTCGATCGCCTCCCCCGCGGCCGAAGCTAAGGGCGCGAACGGCGAAAAAAGTTTTGCCGACACTCTCAAAGAAGCCGTGCAGAGCACGAACTCCTTGCAAAAAGACGCGGACGTAAAGATGCAGCAGTTATCGACGGGTAAGACCGACGATATCGCGGGCGTTATGATCGCGACCGAAAAAGCGGATATCTCGATGAAGCTTATGACCACCGTACGTAACAAGATCATCAATGCGTACGAAGAAATCATGAAGATGCAGGTGTAACGTAAATGGGTAAGTTGTTCAGCCATTTAATCGCGCAGTTCCGTCAGTTCTACAAGAACTTGACCCCCGTGAAGCGTTTGAGCGTCATGGGCGCGGCCGTCATCGGACTCGTCGGCGCGGTCGTGATCGCGATGATGTTGACGGGCACTAACCACGTTCCGCTCTTCACGAACATCGCGCCCGATCAACTTCCGCAAATCGTCGATCAATTGCAAAAGCGCGGGATCCCGTTCAAGATCGCCGACAACGGCGCGACGATCATGATCTCGAAAGAGCTATTACACTCCACGCAGATGGCGATCATGACCGAACTCGGCGGTGCCGGGAAAGTTCAGATCGGCCTGGAACTCTTCGACAAGCAAGACTTCGGAACGACTTCGTACGCGCAAAAGATCAATTACCAGCGCGCGCTGCAGGGCGAACTCATGCGCGGGATCAATACGTTGATGGCCGTTAAGCAGTCGAAGGTCATTCTCGCTTTACCCGCGAAGAAAACCTTTTTGGAAGAGGGTGGTAAGACCACCGCTTCCGTTATCGTTGAATTGCATCCCGGTAAAAACTTGAGCCCCGAGCAAGTGCGCGGAATCACGTTTTTGGTGTCGAGCGCCGTTGAAGGTCTCGAGGCCGAAAACGTGAACGTCGTTGATTCGCGCGGTAAAGTTTTGAGCAAACACTATTCCAGCGAATCGGCCATGACCGGTGAGCTGATGGATCTTAAGCGCAAGACCGAAGAAGGCATCGAGGAACGTGTCGAATCCGTTCTCGCACGCGTCGTCGGCAACGGCAAAGTGATCGCCCGCGTCGATGCTTCGTTGAACCAACGTTCGAGCGTCATGACCGAAGAAGAAGTGAACGCCGACGGAACCGCTTTGAAGTCGCAACAGACCGAAGAAGAAGTTCTCGACGGTGCACGCTCGAACCCCACCGGCATCCCGGGCGCGCGTTCGAACTTACCCGGCGCGGAAGACAACGGTACGGTCGGCTTTAAACAAAACGTTCGTAAAGAATTGAAGACTTCGAATTACGAAGTTCCCAAAACCGTGCGCAATACGAAAGAAGCCGCGGGCGGCATTGAGCGCATCAGCGTGGCCGTGCTCGTCGACGGCGTTATCAAGATGGCGCCCGACAAAGACGGCAACATGGTTGAGCAGTGGACGGCGCGCAGTCCCGAAGAAATGAAGAAGATCGAGCAGATCATCCGCGGCACCGTAGGATTTTCGGCCAGCCGTGGCGATACCGTGACCGTCGAAAATATCGCGTTCCAAAAAGAAGACTTCAGCGAAGCCGAAAAACTGCTGACCACTTTGGAGCGCAAAAAGATTCTCCACTCGTTCGTGAAGTGGTTGATGATCGCTTTCACGCTGGGGCTGGTGTTCTTCGTTATTATCCGTCCGTTCATGCGTTGGATCACCGACAGCTTCCAAGACACCGTGGAGGATATGTTGCCGAAAACGATCGAAGAACTCGAAGAATTACAGAGCGTCGACAATTCATTGCCCGGCATGAGCGGGGCGTTGCCGGTGCTCGAAGAATCGCTCGATCCCGACAAGGCCGAGAGCGAGTTGCTCAAAGAACGCATCATGAATTTGATGGAGCTAGATACCGAAAAAGCCGCCGGCGCGTTTAGCCTCTGGCTCTCTAGGAAGGATGCATGACCGCTATTCGCCTGAACCGACTTGAAAACGTTAAGTACGAAGAACTGCGTGGCTTCGATAAAGCCGCCATTCTTATGAACTACCTCGGTCCCGAAGCGGCCAAGAAACTTTTTAAGTTCGTGGATGACGGCGATATCCGTAAGCTCTTGGGCGTCATGCAAAAATACCGGATCGTACCGGTCGAAGTGACCAAACGCGTTTTGGAAGAATATTACGAACTCGTCTCAGAATCTTCGGACTACATTTTTAGCGAAAATAGCACCAGCAAAGATACCGTCATCGAAGCCGTCGGAGAAGAGCGCGCACGCGGAATCTTAGGTCACTTATCGGCCGCATCGCCGACCGCACGTAATTTAGAATCACTCGAAATGGTTGACGCGAAGTCGTTGAGTAACTTTCTTATCAACGAACATCCGCAAACCATCGCGGTTATCCTGGCGCACCTTGAGCCCGAGAAAAAAGGCGAAGTCTTGAAGCGCTTGCCCGAATCCCTGCAGGCCGAGGTCGTCTTGCGTTTGTCTAACTTGGATCACGTTGCGCCCGAGCTCATCGCCGAAGTCGATCGCGTTTTGCGGCAAGAACTTTCGACCCTCGGTACCGTCGAGCAAGCTTCGCTCGGTGGAGTTCAGCCGGTTGCCGAAATGCTCAACGTCATGGACAAGAACACGGAAACCGCGATCATGTCCCGCATCGAAGAGAAAGACCCGATCTTGGCGGAAGAAATTCGCAAGCTCATGTTCGTTTTCGAAGACATCATCAAGATCGACGACAAGGGCATTCAAACGCTGCTCAAGGAAGTTCCGAACGACAAGCTTTTGCTGGCGCTCAAAACCGCCAACGAAGAGATCCGTACAAAGATCTTCAAGAACATCTCTCAACGTGCGGCCAAGCTCCTCATGGACGACCTGGGGAACATGGGACCGGCGCGTTTGAGCGACGTCGAATCGGCGCAGGTGGAAATCGTCAACGCCGCACGCCGCTTGGAACAAGAAGGCAAGATTTTGATCGCTCGTGGTGGTTCGGAAGACGCGCTCGTTTAGTTGAAGGGAAAGATTTAAGTGGCTCTCGAGAAAAGCATAATCAAGCGCAGTTCGGCCGAAGCAACGACCTTCGATTACAAACCGCGCGAGCTGAGCGCCGGTACTTCGAACGTCGCGCGCTCTTTCGTGAACGAAGATGCTTTCATCTCTTCAGATTTCCAAATTTCGGAATTGATCGCCAAGCAGGCGGGGATCTCGCAGTTAGAGGACGACGCGCACCAAGACAAGATCAACGCGCAGGTCCTCGAGCGGCTTAAGGAAGTTCAGGAAAAATCCTACAAAGAGGGTTACGACCTCGGTTTGATCGAAGGCACCGAAAAAGCCTTCCAAGAAGAAAAGGCCAATTTGCTCGCGCAAATGCAATCGATGGAATCGATTCTTAAACGTTTCGAAGAATTAAAGACTCACCTGATGGTCGATAACGAAAACGCGCTGGTCACGATGGTTTACCAAGTCGCGAAGCGCATCGCGATGCGCGACCTCGAAGAGAACCGCGACGCCGTTTGGGAGATTCTCCAGCACGTGGTCAACGAATTCCAAAACGACGAACGCATCAATGTCCGCCTCTCGCAGGAAGATCTCAGCTTCCTTGAGCATTTGCAGCAGAAGAGCGGACAGAAGATCGATTCATTAAAACGCCTCAACTTCGTGGTCGACGAGAACGTCAGACCCGGTGGTTGTTTGATCCAAACGGAATACGGTGACGTGGACGCAACATTAGAAGAGCGCGTCGAACGCACCTGGCAGGCGCTTCAGGGCCGCATGCCCCACAAGCCCCAAGATAAAAAAGATTAGGCCGGAAATTGGAAAGCATTAACTTTCAAAAATACGAACGGGCACTCGAAACGGCGCAGCTGACCCGTGACATCGGTAAGGTGACGCAAGTCACCGGCGCGATGATCAGCGGTTTTATCCCCGAAGTTTCGATCGGTACCGTTTGTGAGATTTTTCCCAATTCGGGCGCGCCGAGTTTCTTAACGGAAGTCGTCGGCTTCCGCGATCGCGAAGTTTTGCTCATGCCCCTCGGCGAGATGCGCGGGCTTGGCTTAGGTTCGACGATTCTTGTGCGCCGGAATACGGCGACCGTTGCGGTCGGTCCCGGTTTACTCGGCCGCGTGGTCAACGGACTCGGCGACCCGATCGATTCTAAAGGCGATTTGTTTTTATCCGAAGAAATGCCGCTCTACGCGCAGGCGGGTAATCCGCTCAACCGGCCGCCCATCCGCGAGACGATGGGCCTCGGCGTGCGCAGCATCGACTCGATGATCACGCTCGGCAAAGGCCAACGCGTGGGAATCATGGCGGGCTCGGGCGTCGGTAAGTCGGTTCTCATCGGGATGATGGCGCGAAATTCCAAGGCCGACGTGAACGTGATCGCGATGGTCGGTGAGCGGGGCCGTGAAGTCCGCGAATTTATCGAGCACACTTTAGGCGAAGAAGGTTTGAAGAAATCCGTAATCGTGGTCGCGACCAGCGATCAATCCGCCTTGGTGCGTACTCGCGCGGCCTTCGTGGCAACGACGATCGCCGAATACTTCTGCCAAGAGGGCAAAGACGTATTATTAATTATGGATTCGGTCACGCGCTTCGCGATGGCGCAACGTGAAATCGGTTTGAACATCGGCGAGCCCCCGGCGACGAAGGGCTACACGCCGAGCACGTTCGCATTAATGCCCAAGTTGCTTGAGCGCGCGGGCACGTTCGACGGTAAAGGCAGCATCACCGGCCTGTACACCGTACTGGTCGAGGGCGATGACATGAATGACCCCATCGGGGACACCGTGCGCTCGATCGTCGACGGTCACATCGTACTTTCGCGCGGTCTCGCGCACCGTGGGCATTTCCCCGCGGTTGATATCTTACAGAGCACCTCACGCGTTATGCGAAACGTGGTTTCCGACGATCATTTCCGCCAGTCGATGCGCGTGCGTGAAATGATGGCCGTTTACAAAGAGGCCGAAGACTTAATCAACATCGGCGCTTACAAAACCGGCTCGAACCCTAAGATTGATCAGGCGATCCGCATGGAAGAGCCGATCCAGCGCATGATGAAGCAGTTGGTAGAAGAAGATTCGAACTTCGAAGAGGCCGAGCACATGTTGATGGGGCTCGATTAATATGAAGTTCAAGTTCAACCTCGAAAACGTTTTGAAACACCGCAAACGCCTCGAGGAACTCGCGCAACGTGAATACGCCGAAGCGCAAGCGAACGTCGACGAATGCTTGCGTAAGATTGAAGGCATGTACCGCCGGCTTGATGAAGTGCGTGACGAAGTTTCGCAAGCGCAGCGCGCGGGTCAAGGCCACAGCATCGAGCAGATCCGTGAAATGGAAAGTTTCATGGGCGGCCATAAGATCCGCATCGAGGCGATGCGCCAGGCGGCACGGGTGCTTCTGCAAATTGCCGAAGAAAAACAGGAAGCGCTAGTTTCCGCCGCGCGAGATAAAAAGATGCTCGTGAAATTGAAAGAGAAAAAGAAAATCGAACATCAAGAATTCTTACGGCAAGTTGAAACGAAAGAACAAGACGACATGACGATGGCCCGACAAGCATGGGGTAAAAAATGAGTTACCAACAATTCTTTAAAAAAGCTTCTGAAGCTAAAAAGGATACGGTTAACTTTAAGTCGCGTCCTCCGCAGTTTACCGCAAAGAAGTCCGCGCCTAAATCGGCGGCCTCGGCACCTAAAGGCGGCGGGAAGCCCACGCCCAAAACCTTTACCGTCGAAGAGTTGCAAGAAGAGCGCTTACGCCGTGCCGTGAATTTCAAAAAGCCGAAGAAGCACAATCCCTTCCCCTGGAAGGCGCTCGCGGGTCTAGCCGTAACGCTCGGCGGTCTGGGTACGTATTTAGTAAATCCTGAATTCGTAGAAAATTTGGCGAGCCGGATCGAGATCAACGCGATGGGCCCGGCCTCGGCGAGCGACGCCAAACCGGCAGAAAAATCCAAGTCACCGTCAGGAAAAACGGAAAAAGCTGCCGCGGGCCATGGCGCCGCCAATCCCGACCATGGGCCCGAAGCGAAGAGCGCTGTTCCGGAAGACTTGAGTCATTTCGAAAAGTTGAAGCAGCGTAAAGACGAGCTCGACATGCGCGAAAAAGAACTCTCAGAGTTGGAAGAGGAATTGCAGAAGCAGAAGGTCGAGCTGGATAAAAGAATCGTGCAATTGGAAGACATGCGAAACCAAATTGCGCAAATCTTGAAAGACCGGGTCGACATTGACCAAGAGAAAGTAGCTAAGCTCGTGGACTTGTACTCGAACATGAAGCCGAAACAAGCGGCGGATGTTATCGGGACGATCAACGAGGATCTCGCGGTTGAAGTTTTAGCGAAGATGAAAAAGAAGAATGCCGCCGAGATCATGAATTTGTTGCCGGCGGATAAAGCGCGAACGTTATCGGAAAAATACACCGGTTACCGCCGCAAACACGAAGAACCGAAGGGTTAAGAGCAGTGAAGCTGAACGGACTTTCCAACATGGGCATGAGCGGATTGCAGAAGCAATCCAATAAGCCGTCTTCCGAGAAGGCTTTAAAGTCTTTCGAAGAAGTATTGGGAAAGACTAATCCGTCGCCGACTACTCCGCAGAAGAAGATTGAATCGGTCGAGAAGGTGGAAGCCCGCGACGCTAAACCTTACGCGAAGCCGGGCAAACCCGACGCCCGTGATTCGAAGACCGACGCCCGCGAGCAAAAGCCGGCGTTGCGCGATCCGAAAGCGGGAAGCGACCAATCAGCTTCTCGCGAAAACTCGCGAGATCCTGAAGGCCAGAAAAATGCCGAAGCACAATCTTTACCGGTTCAGCCGAACGGGCCCGCCTTAAACGGTCCCACCGTAAACGGTGCCGCACCGATCAACGACCGCCTCGTCAACAGCAAGGCGGTCGGCGAGCCGAGCCTGATCGATACCGGCGTGCCCACCGAGGGCGAAGCGGTTCAGAATCTATCGTCACAAGAAGACGGCGTTGATTCGTTGACCCGCCGGGTTGTTTGGAACGACTTCCTTCGCAAGATGAAGGATGATTTAGACGTCTCCGCCGAAGACGTTCTTTCGGCCTTCGCGGAACTAAGCGACGAAGAACTCGCGCAGCCTCCGCAAGAGACGATCAACGCGGTCGTTACCGCTTTAGGTTTAAACGCCGAGCAGTCACAAACGGCAAAGAACTATCTTTCGGATCTTATCGCCAAGACCAAGTCTAATTCGATGGGCGAAGAGCTCGGTAAGTCCCAAAAACAAATCAATCTGACGTTGATGTCCCAGCGCGAAGCTCAGCGCAAGACGATCAACCGCGGCGTTGATCAGTTACAACAAAACTTTTTCATGAAGAATCCCCAAGCTTCGGCCGGGATGATGACGCAAGCCCAGGTCGCGGCCCTTAGCGCCAAGGGCGAAGCCGCCGCGGCGATGGGTCGTCCCGCCGGCCGTGACATGGAAATGACGACCATCGCGGCGCCCGCTTCGGAAATCCCGGGCATGAACGTTTCGGCACCGCCGACAAATTTCCCGCAAGTGCCTGGTGAGAAAGCCGAGCCTAAAAACACGATCGACGAAATGGTTCGCGCTTTCCTCTCGCCACAAACGAAGACCGGTACTCTTAAAGCCGGTGAGATGTCGGCCGCGCCCGTTGCGGCCGCGGTGGCCGGTGGCGCTTCGGCCGTCGGCGCAGATACGGCGATGCAAGCCGCGGCCGCGGGAAGTCTTTCGGCAGGATCGGTCAAAGGCTTACTCGAAGATCTGACTTCAGGTAAAGATTCTGAAGAAGACGGGGAGTATTCTTCGGACGCTTCTTTCTTAGGCGCGGGCCTTGCCGGTGAAGCGAAGAATCAGAACGTGGCGGCACCCTCGGCCGAATTTCAAGCCGAGATGACCAAGATGGCGAAGGAACCGATTTCCGTTCCGGACTTGGTCGATAAAGCCCAAATCATGGTTCACGAGGGCGGCGGCGAGATGAAAGTCACCCTGACCCCCGACGGCATGGGCGAAGTGGCGATGAAAGTTTCGGTTCACGAAGGCAAAGTCCAAGTCCAAATGATCACCGAGAGTGATGAAGCCAAGAAGTTGATCGAACGTCAGCTCGGCGAACTGAAGTCCTCGTTGCACGCTAATGATTTGAAGCTCGACACGATCAAGATCGATACCGCTTCAAACCTCGGCAAACAATTAGAACAACAGTACCAAGACGCGCAAAGACAGCAGACGCAAACCGCTTGGGAACAATTCCGCCAGGACAATCAGGGATGGCGCCGTAGCCAATTCGAAACTCCGAGCGCGAAACTTTATAAAGGGCAGGGCGACGCACCACGCGATCTTCAAGCGCCGAACGTGACCGCCCAACGCAAGAACATTAACCGCAGACTAGATTTGGTGGCCTAATTTATGATGAGCGTAAAAGGTGGAACACAAACTTGGACGACGGCTCCGCAACAAAGTTCGCAGAAGGCCGACAACACCAATAACGTGAGCGCCGCCGATCGTGAAAAGTTTTTTGCCGACGAAGACATCGGCGAAGTTCTTAATAAAGTCGCCGATCCGAATCACATCGACGCCAGCAAAAAAATGCGCACGGTCGGTGATCCCGAATTGGGAAAAGATGCGTTTATGACTTTATTGCTCACGCAAATGAAGAACCAAGATCCCACCAATCCTTTGAAGTCCCACGAGATGGCCGCCCAGCTCGCGCAGTTTACGCAACTTGAAAAATTGGCGAACATCGATTCGGGTATTTCGGGCTTGCGTAAAGATGCGCAGCCGAACACCAACTTCCAAGCGCTTTCCTTCATCGGCAAGACGATCACGACGGATAATTCGAAAGTCAGCCGCACCGACACCGAATCGGCGCACGATATCCGTTTCACGCTGCCTTCGGACGCGCAAGAATTAAAAATGGTCGTCAAAGACGCCGCCGGTAATCCAATTCGCAATTTGGAATATAAGAATTTGAAAACGGGTAAGAACGAACTCAACTGGAACGGTATGACCGACGACGGTTCGAAAGCCGCTCCGGGCGATTACACGATCGCGTTCGAAGCCACCGCCAGCAACGGCAAGAAAATGCATATCGAAACGAAAACCGAAGGCACGATCAGCGGCGTGAATTTCACTCCCAAAGGTCCGCAGTTGATGGTCGGTAAACAAGTCGTCAGCATGGACGACGTAAAATCCATCAGCGACGGTTCTGCGCAAGACATGAATACACTTCAGGCGCCGAACTCACAGATGATGCAACAGATGATGCAGCAAATGCCCGGCATGTCGATGACTCCTCCCGCTCCCGGGAAACCCGCTGGCCAAGCACCTCAGGGCGCTTCGGCAAACGGGCAAACTTTGCCCGGATCGACTGAAGGTCTAAAAAAAGCCGAGGTTAAGCCGGAAAATAAACCGAACGCCGGTAAAGCTGCTAGCATGAAAACAGGTGATCTAAACGACGCCGCGATGTCTCAGGGTTTGATCAACACGTTGAACAAAACCGGCGCCAAAGCGGGAATGGGTTAAGGGCTAAAAAGAGTGAAAGAGATCAGCAACAACTTTAACATTGGGAATATTCCGGGAGCTCTTGAGAGCAACCGTAACCCGATCGCTAAAGGTGGCGTGCAGGATTCACTCTTCAAAGAAAAGTTGCAGTCGTTACAAAATGTAATGCCGCAACCTCAGGTTTCCAAACCTACGTTGCCCAGTGGTTTGAAGTTTTCGAATCACGCGATCGATAGAATGCAGGCACGGGGAGTTCGCTTCACGCCTGAAGAGTTGGGTAAGATTGAAAGTGCGGTCAGCAAAGCCGAAGGAAAGGGCGCGAAGAATACTTTGCTCCTGACCGAAGGCGCCGCGATGATCGTGAGCATAAAAGATAAAACCGTAGTGACGGTGATGGACAAAGCCAATCTCAAAGAGAATGTCTTTACCAACATCGATTCGACGGTCGTAGTTTAGTAGTTCCTGGCGGGTTGTTGACCCGGTGGAATTTTGTTTTGGTTTTTAATTAACTAGGGCTGGTCCTCTTCGAGGGGGCCCTTCAAATGTTCAATGTGGCGCCAGGATGGCGTGCACGACTAGACATGGAGGTCTATCATGGGAGTTCTCTCTTCTCTCTATACCGGTGTATCCGGTCTCGCAGCACAAGGTGAAGCATTAGGCGTCATCGGTGATAACATTGCCAACGCGAATACCACTGGATTTAAGGCGTCACGCGCCGAATTCCAAGATATCGTCGCAAAATCCTTAAAAGGGATTCTGGGCGGTAACCAAATCGGCCGCGGGGTAAAAATCGGCGCCGTAAATCCGATCTTGGTTCAGGGTAATACCGACCAAACGGAAAAAGTAACCGATCTCGCAATCGCGGGCGACGGATACTTCACGCTTAAAGGTTCCGACGGTGAGTCATTCACGCGTGACGGATCTTTCAAGTTCGATAAAGAAGGTTACCTCGTCACGAACGATTATCAGCGCGTTCAAGGCTTCCAGGCCGACGATAAAGGAACCGTACAGAACAAACTCGGTGACATCAAATTCCCGCGCGCGTTGGTTCCGGCTAAGCCCACCACGAAAATGCGCATGGATTTGAACTTGGACAGCCGCGTACAAACGGCCAAGGTCTTCGATCCCAAAAATCCCTATGACACTTCTGATTACTCGACCGGTCTCGAGATGTACGATTCCCAAGGTAACAAGCACTTGGTGAACATGTTCTTCAACAAGACCGCCGATCGCACTTGGTCGTACCACGGTTTGGTTGACGGTAAAGAAATCACCGGCGCCAAGCCCGACGAAATGGCGAAAGTATGTGAAGGTCAATTGACCTACACGACCGACGGTAAATTGGACACCGAAACTCAGTCGATGAGCGCCTTCAACTTCAAAGGCGGAGCTTTGCAGAACCAAGTCGTGAAAATCGATTTCGGTGATTCGATCACCACCGATAAAGGCACGGGCATGGACGGCTCGAAACAGTACGGTAAAGAATCGGATCTGATCTCGTGGCAGCAAGACGGAAGCGCCGCCGGTACGATCAATAACTTGTCGTTCAACGACGAAGGTATCTTGACCGCACTTTACTCGAACGGCCAAACGCAAGATATCGCGCAGATCGCTTTAGCAAAATTCGAAAACCCCGAAGCCATGTTCAAAGTTGGTAACAACAGATTGAAAGAGGCTCGTGATTCCGGCGCTCCCGCTTTGGGCGGCCCCGGCCGTGCAGGCCGCGGTAAAGTTATGGCGAAGTCGTTGGAACGTTCGACGGTCGATCTCGCGATGGAATTCGTGAATCTGATCCAGAACCAACGCGGTTTCCAGGCCAACGCGAAGACGATCACTACGACCGACGAATTGCTCGGCGAAGTAATCAACCTCAAGCGCTAAGTTTGATTCGTTGAGCTCATCTTAATCTATTAGTTAATTTTTAAAGGATCCCTTGACCGGGATCCGCCATGTATTCAGGATCCCAAGCTTGGGATCCGCCATGTCTGATTGACTCCCGTCGGGGAAGAAGGAGAGAGCTTCCCCGACATCTTTTATACTCTCTAGTATTTCGGAGTGGGTTGTCCGTTCAGGACGCGCAAAAACCCATGTGGTTCACCGCCGAATTGAAAACGGGCGGCGACGAGTTCACGCTTCTGCAATTCTTCATCACTATTGGAAATCGACGACAGCAACGCCGTACGTGTTTCGGCATCGAAGGTCAGATCACGGTATGTCACCGCGCAATCGCTAAAATCTTCGGCATTCGGGCACTGCATTTTCCCGTGATCGCCCGTCAAAGTAATGGGACCGCCGGATTGGCGCGGGCCTTCGAACTCGACCACGTTCATCGCGCCGGTCAACTCGCGCGGCAATTCGTACTCGACTTTGATTTTATCGTCGGAAATTTTTGTTTTCACTTTCGGTAAGCTGAACAACGCGAATTGAGACAGCTGCGTGCCCACCGGTACCCAGTAAACGGCCGGCTTCGTTTCGCCCTCGCCGGATTCATCGCCGTAACCCGATGCAAAGCTGAGCGGAGAAAGCAGAAGTAAACCTGCCGTAATCATTATTTTCATGAAGTACCTGTACCCCTGGTGTATTTCGTTGCCCTTGCTCGCCCGAGTCTATGCAATAACCCCATTGCCGTTAGCTCGCTCAAATCCCTGGTCGCGGTCGCGCGAGAGATATCGAAATCGCGCATGACTTCATCTACCCCGAGCACATCCTTGTCATCATTATCAAAGACCGACAGAATTCTCAACTGCCGGAAGTTGAGTGAGGGATTTGTGGGCAAACGCGCGGTGAGGCGGGCGGTCCGGTCACTTCTTTCGTTAGACAATACTTCACGCGTTTTCAGGCGTACGCCCGACTGTAGGCGGTAACCTTTCTCGTCCACCTCGATCCAGGCGCCCGCTGCGCCGAGAAGTTGCCGAATTTTCGAGATTGAAGTGTAAATAAGCGCGTCATGCCGCGAGGGTTCATAATCATATTCCCACACACTCTCAATCAATTCTTGTTTGGAGCGATGGCTAACGGACAGCGCCTCAAGAACGCGCCGGTTCACGCGGGAGAAACCTCTTTCGACCACGACGATGTCTCCGTGATCGATAACGATTACTCCTCGCGGTAAAAGATCGAAGATCAATGCCTTTTGATCGAAGCGAAGATTGAAGTAGGGATACAAAAAGAAATGCAGTTTGTTTTCTAAAATCACGGCCAGCGTCTTTGGATCTTTTTGCCCGATTTGATCGTAAAGATCGGCGAAACGATCTTCACCGAAAAATTTTGTTTTGCGTGCGTGCTTGTGAAGCGTTTCGGATTCATTTTGCGAGATCCGTTCGCTTAGCGCGCGCATCCGCCGCCACAGGGCCGCATCGACTTCTTTATGGAGGTGAAGTTCGGCCGACTTCAAAAGATGAAGCGCTTCGTCGCGCCGGCCCCGCAACCAGGTAAGAAAGGCCAGCCGGAAGTTGAGCTGCGCGATTTGCCTTCGGTTCTGGCTCGCGTAAACGGAATCACATGCCTCATCCAAGACCGCGAAGCCCCGGGCGGCCTGGCCGCGTAAGACCCACTGGTTCGCTAACTCGAGTTTGACCGCGTTGCGCGAGTAAGTGTCTTGCGGATGCAATCTACGTAAGGCTTTTTCCAGCTGAGGGATCGCATCCCAATTCAAACCGAAGCGGGCTTCGTTAAGCAGGAGCAGGAGGCGAAAGCTTTGGCGTAGGCTTTTATGATCAAGCACGCGCGCGCGTTTAAGCGAACGTTGCATATGTTTTTGGCCCAAACGTATTTCACCGGCTTCGGAAAGACCATGCGCGAGCAATTCTTCCGAAATGAGTTGCCCGTAAGCAAATTGATTTTGCGTCGCTTGCGCGAGTGCAAGCCGGGCGTACTTCACCGAGTGTGCGTAGGCTCCGGTGAAGTATCGGTAAAAGCCCAGGCCTTGGTACCAGTAAAATTTGGCACGTGGTTCGGCGCGCCTGAATTTAAAGTTTCGTGCGAAATGCTCCCGCGCTTTCCCGTATTCGGAGATTCGGGTGTGGCCCACGCCCAAAGCAAAGTGAACGGTCGCTTCCTCGGCGGGATTGAATTTTATTTTGTGATCCTGAGCCCAACGGTAGTGCCAGAGGGCCGCGCTAAATTCACCGAACAAAGCATTGGCCAAGATGGTGAGATGAAGCACGCGAAGCTTGCGTGCCTCACTCGAATTAAGGCCGAGAAGCTCGGTCAGCTGCCCGCTCTCGAATGCTTTGTCGAAATCCTCGCGTCGATTACCCACGACTAAGGTCTTACCGCAATTAACTCAAATCGCCTCATTTTCCTTAGATTCCTCCGCTGTTGAAAAATCTTGTTAGCGCCTACTTTGTAAAAAGAGCGGGGGGGCTCATCATGACGATCACGATTGGACGTTTAAAGTTATTTCTCGTGGCGGCGGCAATCTTGCCGGTGAGCGGATGCGGATACTATAGCGAAAATTTAACTCCGCCTAGCGTAGGGCAAGCGCCGTTTGATGTTCGCGCGAAACTTGGATTTGAGATCGTGAAGACGATACTCGCACGCAATAAATGCCTCGAGTGCCACAGTGCCGAGCGCGGCAATCGTGGCGGACTGAATTTAGAAAGTTACGCGAGCGTAAAGCCCGCTGCGGCGTCGGTCGCTTCGACAACCGCGAGCGGATTCATGCCGCTCGGTGGACCAAGGGTCAATGTGGGCGACGTTGCCGTTCTGCAAGCCTGGGCTGATGCCGGTGCGCCCGAAATTTCGGCACTGCCTTTACCGGGAGCTGAGAACCTCGGGCCGCAAACGCCGGTCGACGAGCCTACGCCCCGTTCTGGTTTTGCGACGGTCAAGGCCGCGATCTTCACCCCGCACTGTATCGGTTGCCATTCCGGCTTCGGCGAATACGCGAGAGTCGCCGCGCGACTACCCGATATTCAGCGCGCCGTCGATACGAACATTATGCCCATGGGCGGCCCGCCGCTCAGCGCGGAACTAAAAACGTTACTCAACGATTGGATCGCCCAAGGCGCGCCGGAGTAATGAACTCGTTGAAGACAATGATTGATTTTAGAAAAAACCAATTCACAAAGGAGAACGCTATGAAAATGTTTTTACTTGGACCGCTTTTATTTCCGGCCATTGCTTTCGCCGCCGTCACGAGATTGAGTTCGCAAGGCGGCAGCGTGGATACGCTCGCGGTCGGTAAACCTTCGTTCATAAAAATCAGGGGCAAAGGTGAGCCGGCAAAAGGCCAATTGCAAATTGACGGCAAAAAGGCGACCGGTACGTTTGAATTCAACGTCGCCACTCTCGATACCGGCATCGATTTGCGTAACGAACACATGCGCGAAAAATACCTACAAGTGAAAGAGTACCCGACGGCGAAACTCGAAATAAAAAATCTCGAACTAAAAGAAGAATTCAGCGTCGCTAAGGCAAAGGTTGCCGACACGCCGTTCGAAGGTGAGCTCACCCTGCACGGCGTGACGAAACCGGTAAGCGGCAGGTTCCGCGTCGGGGAGCAGCGGGACGTCACCGCGGCCTTTAAAATTAAACTGTCGGACTTTCAAATCGACATTCCTAAATACCTAGGCGTCACCGTCGCCGACGAAGTGACGATCGACGTTAAAGTGGCCGAGCTCAAAGAAGTGAAATGAGGTTACCGATGCGCGCGCTGATGCTTCTTTTTATTTTTGTAATCGCGACTCCGCGAGCACGGGCATTTCCCGAGATGACACGGCATGGATACGCGCAGTGCACCGCCTGCCACTTATCACCGAGCGGTGGGGGAGTGCTTACCGCTTACGGCCGGCAAATGGCGGAAGAAGTGTTGTCGACGTGGAGTTACAAGGGCGAAGGCCAGGTTCTGCACGGAGCGCTCAAGAAAGATCGATCCGAAAAGGGCCTACTCATCGGCGGTGACGTTCGGTCGGTGCAAACTCATCGCAAAAATTCCTCCGTGCGTGCGGGCCGGTTTTTCTTGATGCAAGCAAACCTCGACGTGGCTTACCAAAAAGATAAATACGCCGCTTTTATCTCGGTAGGACAAATCGAAGAGCCCTTGAGCGGAAGGGTCCAGGGTAACCTCAACGCGACTAAATATTACGGCATGGTGAATCTTACCGACGCATGGGCATTACGCGCCGGCCGGTTTGCGCCCGCATTTGGTTTGAACATTGCCGATCACGTGCTGGTGACGAAACAAGGATTAGGGCTTCACCCATGGCTGCAGTACGACACCGCCGAAACTTCATTGCTCACGGAGAATTGGAGTTTATTCGCCGGCGTATCGAAAACGGCAAACAACACGCCGGCGATTTTGCAAGAGGACGCGATCAGTTTGCAGGGCACCTACAATTTCGGTGAGCGGTTCAAAGTCGGTGCGAGCGGTTGGTACGGTGAAGGTGACTCGAACATCCGCCGGCTCTACGGCGTGAACGCCATTCTCGGCTTCACGCATCAGCTCTATAATTTAACGGAGGTGGATTTTTCGCGCGATAGCAAACGCGACGGTATGTTCGCGATGTCACGTCTAGGATACGAGATGCATAAAGGTCTCGTTCCGTACGTGCAGTACCAACATCAGCAGACCGATTTAGAAAACACCGGCGCCATCACCCGCCACTATACCTTCGGCGGGCATTTCTTCCCACGCCCACACTTCGAACTCAGCGCCCAATGGTCCAAAGTCCACACCCCGAAAGAATTGACGGACGACGCCTACGTCATGGCCCACTACTATTTCTGAAGGCGCTCCCCACTCCTGAAGTCGGTCCCCACTCCCGGCAGTGGGGAGCGCCTTCGGACGAGACGCCTTTAGTCCGGTTTGGAAAAGATACGTTAAAGAAACCGAACAAATTCATCATACTTAGAAGGTAAATCACTTCTATGTACGGAGCGAAGTTGCTGATGGTACGTTTGCTGGGCTCGCTGTTGATTCTTTCCGTCGGTGCGATGCTGACCTCTTGTACTCGTCCGACCGCCGGTGGTCCGGCGCAACTGTCGGTAAAAACACCCGCCGCCTACGGCAAAGTCGGGGCGCTCGCGGATCTGCCCGCCAATCGCAAAGCCTGTTACGGCGTGAATATTACCGGCTCGGATCTAACCGGCGTGAATGCTTCGGCGTGTTCACCCGCCACGGGCGTAGTCGCCGGTTACGTGGAAGCCGGTCAGTTGATCATGACCGCCGTCAACCGGGGAACGGCTCGCAAAATTGATCTGTATCTTTATCTGCTGCCGGTAAACGACAATTCGGCCTGCCCCACGATGATGGATGCAATCCCGAAGTCACAGCTCCTGAAT
>CANEZP010000010.1 GCA_947444305.1 Pseudobdellovibrionaceae bacterium | reverse complement strand
GTACTACCCGAAGATGGGCTAGTTGTCTTTCAGAAGATCCCGGTGCGTGAGCTGCCCTACGCGGCGTTTTTCCATCTCGTTTTCGACCTGCGGCTTTTGCGAAATATGTTCGGAAGTCATCTCAACTTGATTACGCAAATAGCGCAGCTGATTGAGAGCTTCGAAGTCCGGCGTTTGGACGCCGTTTTCCCAAATCTGAATCAGATTGGTGGAACAACCCATTTGACGGGCCATCTCGGCGACACTCCAACCCAAACGTTGGCGAAGCGTGCGGATGTCGGGACCCTTGAAGCTCATGTCTCTCCCCGGAATTTTGTTAGATTCTTGTTTATATTCCGCCCCCTTCGGTTTGCCTAGGGGGGCGTGTTGCATTGCAGAAAGTACCCGTGGAGTAGTGAAAAGGACACGCGGGCCGGTGGAGCCTAGCCGGATATCTCGGGCTAGGTGAATATCTCGGGCTAGCCGATGAGATCCACGTTATGCGCCTCCGGGCCGGATTTTGTTTCGAGAAGGTCGAAACTCACGTCTTGTCCCGGGTTAAGACTGTTGATCAAGCCATCGTTTAGAATACCGCTCTGGTGAAAATAAACTTCGGTGCCGTCGAAGAGCACGATGTACCCAAAATTCTCCGACGTGTTGAAATACTTGATCCGTCCTGTTCTCAACTCAAAACCTCCTTGGTTTTAGGGCGTAGATTCGGCCGGCGAATCCTCCTCTTCGGAAAAAACGAATACGAGGTCGCCTTCGCTCACTAAATCAAAACGATCGCGGGCTTCGCGCTCGAGGAACGCGGGGTCTTTCGCTTTTTTCAAGCGGACTTTCATCTCTTCATTTTTATCTTTGAGGACCGCAACTTTTTCGCGGATGGAAACATTGTCGCGGTGAAGGCTCCAGAGGCGAAACAAACTACCGTCGATCACGCCGTTAAGCACGAGGAGCCCAAGACAAATCAGCATCACCTTTTGGGGAGTTTGGAGAAGTTGATTAAGGCCCCGGAAGAAGCCGATTAGCACGGATCTCACCTTCTTAGATTAGCAAATACCCCCCTGAATTAAAGTCTAGTTTCTGAAGGCGCTCCCCACTGCTGGAGGAGACGCTCCAGGATTTAGTACGCGCTGGTCGGATATTTATTTTACCAAGATCGCTAACCGGCTTGGGGTTTTGGGGAAAGGGCGCTATCACGCTTTTTATCAATGAAAACGATACTCCCCTCGCTCGCCTCTTTAGTTGCCGTCGCCTTTTTCTTCGGCGCTTCGCCTGCGCAAGCCGAAATGAAGTTCGGCTTCGGTGACGTGAGCGTCAATCACTTGGATTGGAACCGTGGCGTCGAAAAAAAATCGCGCAAGCGGGACTTTCAATATTTAGAAGTCGAAGGCGGTGCGCTCTTCGACTGGGGTGAAGTGTACGGTTTTTTCGATCTCGAGAATCCCGGCAAACCCGGCGGCGACGTGCGCTCGGCCGGCAAAGGTACGTTGAATTATTTTGTCGGCTCCCAAGGCTTCAGCGTCTACGCGCACGTCTATAACTTTGCGATGTACCAGTTTGCCGAACAGAACCGCGTGCTCGGGGCCGGGTACACATTGATTACGCCCAAGTATTGGATCAAACCGTTCCTCGGCGTGCATGACGTTTCGCAAACTTACTACAGCGGATCGAACGGCTACATGGCCGGTTGGGTCGTCGGTTATTTTTTGTCGGTGGGAAAACAAAAGTTTTTGCTCGCGGATTGGCACGAACATGAGTTCGGACGAAACGTAAAATACGCGGCGGGCAACGGCGGGAAAAAGTCGGCGCACAACGGAGCGGCCTCGGTTTGGTGGATCGCGACCGAACACGCCACTCTCGGTCTGCAATGGCGCTACGCCACCGACAAACTGGGCACCGGCGGTTCGCTCGGCGCCTTCATTTACTCACTCAAATATATTTTTTAAAAGGGGCCGAAACCTCGGCCCCGCAACATCAGACCTGGCCCGCGAAAGCTTTGCGGCCCCAG
This sequence comes from Pseudobdellovibrionaceae bacterium, assembly GCA_947444305.1. Classification (GTDB taxonomy): domain Bacteria; phylum Bdellovibrionota; class Bdellovibrionia; order Bdellovibrionales; family UBA1609; genus JALHOQ01. Next base: position 173,149 of record CANEZP010000010.1, on the reverse strand, counting down.
TAGCTGCCTTTGGCGCCTAAAGCTTCTTCGATGCGCAGGAGTTGGTTGTACTTGGCCGTGCGTTCGCCGCGGCAAAGGCTGCCCGTCTTGATTTGTTCGCAATCGAAAGCGACCGCGAGATCCGAAATGGTCGTGTCTTCGGTTTCGCCGCTACGGTGAGACATGACGGTGCGGAAGCTTGCGGCCTTCGCCATCTTGATCGCATCAAGCGTCTCGCTAAGTGAACCGATTTGGTTTACTTTAATCAGAATTGCGTTGGCGGCCTTTTTAGAAATACCGTCTTTTAAACGCTTGGGGTTGGTCACGAACAAATCATCGCCGACCAACTGCAGTTTTGAACCGAGCGTTTTGGTCTGGTGAATCCAGCCTTCCCAATCGTCTTCGCTCAAGCCGTCTTCGACGCTGACGAGCGGGAAATCTTTAGCCCAGCCGGCGTAGATGTCGGTGACTTCTTCGCTCGAAATCTTTTTACCTTCCCAAGTGTACTTGCCGTCTTTAAACAATTCGGTGGCCGCCACGTCGAGCGCGAGGCTGACGTCTTGACCGGGTTTGTAGCCGGCTTTTTCGATCGCCTTCATCACGTACTCGAGTGCCGCGCGGTTGCCTTTGAGTTTAGGGGCGAAGCCACCTTCGTCACCGACCGCGACCGAGAAACCGTCTTCGTCCAAAATCTTTTTCAAGGTCTGAAAGATTTCGCTGCCCGCGCGTAAGGCTTCGCGGAACGAGCCACCGCAGGTGGGCACGATCATAAACTCTTGAATATCGATGCCGTTGTTGGCGTGGGCGCCGCCGTTAATGATGTTCATGAGCGGAACCGGCAAGCGAGTCGCGGCCGTACCGCCGAGGAATTGGAAGAGCTCTTGTTTTTCGGTCAAAGCACCCGCGCGTGCGCACGCCAGGCTGACGCCGAGAATGGCGTTCGCGCCGAGCTTCGCTTTGTTTTCGGTGCCGTCGGCGGCGAGCAATTTTTTATCGACTTCTTTCCAATCGCGAACGTTCATGCCGACGACGGCGGGAGCGCAGATTTCACGCACGTTGTTTAAGGCTTTCATCACGCCTTTGCCCAGATAGCGTTTGGGATCTTTATCGCGCAGCTCGATCGCTTCGTGCGCACCCGTGCTGGCCCCGCTCGGGACGGCGGCGCGTGCTTTGATTCCTTCGCTGGTTTCGATTTCGACTTCCAAGGTGGGCGTACCGCGCGAATCTAAAATTTCACGGGCTTTTACGGATTGGATTTTTGACATGACATCTCCTGATTGTGGGGAGGTGAACTCCCGAGTATGGGGAGGTGAACCGCCGATTCCGATCGCCGAAGCGATATTGAGGCTATGTTTTCTTACGCGTGGGATTCAAGGTCAAGCGTGCGCTGCGCCGACTTCGGTTTGATAGACGGGCGCAGACGCTGATTAAGCTCTTGTTCGAAGTGCGTGAGCAGATCGGCGGTGTCTTGCGCGACTTGCGACGATTGTGATTTGACGTAATCCCAATCTACCCGGCGCATGGCTTCTTGCACTTGGCGGTCGAGGCGATTTTGCCCGATCAATAACGTCACTAACTGCTGCGACCGCACGAGGTAATCGCTCATCCGCATCATCTGGCCCCGCGCGCGCACGAGATGCGTACGCATGCCCTGCACGAACTCGGTGTCGGTCGCGGGGATCGGCTGCGGGCGATCGGAAGATTCACTCACCGAAAGTTGCGCACGCAGATCCTCGATCTGACGTTGCGACTCCTCGAGCGCTTCCATTAAGTTTTGCACGAGTTCGGGTTTGTAGTTGGGCGAAAGATCTTCTTCTTTGAGCAAACCGTTTTGCGATTCGCTCCAGCTGATTTCGATGCGGGTTTGTTTCCAAAATACTTCGGCCTGGTTGCGACCGAGGTAGCAGGGCAAAACTTCGAGGGCGCTGCGCAGGAATTCCGTCACGAGCGGAAATTCTTGATTGCTGATCGGCAGGTCGAACGAGATCGCATCTTGTTCGCGCTGCACGTTACCTACGGGCGGGGCCGGCGAAACGAAGTAGCTTAAGAAACGGTGCGGTTGCAGGAACAAATCCTGCGGCTTGGCCATCATCTTGATCACGCTGTCGAGGACGCCCCAAGAACGTAATGTGTGACATTGATGACCAACCATCGTGGCGATGCTTTCGGGAAATTTGCTGCCGAACTCGCGATCAACACCGCTAAGAAACTTCTCGACGTCTTCGGCCGGAATCCAGCACGACGGTTCGCGCAGGAACTCGGTCGGCAGGTCGGTAAGTTCAAAGATCTTCTCTGAATCTACGCCATGCCTGTCGAGGCAAAGTAAGAATGAGTTGGTTATTTTGCCACTGAACAGCATCAAGATATTAGTAACGCAACCTAGACCTTGGTGCAAATCGGTGATCCGTGACGCGGACCTCCATAACCGGAAGTCTTAACGCGTCACAAATGAGCTTGTTTCTAGGCGGCTTGGACGGCTTTGCTGAACTTCGCGCGCGGAAAAGGAATCTGGTTGTCTTCGATTTCTTCCATGAACGATGGAACCGTTCCGGTCGCCTCGATGTTCCCTTTGAGTTTTCCGTCGGGCTGTTTCACGAGTCGCGGGATTTCGTAGATCGGCACGACGTTGTAGGCGCCGTTAACGTCGTGGCCAAGCACTTCGGAAATGCTAGCTAAACGCCGCGAACCGTCCGAGTAACGCGAAATCTGCACGACGATTTCGATCGCCGAGGAGATTTGGTGAACGAGCGCTTTTTCGGAAAGCTGCGAGTCCCCGCCTTGCGCGAGCGTTTCGAGACGCACGAGTGCATCTTCGGCGCTGTTCGCGTGCACGGTACCCATGCAACCCTTGTGACCGGTGTTCATTGCCTGGATCAGTTCGAGCGCTTCGCTACCACGAACCTCTCCGACGATGATGCGATCGGGACGGAGACGAAGAGCCGACTTGAGCAAATCACGGATCGTGACTTCACCCTTGCCGCCTTCATCCGCCTGTTGCGTTTCGAAAAACACGACGTGTTCGTATTCCACTTTTAATTCTTTTGAATCTTCGATCACGAGCACGCGTTGGCCGCGCGGAATGCGGTTCGAAAGAACGGAGAGTAGCGTCGTTTTACCGGAACCCGTACCGCCGCTCACGAGCACGTTTTTACCGAGCTTCATGCATACGTCGAGGAATTGCGCGGCGTCAGCGGTCATCGCGCCGATGTTGATATAATCTTTGAAAGTAAATTGCGTCGTCGAGAACTTACGAATCGCGACCGTCGTGCCCTTGAATGAACACGGAGGAATGACCGCGCACACACGAAAGCCGTTGGGCAAACGCGCGTCGAGGCGGGGTTCTTCTTCGTTGATGCGGCGGCCGACCGATTGCGCGATGTTGTTCACGGCGCTCAATAGAGCGTCGGGGTCGCGAAACTTCACGCCCTCGGCCTTTTGAATTTTACCGCGAACTTCCACCCAAATTTCGTCGTAGGAATTGATCATGACCTCGGTGACTTTGTCGTCTTCGAGCAAATGCCACACGGGCTGCAAGAACGTCTTGATCGTATTTGTGTATATAGAGACTTTGTCTTTTTCGGCCATAGGGCTCTTCTCTTCTGGCTCTTATTCGGAAGCCGGTACGCGCGTTTCGGGGCCGGCGGGAAATACCACCAGTTTACCTTGCGCCGAAGTCTCGGGACTGACGAACTTGTACACGCCCTCTTTTTGCGGACGGATCGTGAACGTTTTGATCTTTCCGTAAAAAGTGGAATGGTGTTCGGAGAAAGAATCGAGCACGAAGCTTACGTTCTTCTCTTTGTCGTTTACGTTAACGATGTGAATTTGGTAGTTGAGGCCTTTTTTTACGCGGATCGTGCCGGGCACAAAACCTTTTTCGGTATTGAGCACGACGATCTCTTGGGCGACGTCACCCGGCTGGAATAGCGATTCGAAAAACGTCGGCGGTGGCGTAGCGGCAGGCGGACCAACTTCGGGTGAGGCGTCGGTGCTCGCGGGTGCGCGCAAGTCTTGCGTACGGACTTCTTTCGTACGACGCGAAAAATCCACCTTCCACTCGGCGTGGGCGGCGTTGAAGCTCGCAAAAAGTAAGGCGGCCGTGAACAGCCGTTTACTGTAAGTTTTCACGAGAGTGATATTCCGCGTATTCACGAGCAACCTCCATCGCCAGGTAGCTAAGCGTTTGCTGATCAAACTTTTTAAGGTTCACCATCAAGGTCTGCATGTCGTCTTGATACTCATTGGCGACGTTGAGAACTCGAAAGAATTCGGATTCGTACTCGTTCATTTCATCGAGCGCTTTGCCCCAATCCATTTCGAGCACGGGATCAATAACTCCCATGTGATAGAGAGCGTCGAACACTGCTTGTAGATTTCCCTGAAGATACATAGTTTTGGTACCTCCCTCTCTACTAACTTATCGGCAGCGTAGAGTGGCGGGCGTAGGTCCAGATCTATGTATTGTGTTTCGTTTTGAATCGAAGAAGACGAGGCCTAGGTCCGGGTTATCGCCGGCGTGAGACGTAGCTTGGAAAGCCCGGGCGGCGGGTAAACGGTTTTTCACTTAACACGGCCGGGTCGCTCCCCGCTTCGCTGAACCAACTCGCTTCGATGCGCCGGTTCGGCATATGCATGAATTCGCGGCCGCGTGGGCCGTCACGAAAGACCGTGAGATTCATGCTCGAGTCCATGATCCAAGGATTGCAGTTGAATTTTTCCTCGAACGCGAGCGTGGTCGGCGGAACCATTTCCTGCCAGCGGCCTTCGCTAAAGTAATACATACGGAAGGACCACGGCCTGCGCACGGAAGCGCTTGGGTACGCGGCTAAACAGCGATCGACGTCTACGAGTAATCTATGATGAGCGCGATATTGGGTTTCGCCGGCGAGCATCGAGCTCATTTCGATCAGCACCTTACTCCCCGTCCGTTCGATGACGGTGTAAGTTTCGGAAGAGGTTCGCTCACCCGTGTCGGTTTGCGAATAGTCCCAGGTCCACGCGCGGCCCACCGTAAAATCGCCGGCCTGAATAACCGGCAGTTGAGCTTCGTTTAAGGCGAAAATATTGAGCGTGGTAAACACCAAACAGATGAGTTGAAACATTAATTCCCCCCGGAAAGAACTTTTTATCTAGGGCCGCGGGGGTGGTCAATCTTCACTTGCAAACACAAGGCAAATGCAAAATAACGGGCGCATTCTCTTAAACGAAAGCACGGCCCAAAAATGCGTTTACTTTTGGCATTCACGTTGTTTTTAGGCGCGGGTTTCGCCCGTGCCGATCAAAATTCCACGGTCATTTGCGATCTCATCCTTAGCAAGAAAACTCTCCACCTCTGGGGCGTGGAGGAAAAAGATTTTTCCCGCTTACTAGAAGCCAACGACACCGGGGCCGTCGTTCAAGCCCTCGCGAAGCTAGAGCAAGATCTTCGCTCCGCGCCGCCGCAGGTTTTTGAAATACTCTCTCTGCTTTCCTACGCCCGGCTGGGTGACGAACAAATGGAACACGCGGTTCAAAAGCATTTGGCTAAGGTGCCATACATGACCGAGCTTGAGATTACGCTTGGCCAAGAAGTTAAAGAACTAGCTCGCCCACTCACTAATATTTATTTAGCTCATCGCTACACCGAAGGCGAAGCGCGGGCTTGGTTAAAGCGCAGTACGGCTTCGCCTTATTCGGCTTTGATGTTGGCGCAGGTTCTCGCCCACTCCCCGAAGCCGGTCGCGACCAATGTCGGCGACGCTTCAAGAATGAATTTGAATATTCTGCGGTTTCGACGCATGGACGGACTGGATATTACTCTCGGGCCGATCTTGCGCGCCTACCCTATTCTCGTTTTGCCTTATCTTAAAGCGATGCTGCCGAACCTGAAAATCACGACCGATCCTAACGGGCGAAACATGGCTAATCTGACTAAATGGCTGTCGGATCCCGGCCGCGAAGCTCTCGTCGAATGGGCGGCCGCGAAAATGACGGGAAGTAAAAGCAAGGGTAACGAGGACGGGACGGAGGGCGCCGAAACGAAGAAAATTCCGGCGCAGTGGAAAGAGTTTTATAAAGCGAGTGCCTTCGGTTTGAATCTCCCGTTGAACAAATGGCCGCGCTTGAAATCGCGAAAGGCAACGTTGGGCGAAGTCGTTTGGGTTTCCGCCTTGAATCACGTCGCCGCTGATCTTTTTTCAAGCCTAAAGGTGAACTATTCGGCGAAGGTCGATGCCACGATCCGCAGCGAAGAAGTGCACGATCACATTCGCACCCTGCTGACCCGGGCGATAAGCAAAGGTTTATACACGTCGAACCAGGCCGCGTTTATCGTCCGTCACTTAGTCGGCGTGCTCGGCATTGATATCGAATCTGGACCGGCTCTCAAAGGCCGGTTATCCGCAAGTCTCGGCAAAAATTTGCGGGAGATGATTCGCTTGGCCCCGAAGAACTCGCCGGCCGCTCCCGCCGTATCCGACGCCGTCTTAATGACCGAGCCGGGACCCGAGCTGCCGGCCATCTTCAGCGTTCAAGAAAGTCCGCCCGAAGCACCGGTGCCGTTGCGTGACGGGCGACCCAACGTGGCCGACGGTGCGCTAACGATCGAAGATTTTATTGAAGAACAAATTGGGATCGAAGACCTAAAAGCGGACCTAATTTATTACGTAAGGTTCCGTCGCGCGAACGACAAATTCTACGGAGATCAAAAATTTCGATTTGGCCCTAAGCTACTCAAGGAGATCTTGGATCCGAAGGCGGATGTTCATCCGCTGAGCTGGCTTTGGGCAATCAAAATGGGTTTGGGGCGTGATTATGGTGAGCGTGGTTTAAAAATTTTAGGTTCCGCCGAGTGTGCCAGGATCGGGATCTGCGACGATAACGCTTTTAAAGTAAAACTCTTACTCAGCAATAATCGCATCTACGGGCATATTCGGGAAGGCGTTTGGGAGTTGGAGTCGATCGGCAACGAACATTAGTTCGGCGAGCGTTAGATTCAATGAATCACGAGACCCAGCGGGCGGAATTTATACGTGAGCGTCGCGGTCGCGTCGCCGCTGCCGGCGCTGTTTAATTTTTGGCGTTGGCCCGCTTCGGCGTGCACGGTCGCCGCTCCCGGCGAAAGCTTAGCGAGCTCAACCGGGGCAATCGTAACTACCCCGCCGTTAGAGGAAGCCGACGCCATGACCAATCGCCCGTCGGCCGCGCGCTGCTCGATCCTTACCGACGAAGAAGTCTCGCCGTTGCCACCTGAAAAATACATCTGCACCGTGAATCCGCTTTGGCGAAAAGCCGTGGCCGGCGCTTGCACGCGCGCGGGTGGTAGTTGGAGCCGGTCGGTAAATGTTTTGCCGGTCTGATCCGTCCAGTTCATCTCGTGCACCTGACCAATCCCACCGGCTAATCTCGTATGATAGTGGGTGCCGCTCGCCAAAAAGAAAAAGGGGCTCAGTACCGGAAGTAAAACTCCGGCGGTGACCGCACCTTCGCGGCTCATCAGCTGCGAGTCCGACAATGCGACGCCGTTGACCGTCAATCGCGCCGGAGGAACTAGGCGCACTGTCGACAGCCACGTTCCCGATTTAGTGAAGGTACTTACGAAAGAGCTCTGCCCGTCGGCTTCCGAAAAGGTGATCGAATAATTGCGGTCGATGTTGTTCGACATCTGGCCGTTTTGATTCATCGTCGGTGCGATCGTGTTTGAATCTTCGGTGTCCATTCCGCAAGCGGAAAGGCCCGCGGCGAGAGTCAGCGTCAGTGCAGCTTGAAAAAAAAGATTGAGGGATTTCATGGTTTGCCTCTTCCGTTCTGGAGTTCGTGTCCGTAAATTTTGATAAACAATTATCATGTTCTTTACGAAAGTCGTTGAACGGCCTTGAACAGAATCGGCGATTTCTGACAGTTGAATCACGAGCGGCGATGCATGCCGAGTGCGCAATGTACGAAAGACTTTGTTTTATGGGCAAATTTTACTAGAGAGACGCTCCGTAGGGTACGGAGCGCCTCGTAGGGTACGGAGCGCCTACAGGATGTTGGCGGCGAGTTCGGCTAGTTCGGAGCGTTCGCCCTTGGAGAGGGTGACGTGGGCCGAAATGGATTGACCCTTGAAGCGTTCGACCGAATACGTGAGTCCTGAGTTCGAAGCATCGATGTACGGATTGTCGATCTGGAAAGAATCTCCGGTCAGAACAATCTTCGTACCTTGGCCCGCGCGGGTAACGATCGTTTTGATTTCGTGCGGGGTTAAGTTCTGCGATTCATCCACGATCAGATATTGATTCGGGATCGAGCGGCCGCGGATGTAAGTCAGCGGTTCGATGTTGAGCATCCCTTGGTTGATCAATTCTTGCGCGCGCCCGGCGGCTTTTTTATCGGCACCGAGTAAGAACTCGACGTTATCGAAAATCGGCTGCATCCACGGATTCAGTTTTTGTTCGACGTCGCCCGGTAAATAACCGATGTCACGGCCCATTGGGAAAATCGGACGCGAAACTAACAGACGCTGGAAGCGACCTTCATCTAAAGTTTTGTGAAGGCCCGCCGCGAGCGCGAGCAAAGTTTTGCCCGTTCCCGCTTTACCGACGAGCGATACGAAAAGCATCTCGTCGTTGAGGAGGGCATCGAACGCGAAGCTCTGCTCCATATTGCGAGGGTGAATACCCCACAAACTTTCGGTAGGCGAAATCAACGGTACAACTTTTTTCAGTTTGCCGTCGTAACGGCCGAGCGCCGAATGGTTGGCGTTCGATTTATCTTTGAGTACCAAATACTGGTTGAAGTGCACCTTATGCTCTTCGGTATCGAGCACGAGACCGCGGTCTTTGTAGAACGCATCGATTTGCGAGGGTTCGATGTCGATCTCTTGCATCCCGGAATACATTTCGTCGAGGTGCGTGTTTTCGGGATCGTAATCGGTCGCGTCGACGCCGAACACGTCGGCTTTAATGCGCAAGTTGATGTCTTTGGTGACGAGTTCAACCACGAACTTTGGATCTTGCTTCATCAGCGAAAAGGCCGTCGCTAAGATGCGGTGATCGGGAATGCTCAAGTTCATCTCGGGCGGGAGGCCCTTGAAATGAGAGTCGGAAATAACGAAGATGTAAGATTTAGAGCTTTCGATCGGGACGCCTTCGGCTAGCGAACCTTTACCGCGCAAGACATCTACGAGGCGCGAAAAGTGACGCGCGTTGCGCCCGTTCTCACCGAGATCGCGCTTAAAGCGGTCGATCTCTTCGATGACGGAAAAGGGAATGTAGATGTCGGAGTTTTTAAATTTGTTGATGGCGGTGGCGTCGAAGAGAATAACGTTAGTATCGACCACGACTTTTTTTTCTAAGCGGCCAGGAAGTGTCATATTTATTTGAACCTTCTAAGCGGGCGTTTGTGCCCGCCTTAAGGTTCATTCGAACTTAGATTTTTAACGAAGTATACGAATTTTTAGAACGTTGAGCGAAGATCAACGCGCGATGCTGGAGACCATGATGTCGCCGCGATCGCTCTTCAAAGAAGCGCTTACCGTTTCGATAAACTTTACGAAGTGGAAAAGTGCTTCGTCGTTTATGGAACCTTTAACAAAATTGGCACCGTGACGAAACACGCCTTCGTCACCGACTTTGCGCAGATTCTGAACGGTAACTACAAACGGAAAATAAGTTTGTTGATTTAAGTAAACGCGCATGGCGACTTCTTCGTTCAGTGCGAAGTGTCCCGCGTCTGAGTCGACGTCAAAGGCCATCCCGTCTTCCGAAATGTCATACATATTGACTTTGACGAGGCCTTTTTCGGGAAGCACGACGAAGGCGCCGATAAATTCCGAAAGAATCGTACGACGGACCTGACGGCGTTCTTGGCTGAGAATCTCTTGGCGTTTTTCGGTCATATCGACGACCGGCGCGGTCTCGGATACCGAAGTACCTTTGGCTTTGCGTACGTTCTTTTGATTCTTCAGGCGCTGAGTCAGGTCTAGTACGTTCTTCATCGAATCTCCCCGTCGAGTATCGCCCAGGCCGTATCGCATGGGCTCAATCGCTTACCTGATTCTTATCGGCCGTAAATTGTCTCAACTTTAGGCGTCTATGTTGGTATACCCAGACTTGTGGATCGTAGCTTCCAAGGCCTCGTATTAAGTCTGTGTTTTCACGCGATACTCGTGTGGATTCTTTTGCACGGGCGTTTTGACGATCCGGCGCCTCAAAATGATACGGCCGAAGTCGTGTTTCTCGACCCCGTGGAAAAGTCCGACCGCAAAGGTCCGAATAAAATTCTGATCGACCCCGACAAAGAAAAGCCGCCCGAACCTGCGCCCGACGATCTTAAAAAAGAAGCCGACTTCCTAAGTGCGTTTACCAAACGCGTGAAGAAACGGCTCGCCGCGCGCGAGCTCGGTGAAGATCGCAATGTGCAAGCTCGGCAAGCGCAACCCAAAGGCGACCCGGAAGGAATCGCGGGCAAAGAACAGCGCGGCGAGAAAGGCAGTGGCTTCTTAGCGCCAGGTGGTGGCCAAGCGCTAAGAACGGTAGCGATCGGTCAATCGAGTCTTTCGCAAGTGATCCCCGGCGTGGAAGAGGGCGCGTTCACCGCGCTCAACACCGATCAGCTCGAGTTCTACGCTTTCTATCAACGCTCGAACGAGCAGATTCGCAATCGCTGGGTCAACCTTATCCGTAACTACTTGGATCAAGTCGCCGCACGCGACATGGAAATTTTAGCGCAGCGAAATCGCACCACGCAGGTCGAAATTGTTCTGACTCCTTCGGGCGGATTCGCGCGCTCGGTTATCCATAACTCAAGCGGCGATAAGGGGCTGGACCACGCCGCCGTAGAAGCTTTTCGCCTCGCCGCCCCTTTTCCCAACCCGCCTTCCGAGATGGTGAAGGGCGACGGCTTCATTCACCTCTACTACAACTTCACGCTCTACTTAAGACCACCGAACTTTGGACCTGCGGTGAATTGAACTGGTCCCGGCCAGGCTTCGATTTTTGTTAAACTTTACTATATGAAATGGATTTTACTTTTGGCCCTCGCGGCCTCATCGCCCCTGGCGCAGGCCGGTTTCTTTGAGCTCGGCGGTTCGGTTAACTATCGTTCGAGCGGCTACGACAAGAATAATTATATTCAGAGTCTCACCTACACCGCCTCGGGCTCCTACTATTTCTGGGAAATGTGCGCGTGGGAGATCAATTACACCAAAGGTGGTTCGAAGCAAGTCACCAAAGGTGCGGCGACGATTGATCCGAAAACCACCGTGCAAGACGACATCACGATGACTTCGCTCGATCTCGTCGTTTCGTTCGCGGGCCGGCAAGATCCGTTTCGTCCATATATAAAGTTGGGCTCGGGCTATTTAACAAAAGAACGATACCGCAAAATCAATAACGATCCACGAGAGAAGATTTCGGCGCAGAATGGCCTGGTGCCGAGCGCGGGCGTTGGGCTAAGCTTGAACATAAGTAAGGAATTTAGCATCAAGCTAGGTATAGACGCATGGACATCTCCGCTCGACGAAGACCCTTTAGTGATCGACTACGCCGGCCGCGCCGGTATGTCCTGGATCTTTTAAAGTACTCGCTGTTCTCTTTTTTGTTGATGAGCAGTCTCGGCTGCCAAATCGGTTACTACCTGCACAGCGGGTATTACCAATCGAAGCTGATCAACAGCCGCAAACCGATCGACAAGATGCTTCGCTCGGAAAAGCTTAACGAAAAACAAAAAGCGAAACTCCGTTTGGTCGGTGAGGTCAAAGCCTTCGGCGAAGGTAAGCTCGGCCTGACCAAGTCGCCGAACTACACAACCTTCATTCAGCTCGACGAACCGCACGTCACCTACATCGTGCAGGCCGCGTACGCGCATGAGCTCAAACCTTTCCTTTGGAAATTTCCTTTCGTGGGCGAAGTTCCTTACAAGGGGTATTTTCGCCGCAAGCTCGCGCAAGAAGAGGCCGCCGGGTTTGACCGAGCCAAGTACGACACGAGCGTGCGCGGGGTTTCGGCTTATTCAACTTTAGGTTGGTTTCAGGATTCGGTGCTTTCGAGCATGCTCCGCTACGAAGACAACGACTTGGCCGAGCTCATTTTGCACGAAACGATTCACACCACCCTCTACATAAAGAGCGCCGCGGAGTTCAACGAGCGGCTGGCAACATTCATGGGTCACGAAGGTATGAAGTTGTTCTTCGAACAACGCGACGGCCCCGATTCGCCGGCGCTAAAAACAGCGCTGATGGACACCGCCGACCAGAAATTATTCTCGGCGTTCATCACCCAAGAGCTGAAAGATTTAAAGAAGTGGTACGAAGACAACAAAGGCCAAGTCACAACGGAAACGAAGAACGCCCGAATCAAAGAGCTTCAGGCGCGCTTTACGAAGGACGTGATGCCTAGAATGAAAACCAAAAACTACGACGACTTCGGCACGAGAGAATTGAACAACGCCATCCTGCTGGCCTATCAAACCTACGAATACTCGCTGGAAGATTTCGAGAAGCTTTACACCCGTTTCAACCGTGACTTTGCTAAAACTTTTGAGTGGCTGAAGACGCTCAAAGACGAAGAGAAACCGGCGGAGAAACTACGCGCCTTCGTTACGACGCCATCATGAAAATAGCGCGATAATCCCGAAGCGTTTTGATCTGCGTACGGGAAATTATTCCGTACGCTTCAAGAATATTAAGCTCGATGTACTCTTTAACAATCGCGAACGCCTTCCGCCAACCGCGAATCACGCGCGTGTGCGGCCGATACATCCAGAGTTTCGCCCCGCCTAAGAATGAACGCAAAGCCAGCGCCATCCGTCCGGTCAACTCACGAATAAAACTCGCCCACCTATAAACGTGCGGAAGTTTAATCGCCAAGTGCAAATGATTCCCCACGTTCGCCATCCTATAGATCTTCACCCCATGCTTACGAGCGACGTCCTCGATCAAGCGCTGAACCAACCCAAACGTCTTGGGCGTACGTAAAACGCTTTTCGACGCACGTAAGGTCAAGTGGATGGGAAGTTTTGAATGCAGTGGTCGTTTCACCTTTGGATTACTCGTAAGTTCCCCACCGAACGCATCGCTAGATTGCTCGAAACCTTGACCAGTAAACTTTTGTTGAGCCTTATGTTTCGACATGAAGGTGTTCTACAAAACCTTCGCTACAATGTAAACTGTGTTTGTTGATCTGTGCGGCGCATGATTTTTTCTTCGAAGGCCTCATCTTCTAGAAGAACAGGATTAAGCGTCCTGACAGTGGCCTTCTGACGCCATCCCGGCGTCAGAAATTAAAAAATAAATTTAATTTGATTTCTTTTTTTGGGTCGGACCGGCGGGATGCCGGTTCGAAGAGCCCTCTCACGGAGGGACGGGCTTCGCGTGCTTATAATGGCCCTGTCGAGCACTGGGCCATGAGTTAACGGCTCGGCGTAGGCGATTTTGTTAAGTGTTACCCTTCATCATTCGACGTAAGCGATCAAGGTTCGGCGTTTGTGTCCAATAACCTCAGGCGTTCTCGGGGTTTCGTCTCGAGGCCCGTTGGTTCGATTTCTGCGTCCGCGATTGCCGCCATTACGCTTGCGCGCATGCGCTTCGTGCGCTCTTCGAGTGGCCAGGCTGCGATCGGATCGCTTTCGCCTAGCCATTGTTTCAGCAAACGGAAGTTTTCGAAGCTATCGCGGTCCTCTTGCGAGTATTGCAATAGTGTTTCGAGATCCTTTTCCATCACGGCATCGAACTCGTTTTCCAAGTAGTCGATCCACCACCACTCCGTGTCTTTGAAAGAGTCGTCCATTACCCATCGACCTCCATTTGATTAAACCCCAAATCCATTAGCGAAAAATTCGACGGTGAAGTCCACGTCTTCAACATGACGTTTCCTTCGAGCCGTTCCTTCAGTTTCAGCAGCGCGTGGCGATAGTTCGCCTTCGCGGTGTCGTACGGACAATTCATGATGTCCGCGATTTCTTTGAACGACAAATCGTCAAAGATTCGAAGACTGAGCGCCGTCCGTTGGCGATCCGGGAGCTTTGAAATCTCCCCTTGCAGAATCGACCGCACATCCAGCGCGATGATCTGGTTTTCGACTTGCGTATCGACGGCGACATCCATGCCCTCCGTCCCGACCGTTTCACGCGAATATTTGCGGAAGCGGTTACGCGCGGTGTTCAGCGCGATTTGGTAGAGCCAGCTGCGAAAGCTCGAGCGGCCCTCGAAGAGCGACAGTCGCTTGTACGCTTTGATGAATGTGTCTTGCACGACATCCTCCGCCGCATCTAGGTCTCTCGTCATTCGCACGATCGATTTCATCAGAAACTTTTCGTGGCGCTGAACCAAAATTTCGAACGATTGTTTAGAACCGTTCTTTACATCCTGTATTAGCTCAAGGTCCGATTTCATGGACGCTTTACTCCCCCGTTAGATCAGCCTCTCGGCGTGATCGGTTAATCTTATTTTTCTTTTTACCGGTCACAAGCTTGTGACCGGCCAACATGAGGTGGATGGAGTTGTGCACATCAAAGAAGTATCGGGAACTTGTCTCACTCATTTCCGTGAGTCAGACCGCCGCCGCCTCGCACTCACACTAGAGCAAACGCGGGACCATCACGACTTTGTGCGGCGGCAATTTGGGGCCCATCCCGGCATTGTTTTCAAGGGCCGTTTCGGCACCGGTGTCTTCATGTGGTGGCAAAGTTAAACCGAAAGAAAAGCTTAACGTTCTATAGAGGTTATTTAGTTATGGATGACATCAGCGGCGGCGGAATTCAATCGCGCCGCGCGCATATATAGAGGAACGAATTCAATAGAAACACAAATGGCTTCCGACTGACACGTGGAGAAGTTTGCGACAACTCTCCTCACCCGTGAAAACAGTGTCGAACTTTTGTGCGGCCTCATATACCGGCCGCCTAATCGCGTTTACTCCAGTCGCCGGTTTCTAAACGATTACAGAAGGCTTTGCCGTCGGCTTCGAGCTTATCGTCATTATCCGCGCAGCGGTCGGCCCACTTGCCGACTCCGCTATGGTACTCGAGCGTGCTGGTGGCGACGCTGGCGAGCATGCGATCGGCCCCGTCTCGTTGGGCCTTCAGTATCGCAAGGGCGTCCACGGGAGCGTCCTGGGCGACGAGGGCTTTCAACGCGATAAAACGTTTTGCCGTGTTCGCCGATTGGAGCCACTCGCTAAGCTGCTGTGACCGGCGGAGAGTCTCGTACCAACGTTCCAGTCTCTTACGGCCGAGATTGATCTTCCCGCAAGAGACCTGACCGTCGCTTTTCACTTCGGGCGCGCACTTTTCGATGAGAGCCTCGAAGCGATTCAGATCGGCGCGGCCGGCTTCCGGGATGAGGTGATCACTGAGATCAAGGCATGACGATTGTTCGCACGCGGCGGTTCGCGCGCGCCATTCTTCGGGCGTAACCGCGGCTTTGCTCGCTTCGGTCAATTTTTTAAATTCAACCCAGTACGTCGTGCGATTCGAGCGGGCGAGTTCAAGCTGGCGCGCTTCCCCGAGATCGTAAGGCAATTCGCTGACCACGACGAAAGAGGCTTCCGTAACGGGGCCCGCGGGCGCCAAGTGCAGCGCTGTTAAAGCCAGCGCGGGCGTCAGCAGGAAAGCTAGTCCCGCCGCAATCCGCGATAAGCGCGAAAGCTTCGTGAGGTCTTCAAGCGGCAGCCGGATCTTTTCGAAGAACACCACGGGCGCGAAGAAAAGCATGGTGAGTAGCAGGCCGATGTAAATCAAGGGCGCTTTTAGCAAAAAGAAATACCAAACCGCAATCGCACCGAGCGCTAGCGCGATCTTGAACTTTACCCGGTTTAATACGTTGAAGTAGTAGTTGAAATCTAAATTCGTAAAACTCGCGCCAACGTTGAGGTAGCGAATGGGTATTGTAAGACTGGTCACAAAAGCGAACACGTTGCACCATTTGCAAATGAATTCATACTCGCCGGTCAGATCTACCATCGCGCCCGCGCTTCGGAGTCCAAACCAAACTAATTGCATCGAGGCTACGGCGAGCAACAAGAACACAACGGATTCCGCAAAAACGTAGGCCGCGATGGCCTTGCGGCTATACGGAAGATTCAAAAACCACGAGGAGCGGGTCGCTAAGAGCGGCAAACCCGCGACGAATAAGATGATAAATTCCGCAACCTGGGGCGCCTGAAGCACGAAGAAGATCGCGCTGAGGAGGACCAAGCCCACCGCGTACTGCACGCCGGTTAAGATTCTGAGGAAAAATAGCTTTTTCACGCGGCTCTCCTATCCGAGAAATAGATAAATACTTCGTCAACCTCGATGGCACGCCGGTCGGTTTTCGATTCGATTTTCAAAGTGGCTTCGAGCCCTTTGGGACCGACGACGATCGCGTGGCCTTCGGAAGCTTCGAGAAAACTAAATCCCGCGGCGATGGCCTGGTCTAAGTCCGAACTCTTTACGATCAGCTTTTGGAATTGTTCACCGATCTTATTCGAATGCGAGGCGAGCTTAACCTGCCCGGCCTCCATGATCGTGACCCCGCCGGCGACGCCGCGCAATTCGGTCGCGATATTGGTTGCGAGGATCACGGTCGTGCCCCACTTTTGGTTCGCGAGCGCGATTTCTTGGATGATGCGATTACGCATGAACGGATCGAGCACGGCCGTGGCCTCGTCGATCAAAAGGACTTTGGGACGCGTCGCGAGCGAAAGCGCGCACTGAATTTGGATACGTTGGCCACGCGAAACTTGCGCGGGCCGGCGGTCGAGCGGAATAGCGCCGAGGGACATGATGCGCGTGAAGACTTCATCGTCGAAGTGTCCCCAAATCCCGGCGTAAACTTCCTTAAGCGCCGACACTTTGTAGTCGGGCAAGATCGTATCCTCGCTGATGAGGTGCAAACCGTCATTGAAGAGTGTGCGATCTTGGGCGCGCGATTCGCCGTTGCGCAAAATCTCCCCTCCCTGCCAATACTGGTGGCCGGCCAGACACCGCAGCAACGTCGATTTGCCGCAGCCGTTGCGGCCAAGAATGAAGTTCATCGAGTTTTTCGCGATCTCAAGCGAGAGTCCCGCGACGGCCGTCGTACTTGAGCGGTCGTAAATTACGGTGAGGTCCCGCACTCTGAATTCTGGGTGTGACAAAATCTTCTCCTACCGGGTGTTGTTCGAACTCATCAAATGATAACGAAGTTTTCCCGGCGGCGAGGATAACCGGCGGCGTGAAGTCTAGTGCGGACCAAAATGAGAATGATCCGCGTTGCCGGATTGTTTTGTCATTGGCATGTATAATGCTCATAAAGCTCTAAATGAAAACTAAATCGCAAAAGACCAAGAAGGCCGTTCAAAAAAAACCCGTCACCAAAAAGTCCGCCAAGAAATCCCCGTCTAAGAAGACGGCGAAGCTTGCGGCGAAGAGCTCGAAAAGCTCCAAAGCAAAAGGTAAAGGCAAAACGAAGTCTTTGAGTAAACAAGTGCGCGAGGGTTTTGAGACCATCGCCGCGGGCGTCAGCGCGTTGTTCGCGAGTCCCGCAACCGATCTCGTCTCGGCGATCAAAAAAGATCACGAAGGTCTGCGTCGCTTCATCAAAGTCATGAAAGATACCGAGCGCCCCATGGCCGAGCGCCGGCAAGCGGCTTCGCTGTTCTCAAGCTTGCTAAAGTCTCACACCATCGCCGAAGAAAAAGCCGTCTACAAACCGATGGAATCTAAATCCGACCATGAACTTACGGTCCGGATCGAAGAAGGTTACGTCGAGCACACCGCGGCCGACCGCGTAATGGCCGATATGGAAAAAGCGACCGAAGCAGATGTTTGGACTGCGCACGCGAATGTCCTCGCCGAATTGGTTGAACACCATTTAGACGAAGAAGAAGAAGAGATGTTCCCGCTCATGAAAAAGCAGATTCCGAAAAATCTGGAGCCTGACTTGATCATAAATTACTTAGATTTGCGGGCATCGACGCAAACCAAGATCACCGACGAAAACGCCGGTGTTCTTAATTCGTTCCAATAATCCATTAGAGTATCGTTTAGCTTTTCGCCCGCGTGCGGTTTGTGAACAGCCGCGGGAGAAACGCCAGACCGATCAGCATGGAAACGCCCAAACCAAGTGCCATCGTGGCGGGCTTGACCTCTCCCGATGACCTTTTCCCCTCGCACGCGAAGGCTGGCTGTGCCCCGCGCTGTTCAAATACTTTTCGCAAGCCCCCGAAAAAATCTTCGTGCGCGTGGAAGCAATGCAAACTTGAATCACGGCCTAAGGCAGCATCCGAGACCGCATTGCGGAGAGGCGTCGAAATGAACAAATCAGCGGTCTACGCGAAGCTAGTGCCGCTCAAGTGGGATCTATTGTCTGGCGACCGCGATTTGTTCATTTCGACGCCTTCCGAATTTGCGCGGTCTTCGGTCCTCCCGCGGTCTTCGGCCCGGCCTTGAATGGTTTTGGTTTATAGTTCGCGGTAGCAGCGTAGGAAACGGTCGAGCATGACTTTGTCGTCACCTAGGTAGCCGATGCTCAATCGCAACAATCCCGGCGATAAGCCCATTGCTTTTTGTTCTTCTTCCGGGATCTCGCTTGAGGTGCTGATCGAGGGGCAGCTCATGAGGGTGCGCGAAAAGCCGAGCGAGACGGCGTAGAGCCCGAACTTTTCGTCTTGTAAACGATGCGCGAGCCGCAAAGCATTTTCGGAAGTGCCGAGGTCGACGGTCATCATCCCGCCGAAGCCGTATTCTTTGTTCAAAATCTTTTCGAACAACGCGTGATCGCGGTGCGAAGGCAGGCCCGGGTAGATGACGGGGATCTTTTCGGCGTCTAAGGCCTGCGCCAGGTGGGCGGCGCTTTTCGAATGTCCGCCCATGCGCACGGGTAAATGATCGAGCCGCGTGTAAAGTTTGTGCGCGATGCGCGCGTCCATGATCGGACCGGTCAACATGACCATGCCGTGATTGATGTCGATCAGCGCGTTGATGAAATCGTTGGAACCACAGATCGCGCCGCCGATGAGATCACTCGCGCCCGAGATAAATTTGGTGCACGAATGAACGACGACGTCGGCGCCGTGCTTCGCGGGCGTAACGATCAAAGGCGTGAAGGTGTTGTCGACCATAAGTTTGAGCCCGCGTTTTTTCGCGAGCGCACTTAACGCCGGCAAGTCGGCGATGCGGAGTAAAGGATTGCTCATCGTCTCCGTGTACAGGACTTTCGTGTCCGCGGTGATCGCGGCTTCGACCGCCTTCGCGTTGTTCATATCTACGAACGAGACGGTCACGCCCATGCGCGGAAGAATATTTTTAAAGAGAGCGTAAGTACCGCCGTAGACCGAAGCGCTCGAAACGATGTGCCCGCCCGTGGGCAGTAACTGTAAGATCGCGCAGTGGATGGCCGACATTCCGCTGGCCACGCCGATCGCGGCCTCGGTTGCTTCCATGGCGGCCAATTTCATACCCAGCGCTTTGACGGTGGGGTTGGCGTGCCGGCTGTAGAGGTAGCAACCCGCAAGCTCACCCCTAAACGCTTTTTCCATGTCCGAGGGATTGAGAAAGGTAGAGGTGGCCCCGACGTCAACGGCGGGTACGACCCCGCCCTCTTCGCCGAAGTGTTGGATGTCGCGCATGTTCTGTTCGGTTGTTTTCATAAGTTAGATTTATAACTCTAACTTAACGCCCCGGCAATTTGTTTAGCCGGCGACGGAGCAGCGGTTGCGGCCGCTGTTTTTGGAATGGAACAACGCTTTGTCGGCGCGTTCGTAAACGGATTCCCAGCCGGTGTCGCGATCATTTTTAAAGGCGATGCCGATCGAGATCGTCACCGGGATGATCTTGCCTTCGAAATCGAACACGTGGCTTTCGATGGTGGCGCGGATCCGCTCGCCGATCTCCTCGGCTTGTTTGGGCGGGCTGCCGAGCAACAACAGCGCGAATTCCTCACCGCCGGCGCGGGCGAAGAAATCGTTTCCGCGGATAAGTTTATCGCGAACCACCTTGGTTAGCTCTTTCAATACAAAATCGCCGCCCGGGTGCAAATACTTTTCATTTACCGACTTGAACTTATCGAGATCGAAGATCATGACCGTGAGGCTAATGCCCAGCAACTCCGAGCGCTTGTAAAGCTCGGGCGCTTTTGCCTGCAAAGCGCCGCGGTTGGCGATGCCGGTCAAGGCGTCGGTTTGGCCACGGTCGAACGTCTGCGCCGAGGCGACCGTTTCGATTGAACCACGCTCTAAAAATTTGAAAATAATATTGCCGACTTTGATCTGATCGTTGTTCTGCAATTTGTGCGGAATCAAGGGTTGGATCTGGCGGCCGTTGACCACGGTCTTGTTGGTCGACTCAAGATCGATGACCGAAACATCGCCGCCGGCCATGACCAATTTCGCGTGAAACTTTGAAACCGATTTGTCGTCGACGAAAACATGCGCGGTGGGTGCACGACCGATAATGCGGTCGGTGTCCTCGATCGGCCACTGGCGGCCGACGCTGTTAACGGGTCCCACGAGCAATACCACCGAAGGTGGCGCTTGGCCCGCTTGCGCTAAGCGCAGTTTAAAAGTGTCGCTCTGTAAAACACTCGTTTTATCGGAGAGACTTGATTCGTCGTCGTGATTATCGTTACCCATTGGATTTATTATCACCGAGGCCACGGGATCAGACAACCGATGAGCGGACACCTCGACCAAGGGTCTGGCCGGCGAGCTCAGACGAGTCTAGGCGATGGCGACGTCTTCCTCGATGCGGTGATATCCGTGCCACTCTTTTAGGCGGCCGCGCGGGCGATCGGATTCTTCCGGGTACTGGAAGACGACGTAAATCAGTTTGGTGATTTTGCCGAGCGACGCGATATCCAAAGAAGTCAGATCGGTCCAGGTACCCGTGTTGAAGTATTCGCGGTTCTCGGAGAACTGCCGGTACTGGTAAACGTGGCTGTGCCCAAAACAGACCGTGTGCACGCGCTCGTCCTGCAGAACTCGCCGTGCGGATTCACTTAAGTCCGGAAATACGGCGCTCTCGAGCAAAACTTTTACGATTCGCGAGAACGGAAACATCCGGCGCGGATCGTTCGAGAAGATCGATTTGATGAAATACAAAGCGAGATTAAAAAGATTGGAAATCGTGAACGACGTTTCGTTGACGATCGCCCAACGTAACATGCGATCGAAAGGGCGGATCTTATCGACGTGCGGGTGGCGTTGCTTCACCTTCAAAACGAATTCGACGAAGAAGTGCGAACCGAACGGCAAATTCAGGATGGGCTCGGGCAAGTTTTTCTTAAGGAAGAATTTGCGCGGGTCCAAACGATTGGCGGCCTCGTGCATGTGCCCGTGCTCGATGTGTACGCCGTCGAAGAAGTAAACGATGTTCTTGTAGCGAATCGTCGCGCCGCAAACTTCGTTAAGTAGCGCGCGCGTGGACGGCCAAAGCATGGCTTGATCGTGGTTGCCGACGACGTACGTCAGCACGTTCCCCGGCTTCGCGGCGAAATCGCGCAAGGCTTTCATGAAGACCGGATGGCCCTTCACGATGCGAGAAAGGATGTCGAGGCAAATGGGTTCGGTCAAAACGGTAAGGTAGTGCCCGTGATAGTCGACCTGCAAGAAGTTGAAGATGTCGCCGTTAAGGATCAATTCGACTTCGTGGTCACCGAATTTTCCGGTGGTGTGATAATGCAAAAACTCAGCAAATTTTTCGTCGAAATAAAATTCTTCAAGCTGATTGAGCTGGCCGTTGTCGAGCGTACGCCCGAGCCCGACGTGCAAATCGCTAACGACGAGTTTCAATTTTTTCTTTTCGGGAGTCTTTTCCACATTAGACCTAACTGGCTACGAAGACGATGTTCCGGCTTTTGCGCTTACCGTAGTACATAGCCTCATCCGCTAGTTTAATCAAACCTACGGCGCTTTGCGCGTGTTCGGGGTACGCCGCTAAGCCGATGCTGACCGTCAGATGGAAGGAGTGGCCCTCGACCTGGAATTCGTGCGTCTCGATGGCCTTGCGGATCCGCTCGGCCGCGATCTTGGCCTGCGTGCTGTCGGCGTTACCGAGGATGACGATGAACTCGTCGCCCCCGTAACGGAAAACGTAATCGCAAGCGCGCACTTCGGTCTTCAGGATCTTGCCGAGCTCGAGCAGTAACTTTGAGCCGACCCAGTGGCCCCGCCCGTCGTTCACCATCTTGAAGAAATCTATGTCCAAAAACAATAAGGTGAATTTGCTGTTCTCACGCTTCGTGCGCTGGATCTCGTGGTCGAGCGCCATCGGCAAGTAGCGTTGGTTGTGCAAACCGGTCACTTCGTCGATGTAGGAATCGTTCTTAGCGTCCAGGTGGAGGTAGGCAAAATGAACGTAGCGCGCGGCCATGTCGAGCCCCGCCTTGAAGCGCCCTTGGATCTCGACCGGGTTCGAAGAATGCGGCCGGTCGATCAGCATGATGCCTAAGAATTTTCCGTCGAAGAACATCGGGTGCGCGTAGCGGTTGTGGGGCGAGGTAATCATGTGCGGCGCCATCGCGCCCGACCACGGCTGAGGATATAAATTCGAAACCTGCTGCCACATTTGGTAAAGCTGCGAGAGATCGGAAGCGGGCTGGCTCCACATGTGTTTGCCGATCACGTCGGCCGAAGCGAAGGACCAATCCCAGTTCTCACCGGCGGCTTCTTGCATGCGATTCAAACCATACGCCGAAATCCAGTGGACCGCGGCCGCACGGGTCTTCTCGCGCGTGTAATCGATGATACGAACAAGAACGTCGTCAATTTCTAGGGTGGTGAAATCCTCGTGCTTCACTTCGCCTTCCTTTGCGGGGGCTTCGCGGCCGGGGCACTCTGTTCTTCTTCACCTTCGAGCATGCTCAAAGCCAAGCGTAAAGCTTTGACCGTCCGGCGAAGCATCTCTTGCTTGTCGGTCGTCAGGCGATTGAGTTCTTGGTTCTTCGTGCGGTAGTTATTCAATTCCATGTTGAGCTGATCGATGTTTCGTTTAAGCTCCAAAACCATCTCGTCTTTCGAACGAATCAGCGCGGCGCTTTCGAGTCTCGTAAGCTCTAGACGATTTTCGAGTTCACGTTCGCGCACGCGAATCTTTTGGATGTTCGTCGTTACGCGAAGTTCGAGCTCTTCGTTCTTACGTTTCATATTTTCAAGATCGCGCTGCAGCGCCGACTTAGCGGCCGTGAGCAGTTGCTTCTCTTGATTGAAAGTCTCGATCGCGTTTTGGTAATCGTGTTCGCGCTTCGTGTTTTTGGTCAGCAATTCATCACCGCGGCGGCGTAATGTTTCACCGGCGGCGGCAAGCTCTTCGTTTTGTAAACGCAAACGCTCGATCTCTTGTTCGAGGTCCAGCAAGCGTGACTGCGCGATCCGTAAGGATTCACTTTGCGCGAGGGCAGCCTCGGTGCTGCTCGACGGACTACCCGACCGGAATGCACCGTAACGACCGACGGAAGCGCGTACGCGATCTTCGCCTTCGCCGTAATTTTGATTTTGGTTTTGGTTCGAGGCCGGCGCGGAGACTTGTTGCGCGTTTTGTGTGCGCGACTGCTCGTTCAAGCGCATCGTCTTATCGTCGGCGCTATCGGCCGCTGCGTTCACGTTAGGCATAATATCGCGCGAACCTTTTTCGACTTTATTGATGTCGAGAGTGTCTTCGCTTTGGATAGCGCTCGCGGACAAATCAAAGGGATTGTCCGGTGCGAATTCGCCCGGAGATTCCTTTTTAACTGAGTGACGCTCAGCCTTTTCCACGTTGATCTGGAACTCTTCTTTGTCGTCTTTCAGAAGTTCGTCGATCAAATCTAGGGCAAGCGCTTTGCCTTTTTTTGCAGCCATTCATATTAAATATCGGAAAAACCTGGGGAATTATTTAGGCGCACACTACAAGCTAGACTGGCGTCTAGCTTGCGAGAATCGAAAATCGAGAATCGAGGCGCTCGAATGTGGGCTTTGAGCAGACTTTCGTCTAGCTGATGACTTCGCGGTAGCTGGTTAGACGCTGTTCGAGGTCGGCCGACTTCACTTTGCGGATGCCTTCTACACCAAAGTCTTGGACAGTGAAGCTGGCCAACAGGCAGCCTTGGACGCAAGCGGCTTTGAGGTCTTCGCGGTCCCAGTCGCGATCGAGTTGGGCGAGGTGACCGAGGAAACCGCCGGCGAACGTATCGCCCGCGCCGGTGGGATCAATGACGTTTTCGACCGGGAATGCCGGCAAGATGAAGTAGCGCTCTTGCGTGTACATCATGAAACCGTACTCTCCCCGCTTTACGACGACCGCGCGCGGACCCATCTTGCACACTTCTTTGGCGGCCTGGATGGTGTTCCAATTACCGGTGAGCTGGCGAATTTCAGATTCGTTGATCATCAAGATATTGATGCGTTCTAAAACTTTAAGCAGATCGTTTTTCTTGGACGAGATCCAGTAGTTCATCGTGTCGGCCGCGATCAAGCGCGGGCCTTTGACCTGCTCGAGCACTTGCAATTGCAATACGGGATCGATGTTCGCGAGGAAGACCGTTTTCGAGTCGCGATACTCGGTTGGAATCGCGGGGTGGAAATTTTCGAACACGTTAAGGTGCGTGGCCAGCGTCGTCGCTTCGTTCATGTCTTTTTCGTATTTGCCGGACCAGCGGAAGGTTTCGCCGTGCACGGTTTGCAAACCTTTGATGTCGACGCCGCGTTGTTCGAGCATCACGCGATCTTCATTTTTGTAGTCGTCACCGACGACGCCGACCACGCGCACTTGCACCGGGCTTTTGCCCCCTTCGGAATAGTGCGCGGCCGCGAGGGAGAAGTAATTGGCCGAACCACCGAGGATGTTGGCGCGTTCACCCTTCGGGGTGCTAATGGTGTCGTAGCCAACGCTGCCCACTACAAGAATCGCGCTCATTCGTAATCTCCGTAATCTTTAGTTTAATGAAACGACGGGCGGAGTTGTCTTGTTCGCCGCGGTCGTCAATTGACCGCAGGCTGCGTAGATGTCTCGTCCCATTGTCCTACGACGTAAAACATGTGTGCCGAGGCGAATCAACTCATTTTGGAAAGCGACGATGGCCTTCTCGGGTGGGCGAGTGAAGCCCGAACCCGGATGCTCGTTGAACGGGATGATGTTCACCTTGCACGGAACGGTGCGCGTCAGTTCGTGAAGATCGCGCGCGTCTTGGATCGAATCGGTTACGCCTTTGAGCAATACGTACTCGAAGGTGACCATGTCACCCGTTTCACGGCAGTGCTCGCGGCAGGCTTCGAGCAATTGCTCAAGCGGCCAACGTTTGTTGATGGGCATGATCTCGGTGCGGACTTGATCGTTCACGCCGTTAAGCGAAACCGCGAGCCGAACGCCCGCTTGAGTCACGCGCGGAATCATGGGCACGATGCCCGAGGTCGACACCGTCACGCGCTTGCGCGAAACGTTCAGGCCCCAAGTTGAATGCAAAATTTCGATTGATTTAAAAACGGCGTCGCAGTTGTCGAGCGGTTCGCCCATGCCCATGAACACGATGTTGGTGATGCGTTGCCCGGGCGGCAAAGCGCGCGAGGCTTGCACAAACTGGCCGACGATTTCCCAAGTTTCGAGCTTACGTTGCAGCTTTTGCTTTCCGGTGTAACAAAACTTGCAGCCCATGTTGCAGCCGACTTCGGACGACAAACAAATGGTCAGGCGACCCGGCGAAGGAATGAGAACGGCTTCGACCGATTTGCCCGTGCCGACGTTGAAAAGCATTTTCATCGTTCCGTCGACGCTTTTGTGCACGGTCAAGACTTCGGGCAATTGGAAATCGAACATCCCGGGAACTTCCTTGCGGAATTCTTTCGAAAAGTTCGTCATCTTTTCGAAGTCCTGCATGCCCATGCCGTAGATCCAACGGTACAGCTGCTGACCGCGAAATCCGGGCTTGCCCAAAGATTTAATGGCTTCGGTCAGCTCGGGCAAAGTGAGACTGAAAAACTTCGGCTTAGGTTCGGGCAATGTTTGGGCTATTTCCATGAGGCCGGAGGTTTAACACAATTCGGCAATGGACTCCAGCGGGAGATCAGCAGTTTTCGCCGCGGAACCCATCTGCTAAAACCCTCCCCATGCCTATAAAGCTTCTGAGCTAGGAGCGCGAGTGGATCGCGAAGTTTTATAAAAAAGGTTTCGCCGATGCGTTTCGTACGTTCGAGCCCGGGCCCGGGCACTATACGTTCTGGTCACGCATCGCGAACGCGCGGGCGCGCAACGTCGGGTGGCGCATCGATTACTTTTTAATCGATAAAGATTCGGCCCCGCGCCTGGTTTCGGCGGCGCACCAGCCGCGGGTGATGGGCAGCGATCACTGTCCCATTTCCGTAACATTCCAGAGCTAGAAAACGGCGTCAGAAACTTTTTACGGGTTCGACACTATTCACGGCAAATGCGCGGTGCGCATTCTGAAGGCGTAGCACTTTCCATAACTATTCCCGATTTTGCACGCCGAAGTTCAAAGTTTTTGCATAAACTCTCGGCACTGTCCAAGTGGTACGCGTCGGCGGGGCGGCTCGCCACCGGCGGAACGGCACCCAAAATGCTTTATAAAATGGTGCTGACGTAACAAGGATGGTTTCAAAGTGAGACAGTTTTCAATCCCGTTTTTGCTGATACTTTTCGCGCTGCCGGCCCTAACCCACGCGAAGACAAACATCAGCGTGCCCCGCTTCGCCGACAAAACCGAGAAGGGCCCGTGCGCCGCCCAGTCTTCCAAGGCCAAGGCCGACCTCGATAAACAACTGCAAGCGAAACTAATCGCCGGCCTAATGGAGCTGCAGCGGTTTCAAATTCAAGAGCGCGAAGTGCGTAAGCTGAATCCCGAACACTCGGTGGTCGGTACCGTTCGCACCTTCGAAGTTTGCTTAAACGATGACCGCGTGCAAACCGCGCAGATCGAACTCGAAGTGCAGCTTCTCGGGCCGAAAGGCGAACTCACGCACATGTTTTCGAGCAGCGCCAAGACTTCCAGCACCGCCGCTAACCGCGCGCCTGATCTCGCGATCAACTCGGCCGTTAGCGAAATCATCAAACGCGTTGACGATGCCGTACCCCGCCGCAAAAGTGCGCTTCGCTTAACGAGCAAACCGCGCGGCCTCGCCTCGAATCCCATGGTCGTTAAACTGATCCCCCGCGACCGGCGCTAATCTTCGTTACCAATCGCTGAGTTTGAGCGGCAAGAGTCCGTGGGCGGCCCGCGCGTCGTCACAGCGGGTATGCTTTACGCCGTCGGCGTAGCTGGCGGTGAACGCGCGGCAAGGCGTCGGCCGGTTGAGGTAGATCGAGCAACACGCATCTTTACCGATGCGGCCCTTCAATCCTTCGCACTTCGGCCGGTGTTTTTTGCCGGTGCCCTTCATGCAGCGATGTTGCGGGGTCAGCTCTTCGAACAAATGCGCCGGCACGGGATGCTCGGACTCACCCTGATTCGCTTCACGCCAATAAAATTGCACACGAAAATGCGCGCAGCAGGCGCCGCACGAAACGCACGGGTTCTTCAACATGTGCGAGCCCTCCTTGGTCTCTACACTTGCGATTTACTTTAGCTTAGCCTTTGCTTCGAAAAAGGCACGGAATTATTTCGGGCGCCATGGAAGAGGCCATTCCCGCCTCACCCTACTGTATCGTTTCATGATGACAGTACGATGAGCGTGTCCCGGGTTCGTTAACGCGAAGTTTCTTTTCTGGAATTTAAATGGTGCATTAATATCCGCGCACGGACCGCGCGGATACTAAATAGGATGAGATTAGAGAACTAAAGGTTGATAATTTGCGTGGAGGCGGGGCTTGCTTCGTAGTTAATATTTTGTTTAAGCATCTTTTGTTTATCTACCGGGTAGAATTCTTTGACCCGGATTAAATCACCGAAGGCCGTTTCTAAAAGATACTTCGACGGCGCTGAAGAACCGCACGCGATTGTTGTTAGTTTATCCGAGGTGATCGCCGCGTATTTTAGCTTACCGTCGATGTATTTGATTCTTCGCGTTCGGGCCGTAAGCGCAAGCTGAACCTCGTCTGAAACATCTAGGGAGTTGATGCGGATGGTGCAACAAACGCTCGACATCAAATAACCGAAAAATCCAACTTCTTTACCGTCGCAATATTTTTTCTCGCGGGATAAACCAAAATAGATGTCGCGGGTTTGTTCCAGCGTCGAACCTTTGCCCAAGAGCATGTAGGGATCTTGCGCGTCGCTCAGTTCGGGATCAGCCGGCTCGGGTCCGGGTTGCGCCGACGAAAACGTGGGGCTAAGAGCAAACATTAAAATCAGAAGGGCGATGAATCGGCTCATTTGAAACTCCGGTAGATGGGGAGTGCCTAACTACAGCAAGGAAGATGCCGGTAATTTTTCGGCGCAATGGCTACTCAATAGCCCTTAAAGCCGGGAAAACCCAACGAGCGGTGGATTTTAACATAGGCCCGTGAAGTTTTTAGCGACGAGCTTAGGTCTCGGTCAGAACGTCGACGTAAGCCAGAAGTTCGGCTCGCGTGCACGGGACGCAGCCGACTTTGCCGACGACGACACCGGCGGCGACGTTGCCAAAGACGCAAGCTTCGGGCAGCGTGAAGCCTCCGAGGTACGCGATGGCTAAAGCCGCGATGACCGTGTCGCCCGCGCCCGTGACGTCGAACACTTGGCGAGCGAGCGTGGTCATGTGAACGGTCTCGCCGTCCAAGAATAAACTCATGCCCTCTTTACCGCGCGTGATGATCGGGTGAACGACGCCGGTGCGTTCGCGAAGGGCCGAACCTAGTTCCAAGATGAAATCTTTCGAAGCGCGGATCTCGTCGTAGTCGACGCCGCTTAAAGCGATGGCTTCTTCGCGGTTGGGCGTCATGACGTCGGCGCCGCGGTAGTATTTCGCGGGCGTTGAACGGTGCGGATCGACGAAAACTTTTTTGCCGAGGGCGTGCGCTTCGGAAATGATAGTCTGGAGCGACGATTCGCTAAAAACACCCTTGGCGTAGTCTTCGATCACGACGCCGTCGGACTGTGGCAACAAAGACACGACTTTTTCAACCAAGTGATTTTCAACTGATTCAGACAGATATTGCTTGTGTTCAAAGTCGACGCGCACGATGTGATGCGGGCCCGACATGACGCGCAGTTTGCGGGTCGTCGGCCGGCTGGCATCAACGATCAAATGTTCGGGGTTAACCTTCGCGGTTTTGAGCTTTGAGCGCAAAACATCGGCCGCGGCGTCATCGCCTACGACGGCCACCAACAGGGCTTCTCCGCCAAGCGAGGCCACGTTTTGCGCCACGTTAGCGGCCAATCCCAGACGTGAATCTTGCGACTGCACTTCGACAACCGGGACAGGGGCTTCGGGACTAATCCGGCGCACGTCACCGAGGACGTATTCGTCCAATCCGATATCGCCGACGACGATCAGACGCACCTTCGGCAAAGTCTCGAGCCGTTGCGGAAAAGATTTGAGTAGCGCTTTGAGCGGCTCACCTTCGATACGAGTCTCTTTCATCATAGCTTTTACGATTATCATGACGTTAAAGTTACGTCACGCGTCGATGGTCGACGAACCGTACCGGCTTGATTAGATTAAAAATCTCAGTTTTTACTGAAGGTTACCAACGTTAGGAGAATTCTCATGGAAGCGATAACGAGTGGAGCTTTGTATCAGAACACGATGAAAATCGTCGAAGACGCAGGCAAGCTGGTTTCGTTAAGTCCGAATGTGATTGAACGTTTACGTTATCCCCGGCGCGCGCTCATCGTCGCCGTTCCGGTCAAAATGGATGACGGGCGGGTTAAAGTTTTTCCCGGTTACCGTGTACAGCACAACCAAACGCTCGGGCCCTTTAAGGGCGGTATCCGTTACCATCACCAAGTCGATTTGTCCGAGGTCGCCGCGCTCGCGTCCTTGATGACGTTTAAAAATTCGCTGATGGGACTTCCGCTCGGCGGAGCGAAGGGCGGCGTGCAAGTCGACCCGAATAAACTTTCGAAAGCCGAGATCGAAAATCTCACCCGCCGCTTCACTTCCGAAATTTCGCCGTTCATCGGCCCCGATAAAGATATCCCCGCACCCGACGTCGGTACCGATTCGCAAACTATGGCGTGGATGCTCGATACCTTCTCGCTTGAATCCGGTTTTTCGCAAACGGGCGTCGTGACCGGTAAGCCGGTTGAAATCGGCGGCTCGCTCGGCCGTGAAGCCGCGACCGGTTTGGGCGTTATCTTCGCCACCGAAAAAGCGCTCGAGAAAATGAACAAACGCATTAGCGAAGCGACCTTGGCGATCCAAGGCTTCGGTAAAGTGGGCATGTTCGCGGCCATCGAAGGCTACGCCAAAGGCGCTCGCGTCTTGGCGGTCTCCGACGTCAGCGGCGCGCTCTATAACGAGCGCGGCTTGAACATCGCCGAACTTGTCCGCTACGTGAAAGAGAAAAAAGTCGTTAAGGATTTCCCGGGCGGCCAGCACATCTCGAACGAAGAGTTGCTGACTTTGCCGGTCGACGTCCTCGCCCCGTGCGCGCTCGAAGGCGTAATTCACAAGGGCAACGTGCACGAGGTCAAAGCGAAGATCATCGTCGAAGGCGCCAACGGTCCAACGACCCGCGAAGCCGACGAAATCTTGCACGGCGCGAAAGTCATGGTCGTGCCCGACATCTTGGCCAACGGCGGCGGCGTCGTCGTCAGTTACTTCGAATGGGTCCAAGATATTTCGTGGTTGTTCTGGAACGAAGACGAAGTCCGCAACCGCTTACGCGAGATCATCTACAAAGCTTTCGACAAATGCTGGGCGTTTGCCGAACAAGAAAAAGTAAACATGAGAACCGCCGCGATGGGAACGTCGCTGCTCCGGCTCGAACGCGCGATGAAATTGCGTGGGCAGGCATGGTAAGAGTGTGATGGGCCTGAAGCCATGGTTATGGCTCTCGCCCTCTCTGGCCCACAAGATCAGCCCGGCCGCGCTGAACAGTCTGACTTTATTTTCTAAAGCGCGCCGTACCCCGCCGCAGTGGCGTTCTTGGGATTGGCGCGGTTTGCATTTTCCGAATCGTTTGGGTCTCGCCGGCGGCGTCGATAAAGACGCGCAAAATGTCGAAGCGTGGTGGGCCCTCGGCGCGGGCTTTTTAGAAGTGGGAACCATCACCCCGAAACCGCAACCCGGTAATCCCCCACCCGTCGTCGACCGTAACGTTTCGAAAGAAGCCTTGTGGAATCGCCTCGGCTTTCCGTCCCACGGCGTGAAAAAAGTGAAGCAACGTTTGCTTAAGCTTAAGCGGCCGTTTGCGGCGCCGGTTTTTGCGAACATCGGCAAAAACGCCGCGACTTCGCTCGACGATGCCGACGGTGATTACATCGAACTCTTGCGTGAACTCGAAGGCACCGTCGACGGTTTCGTAATCAATATCTCTAGCCCGAACACGAAGGGCTTGCGTGAATTACTTAAGCCGGATCGGCTACGCGCTTTTCTTACGCCGATTTTAGAGGCCCGCCCGAAGAGCGGCGCGCCCGTGCTTTTGAAATTGAGTCCCGATCTAGAAGACAATGAGCTCGCCGCCGTCTTAGATATTTCGATCGATTTAAACATCGACGGTTGGGTACTCACCAACACTTCGCAAGGTTTGCGCGAAGGGCTCGACTTCCCCGTCGACGGCGGAGTTTCGGGCCGGCCGCTGACTTCGCGTTCGCTCGAATTGCTTAAGCGAACGGTCGCGCTGCTCGGACCGCGCCGTGAAAATCGCGCGGTGATTTCGGTGGGCGGCGTGATGAGCGCCGAAGACGTCGCCGCACGGTTAGCGGCCGGTGCCGATCTCGTGCAAGTTTACTCCGCGTTGATTTTTGAAGGCCCCTACTTTTTCCGTAAGGTTGGGAAAGAGGCCGCCCGGTGGCAGTAAATAAGGTCGTTAAAAAACGTAACGTCTGGATCCCCGTTGTCGCCGGCCTCATTCGCCGGCAGGGAAAAGTTTTGGTCGGTCAACGCCCCGAAGGCGCATCGCTGGCCGGCACTTGGGAATTTCCGGGCGGCAAAATAGAACTGAGCGAAAGCCCCGAAGAAGCGCTCGCGCGTGAGCTTAAAGAAGAGCTCGGCGTCGATGCCGAGATAGGTCCGCTCAAGTTTGTCGCGACCCATACCTACGGTAAAACCGGCATTCTATTTTTATTTTACGACGTCAAATTTTGGAAAGGCCAAATCAAAACCCAGCAGCACCTGGATCTGCGCTGGGTGACACCGAAGGAGCTCGAGAAACTCGAGCTGCCCGAGGCCAATAGCAAATTCTTAAAGCAGATCCTCGAAGTGCTCTGACATGGCCCGCGTCTTGGTACTCACCGACCGCCACCCGCTCGATCCCGATTGCAAAGGCGCCGTCGCTTGGAATTTGATTTTGTCGTTGAGCGAAAGCCAGCACCAAGTGCTCGTGCTGACCACCCAAGATCCCGAAACGATTCCCATCACGCACCCGCGTTTGACGATCGCGCGGCCCGCGAACTCATGGCACGCGCGGCACTTGCCGAAATTCTTGCAAGGCATTTTGTTTTTTCAGCCCGAGGTCATTCACACGTTTTCGTTGAAGCCTTCGCGGCTATGGCAGGGTTTGACCCTTTGGCCTTACCTACACGCCGCTTGCCGGATCTTGCCCGGGGTGCGCCGGTTCTCTACGATTTTCGAAAGCACGGACTTGCCCGCGGGCGAACCGTCGTGGTCGTGGCATCTCGGCTCCGCGCGCACGGTAGTGTTTTCGCCCGAACATAAACGCGCGCTTGAAGGGCAATTAAAAAACGGCGCCGAAGTCAGCCCGCTCGAAATCGAAGCTTCGACCGAATACGAGGACGAAGAACGGCCCGCGCGTTACGTTCTCGTCCCCGCGCCGGTTTCGGAATGGCAGAATCCGCAGCGCGATCTTTTACTGTTGGCGAGGCATCTCACCGAGAACCCGGGTTTGCATGCGCACGTCGCCGGCGGCTGGGGCGATTGGCCGGCAAGCTCTCGCCGCATCGCTTGGTCGAAGATGATGCCCATCGCCGATCGTTTGCACATGCTCGATCCCCTCAACTTAACCCAGCTCATGCGCGAAGCCCGCCGGTCGGAAGGACTTTGGTGCAATCCGTTGGTCAAAGATTCTTGGGCTGATCTGTTGGCCGCGCAAATCGCCGTCGGCCTAAACCTGAACGTGCACGGTGGGCGTCCAGCTTTAGCGCACGGATCGACGGCGAATTTTCTTTCGCGCCTGTTCGCTGGTAACTTGTAATGGTGAGCAAGACTTCACCCCTAAATATTTGTTTGGTTTCGAAACGCTTCCCGCTCGCGGGCGGGGCCGGCGACTTTGGATTCTTGTGGCCGATCGCGCGCGGGCTCGTGCGCATGGGTCACACCGTAAGTGTCATCAGCTGGCGAAGCCGTGCGCGGATGGAGTTTATCGAACGCGACGGCGTGAAGGCCTACTTCCTGGGCGAAAACACGACCGCCTCCGTCGAACTATTTCCCGACATGGCTTTACGCAAGTTCCGGACCCTGCACCGTGAAACTCCGTTCCAGCTCGTGCATTCACTCGACAGCTCCGGTTTAGAAATCGGTTTGCGCCGCAAAGAGCTCGGCGTGGCCGTGGTTTACGACGTCGACGCCACGCACGTCTCCGGCGTCTATTCGATCGTCGGGATGTCGCAGGAAAATTTGAGCAGCTTGATCCGCACGAGCTTATCGGTCGCGTACAATTTTTTGCGCACCTACTATAAATTCGACCGGCGCTTACTCAAGACCGCCGACGCCGTCTTCGTGCATTCCCCGCAACAACGCGTGATGCTCGAACGCTATTACATGTATCCCGACCGCCGCATCTTTATGGTGCCGTTCGGGATCGAAGTGGAAGACCTTAGCCCGCGCGAAAAATCGCAAGAATTGATGAAGAAACTGGGCTTACCCGCCAACGCCCAAGTCGTGGTCACCGACACCGACATGACCGAGTTCGGTGAGATGAGAAATTTGCTTCACGCCTTCGAGCGGGTCGCCGTAAAAAAACCGACCTCGCGCCTGATCGTGGTGGGTAACGGACCGCTCAAAAAAGAAATTGAATTTGAAATGCTGCAATTGGCTTTGGGGTCGCGGGTGCTCTTCATCGGTGAAGTGCCCGTCTCGAGCCTGACCGACTACATTGCCCTGGCCGACGTGTTCGTCAACTTAAGTGCGCGCTCGAGCGGGATCGAACAAAGTCTGCTGGAAGCGATGGCGCAAAAGAAGGTCATCGTCGGGTCCGAAGTCTCGCCGCTCGCGAACGTCGTTGAAGACGGGGTCGACGGTTTCTTGATCCGTCCGGCCGACACCTTTACGTTGTCGGAGCTTTTACTTCAGGTATTTTCGGGTCAGGTCGGCACCGAAGAGATGGGTGAACACGCACGGCAAAAGGTCTTGAACCTTTTCGACAGCCAAAAAATGCTGAACCAGACGCTCGAAGCCTACGTCCGGGCACGAAGCCGCTTTGTCACGGCGCATAGACCGTTCTTTTCGCTGGCAAGCAAAGAGCCTTCTCAATAGAATTTAACTAATTTCAATAACTTGAGTGTTGAAGGGCGTAATGACTAAAGCCGATCTGATCAATTTAATTGCCGAAAAAGCCAATATCACCCGCGTGAAAGCCGAAACCGTGGTGAACACGATCTTCGACTCGATGGTTGAGGCTTTGATGCGCAACGATCGTATCGAGATTCGCGGCTTTGGATCGTTCGTCAACCGCGACTACGGCGCCTACAAAGGCCGCAATCCCCGCACGGGCGAGGTCATCGAGGTTTCGGAAAAGAAACTGCCCTTCTTCAAAGTCGGCAAAGAACTTAAAGAAGACATCAACGGCCCGGACTGATCGCCCGCTCCGCACCTTTACCGGTGCCCGTCTTTTCCGTTAATCGTTTCACGGTACGAATCAGCTCCGCGCGCTCGAAGCGTATTATTTTGCACTCCGACGATTCCTCCGCACTCTGAGCGAATATTTTTACCTCTTCACGAAACAAGACAAGGCGCATTCGCCGCGCCAACTTCGCGCCGGTCGAGGTGGCCATCGCCGGTTGGCAATCGGCGAGCGGGCCGAAGTAAAGAACGGCCGCCGGCACAACCAGAGCCGAAGCGTACGTCACGGCTCCCACCTCCAGGTTACACTCGTGAACGGCTTTGTTTTCATCGGAAATTAAAATCTGCGCACCGCCGAGATTATCTAATCGAACGCGGCCGGAAAGTTCCGGAGTTTCAAAGTGACAGTCGAGCGGAAACGAATTGCGGGAGCTGAGAATTTTAAAACTCGCCGGTGCGCGCTTGGCCGGAGCGGCCGTGGCCATGGCCGCAGCCATGACAAAGCACGAAAGAAACATGGTAGAAATTTTCGTCATTTTGGAGCCCCCGCCCGTGGCCGGCAATAGCGAAGCGTGTTGGTCGAGCAATGCAAATTGCCCATTTGCGAATGCATAATGTTCGTGTTTACAAATTCGGTTTTGAGACCGATCGAGTTCATTCGTTTTGCGATATCCTTGCGGAGGGCCGCGCTTTGCGGATCGGGTACCAAGAGAGTTTTATTAAACTGCTGCACGTTGGTGACGTTCGGCAAAAGACTTCCGGCACCGCGGACTTCCGTTCCCTTACGATTCAAACCGCCGCGGTAAAGCATCGGCATTTCGATTATGCGGCGGGGGCAATTGGGGGCGTTTGCCTGCCACGCTCGCTCGGCCTCTTCGCGGAATTTGGCCATTTTCTGGTCGATCATCGAATTGATCTTGGGTAATTCCGGGTGCGCGCGGTAGGCCTTTAAAAAATCTGCGTTGGTCATCTTAGCGCAACGCTCAACTTTTGAAGACGAGCTTTCTTTTTTGACCACGTCGGCCCCGTCCGCGGCGAAAGCGGTTTGCCCAAACAATAAATCATGGATCCAGCGGCCGCTTTTTTCGGGCACGGCGTTCGGCGAGTCATTCGGAAGCACGGGTTTACCCACACCTTCAAGAAAGGATTCGCAGATCTCAAAAAGCTCATTTTTCTTCGCGAGTTCATAGCCGTCGCGGGAAGACGCCAGCTCGAACGCCGGCGCGGATGGATTTGCGACCATGACCTCGAGTGCGGCGCGGGGGCTAGCGATCAACATCGCGAAATCGCACTCACCGGGCCCGGTTCGTACCGTCGCGGTGATCTCATCGGTATGACCGACGAATAAAAACGAAGTGGGCGCTTCGAGCAAGGTTCCGCCGCCGCAGGCAAGCTTGGCGAGATTCGCGTGTTCGTCCTTTGCTAAGGCATCGGTCCCGAGCACGCAAAGACCCGCCGGTCCCCCTTCGATATTGCCCCCGGATAAACCGTTAGTCCCTGCACCGGCGGTCGAAGGCATAAGCTCGCCGGGCTTGATGCCGCACTCTTTTTGCAACGCCTGGCTCAGGTCGGGGAAATAGGAATCGATCTTGTCGTTCTGTTTGGCCGCGGCCCGGTAGTGAGAAAGCTCCCGCGGCGTCGGGCGGCCTTCGGCGTCCACGTAAGTCTGCTGGAAATCTTGCTGCCAGTTGAAGGAAGTCGACTTCACCCGCGTGAGGGACGCCAGCCACCGCGCCCGTTTCTTCGGATCCTGTTTCGTTTGCGCGAGGACGGAAATTTTTAATCGGCTTAACGTCTCTTCACTGACATTTAAGAAGAATTGAGGCGGCTGCTCACCCTGAGCCTTCAACGCTTTCATCACGAAATCGCCGACGAATTCGTGACCTCCCTTTTGATCCGATAGGCTCACCGCCATGACCGGGTACGAATCCGGCAGCAATGTCGAGCCGTTGGCCGGGCAAAGCGGAACATTTTGGGCCTTCGGATTGTGCGCGAGACAGGCCGCCGGCGCGGCAAAAGCCGGCGATTGCAGGAATACATAAACTAATGAGGAAGTTATAACGAAGATGCGTCCCACCCTTGGAAGCGTACCTTAAAACAAACTGAGTTCACCGATATTTTTAACGCCGTTGACGGCCATGTACAGGCGCTCGAGACCAAGCGCGATTCCGCCCGTCGGCGGCAGGCCCATTTCCAGTGCTTCGATCAGTTCAATATCCATCGGCAATGGGCCGGTGCCGAGTCGTTCGCGCTCGCTCAATTCGCCTTCCCAGCGGCGCCGTTGCTCTTGCGCATCGGTCACCTCGTTGAAGGCATTCGCGATTTCTAAACCATTCCAGTAAAACTCGAAGCGATCGGCCCACCCGGCCTCGGTGATTTTTGCGAGCGCGGCCATGCTCGGGGGAAAGTTTCTGACGATGAGCGGACCCATTTTTTCCATCGCGGGTTCGAGGTGCGCGATCATCAGCCGGTGAAAGATATCGGTGAAGGTGTCGGCGGGCGAGAATTCTACCGCTCGCTGAGATGCGAGCGCGGCTAACTCGTCGCGGGTGGTGGCCGGCGTGAGCGAAAATTTAAATTCCTGACGGAAGAGCGCGGCAAAATCAGTAACCTGAGGGTAACAAGCGCTGCCCGCGACGGATTGAACAAGCTCGCGCAAATCTTCGATGATCAAGTCAAGATCGGCGAAACCGCGGTACCATTCGAGCATCCAGAATTCGTTGGCGTGATGGTCACCGAACTCTCCTCTCCGGAAACAGGGCCGAATCTCAAAGATATCCGTCAGGCCACGCGCCAAGGCTTTTTTCAAATGCACTTCTGGGCTCGTCGGCAAATATTTAGTCTCGGCAAGCGGGCCGCGCGTGACCGTGGTCGCGAACGCTTCGAGCGAAGGCTCTAAGCCCGGGCAAGTCACGAGCGTGGGCGTGAAGATTTCGCCGAGACCACGGCTTTTCAAAAAAGTTCGGATTTGATCGTTGAACCGACTGAAGCCGGGCGCGTGCGGCCGGGGCCTCGGTCGTTCACGCACGCTCGCGAAGATAATCTCGCGGTCTTCGCAAGCGAAAGCCCCGGCTTCGACGGCGGAGACCGCGAAGTAAATAAGGTCGCCGGTCGCGAGTCCTTCGAACAGTGCCGGATTTCCAAGCAGGGCGATCGCTTCCGAAAAGTTTTTGAGGTAAGGCCGCCCATTTAGATTTAGAAATTCGCCGCCCGCCCAATAAGGTGGTGCCGGAATGGATTTACGAATTCGTTGGAGTGAATAGCGCGGGATAGAGTTGTGCATCTTGACGCATTCAGCTAGCACGCTTGGTTTTTGGTGTCACGTTTGAGAGGGGGATCGATGAATAAAGTTGATTGAGAAGTGCGCGTCGGTTCCTTTAATTGTGCATAAATTCCGCTCCATTTTTGAGGCGGGAAGACTCGAATTTTCAACCGGCGTTCACTTCTTGACAGTGCCGAACATGAGTTGGAAATTAAACGGCAACTCCTCGCGAGTCCGCTCGTGCGGGCGAACGACTTCTGAAAGGACCTCACATGACCGGCCAAGTGAACTGGGATAAAATCCGCTCCGAAATCAACCGCCTCACCGACGTCGATCAACTCAAGAGCGAAGTTCAACGCATCGGAACCGAAATCCGTAAGTTCGATTTCCACACCGTCTTGAGCCCGGCCGCCCAAACTAAAATGAAGAAGTTCGAAAAGCGCTACGCCACGCTGATGCGCTCGATCAGCCAGGCGCAACGCCAGATGGACCGCGAGTTCAATCGCATCCTCCGTCAGATCAAAACGCACCGTACGGACATCGAAAAAACCGTGAGCCAGCAAAAGACCAAGCTCGAGAAAGCTTCGTTGGGCCTCCGCAAGCGTTTCACCAAGAAAGCGGCCGGTAAAGCGACCCCGGGAGCCGCACGTAAGCGTGCGTCTTCTAAGACTGTTAAAGCGGTTCGTAAAAAGGCATAATTCGTTTGAACACGGAAAATGCAAATAAGTCCGTCGATCAAGGCGCCTCGTTGAACAGACCGGCGCCTTCTTCTTTGGGCCAGCAAGTAGGAAGTCACATGAAACTCGACCAGACGAATACTTTCGTTCCCCGCCACATCGGCCCCGCTTCGCACGACCAGCAAGAGATGCTTAAAGTCTTAGGGCTGAAGACCGTCGATGAGCTGATGGATAAGACTTTGCCGGGTTCGATCCGCTGGAAGCAGCCGCTCGATTTACCCGAAGGCGTCGGTGAGCAAAAACTTCTCGAGATGGCGCGGACCATCGCTTCGAAGAACAAAGTCTTCCGCTCCTACATCGGCCAAGGCTACTACGACTGCGCCACCCCGCCGGTCATCTTGCGCAACATTTTAGAGAACCCGGGTTGGTACACCGCCTACACGCCCTACCAGGCGGAGATCTCCCAAGGCCGCATGGAGGCCCTGCTCAATTTCCAGACGATGATCATGGACCTCACGGGCCTGGCGATGTCGAACGCCTCGCTACTCGACGAGGGCACCGCCGCCGCCGAAGCCATGCACTTGTGCAAAGCCGCTTCGAAAAATAAGGCCGCGAAAAAGATTTTTGTCAGCAGCGGCGTCTTCAAACAAACTTTGGAAGTGATCCGCACGCGCGCGTTGCCGCTCGGCCTTGAAGTCGTCGTCGGTGATGAAGACACGATGAAGCCCGACGCCGAATACTTCGCGGCCGTCGTGCAGTACCCGAACGCCTTGGGCGTGGTCAAAGATCTGACCGGCTTTATCGGTCAATGCAAAGCCGCCAACGTGATGACGGTCGTCGCCTGTGACTTGCTCGCTCTTTGCTCGTTGAAATCGCCCGGCGAAATGCAAGCCGACGTCGCGGTCGGCACCAGCCAACGTTTCGGCGTCCCGTTCGGCTTCGGGGGCCCGCACGCGGGCTTCATGGCCACGCGCGAAGAATTCAAACGTATGATCCCCGGCCGCATCATCGGCGTGAGCGTCGATGCGCACGGCAACCCGGCGATGCGCTTGGCTTTGCAAACGCGTGAGCAACATATCCGCCGTGAAAAAGCGACTTCGAACATTTGCACCGCGCAAGTTTTATTGGCCGTCATGGCCTCGATGTACGCCGTTTACCACGGGCCCAAAGGTTTGCGCGCGATTAGTGAACGCGTGCACAATCTGACCCGCGCGCTGGGTGCGGGGCTCAAATCGCTCGGCTTCTCGTTAGTCAGCGAAGATGTCTTCGATACGCTTCACGTGAAAGTCACGCCTGAGCAACGCAAAGAGATCATGGGACGCGCGGCTTCGATGGGCATCAATCTGAATTCGTTTTCTTCCGTTTCGGTCGGCGTCGCGCTTGATGAATTGACCACGCCCGAAGAAGTCGAAGCTTTATTCAACGTCTTCGCGATGAAATACAAAGGACCTTCGGTCGAGGACTGTCTAAAAACTTCGACGCTCAAAATTCCCGAAGCGCTCAAGCGGACTAGCCAATACCTCACGCACCCGACGTTCAACCGCTTCCATTCTGAAACCGAAATGGTTCGCTACATCAATCGTTTGGCGAACAAAGATTTATCGCTCACGCATTCGATGATCCCGCTTGGTTCGTGCACGATGAAGTTGAACGCCACGACCGAGATGATCCCGATCACTTGGCCGGAATTCTGCCGCATTCACCCGTTCGCGCCGTTGGATCAAGCCCAAGGTTACCTCGAGCTGATTCACTCGCTCGAAAAATCTTTGGCGGAGATCACCGGTTACGCGGGCGTAAGTTTGCAACCGAACGCCGGCAGTCAGGGAGAGTACGCAGGGCTCTTGGTCATTCGCGAATACTTGAAGAGCAAAGGCCAGGAGAACCGCACGATTTGTTTAATTCCTTCCAACGCGCACGGCACCAATCCGGCGAGCGCGGTGATGGCTGGCTTTAAAGTGGTCGTTACCGCCTGCGATGATCAAGGCAACGTCGATCTTAGCGATCTCAAAGCAAAGATTGAACTGCACAAAGAAAACTTAGGCGCGCTGATGGTGACTTACCCTTCGACCCACGGCGTGTTCGAGGAAGCCATCGTCGAGATCTGTAAGTTGGTGCACGAGGCCGGCGGTCAGGTGTACCTCGACGGCGCGAATATGAACGCGCTGGTCGGCGTATCGAAACCCGGCAAATTCGGCGCCGACGTCTCGCATTTGAATTTGCACAAAACATTTTGCATTCCCCACGGCGGCGGTGGCCCGGGCGTGGGTCCCATCGGCGTCGGCGAGCACTTGAAAGCATTTTTACCGAAGCACGGTCTTCGTCCCGAAGCGGGTCCCGAAAAAGGCATCACGTCGACGACCAGCGCGCCCTGGGGCAGCGCCGGCATCTTGCCGATTTCGTGGGCCTACATCGCGATGATGGGCCGCGACGGTCTTCGCCAAGCGACCCAAACCGCGATCTTAAACGCAAATTATATGGCCAAACGCTTGAGCGAACATTATCCCACGCTCTACGCGGGCAAAAACGGATTCGTCGCGCACGAATGCATCATCGACGTGCGTGGCTTCAAGAAAACCGCCGACGTCGGCGTCGAAGATTTCGCGAAACGTTTGATGGACTACGGCTTTCACGCGCCGACGATGTCGTGGCCGGTGTCGGGTACGCTGATGATCGAACCGACCGAGAGTGAATCGAAGGAAGAAATCGATCGCTTCTGCGATGCCTTGATCCAAATTCGCGGCGAGATCGCGGCGATCGAAGCCGGCAAGGCTGACCGCGAAAACAACCTGTTGAAAAACTCTCCGCACTGCTACACGCATTTGCTGGGCGACAAATGGGATCATCCGTACACGCGCGAACAAGCCGCCTTCCCCTTACCGTGGGTTAAAGAACGCAAGTTTTGGGTCAGCGTCGGCCGGGTCGACAACGCGTACGGCGATAAGAATTTAGTTTGCTCATGTTTACCGCTCGAGGCCTATACCTAAGACGTAAGGACGTCCAGCCATCCGCGTTGGGCGTCGTTCAAAACTTCTTTGCGGGTCATTAGGCCCACGCGTAAGCCTTGTTCACGGCAGTCGCAGTTTTCTAACAAATCTTTTTCTGCGTTCAAGACGCGCTTGAGCAGCGCGAAGGCTTTTGAATTGTTGCGCTTCATGATCGAGAGCACCTCGGTCAGCGTGACGTGCGGGCGGACCGTGTCCCAACAATCGAAGTCGGTGACGAAGCTGCACGGCAAATACGTCAAACCCGCTTCGCGCGCGAGGCTGCTTTCGGGGACGTTCGTCATTCCGATGATGTCCGCGTTGAGTTCGCGGTAGGTGAAACTCTCGGCCACGGTCGAGAAGTTCGGGCCCTCGATGCACACGTAGGTGCCGCCGACGTGGGTTGTGAACGATTCACCGGCAACAAGCTTTTCAACTTCGCGGGCGAGACTTTCGCAAACCGGGTAAGCCAGTGAAGTGTGCCCGACCACGCCGTCACCGCAGAAGGTGTGTTTGCGCAAACTTTTGGTGCGATCGATAAATTGCAAAGGAATAACTAAGTGTTCGGGCTCGAACTCGGCGCGGAGCGATCCTACGGCCGAAAAGCTCAAGATGCCGCGGGCGCCGAAGGCTTTTAGCGCGTAGATATTGGCGCGGTAATTGATCTCGCTGGGGAGTAATTCATGATGTTCGCCGTGCCGGGAAATAAATAAAAATTCTTTTCCGTCGAGGCGTACTTTTTTGAACCCGCTCGACGTCATCCCGAAAGGAGTTTCGCGGGGAAGTAAACCTAGGTTCTCGAAACCATCGAACTTTTCAAAGCCTGACCCGCCGACCACCGCCCACATATCAAACTCCTGTTTCTATTCCTATTCCCTGAGCTCACTTTTCATGCCATACATAGGAGCTGATGGACAAAAGAAATGTGGATATAGTTTTAGTACGCATGGACAAGATCGGCGATCTCGTCGTGAGTCTACCCGTTGATGAACATCCCGTTTTCCAAGGCCGTCGTACGGTGTGGTTTATTTCGAAAGGAATGGGCTTCATCACCGACCAATCCGCGCCCAAGCGCAACGCGCTTGAATTTAAGCGCGGCTTTTCGCCTTTCGAATTTTTCCGCATGACCGGCTGGCTAAAAAAAAATTGCCCGCAAACGATCGTGCTTTTGCATTGTCCATGGTGGGTTTCGATGGCCGCGTGGTGGGCCGGCGTGCCCGAACGGGTCGGCCGCCGCAGCCAGTGGCATTCGTTCTTATTTCTCAATCTGCAAGTAAAACAAAAACGCTCGGGCGCCGACCGCCACGAGAGTGATTTCAATTTCGATTTAGTCGAGCACGGCTTCAACCGTTTAGGTTTACGCCGAACGGTAAATTTGGAGTTTCTGAAAAAAACCTATCTTCGCTTGGTCGCACCGAATCCTTACGGCACTTTAGAAGTTCGCGGTCTAAAGGGCCGCGCTTACCGCGTCGTCCATCCGGGCATGGCGGGTTCGGCGTTAAATTGGCCGCAAGAGAACTTTGCTAACCTGATCGAATCCCTGGCCGGCGAGATGCCCGTCGTCATCACCGGCACGAAGATGGACCAAAAATATTTGCAGGGACTTCTCAAACTGAAAGGCATGCCGAACGTGCATTGGCTGGTCGACGAGTTGAAAGTGTTTGAGCTCCTCGATTTACTTTCCCAAGCCAGATCGGTGATCGCACCTTCGACGGGAGTTCTGCATTTAGCGGCTTCGCTCGGTACGCCCGTGGTCGGAATTTATTCTCCCCGCAAGGTGGAGCACCCCCGGCGCTGGGGCCCGAAAGGTTTGTACGCGACTTTCCTCGTTCCGCAGGTGGCCGCCGCCGATAACTTTGATCCGGACGTTATGAACGAAATCTCGGTGCCGCAGGTTTTACAAATCGTTCACGAATTGGAGACGGGCAATGTCCATCCCGGCACAGAAGCTCAGTCCTCGATTTGAACAGACGTTAAAGTCGGCGCTTGCGCACTTCGCGCCCGGGGCCGACGATCGCGCGCTCGCAAGTCACGTTAAAAAACTTTCGGATTATTATCTGATCGCGCCCGGCTCGGCCACACCGTGGGATAAAGATTTTGCGTTGCCCGCGACGCTTGCCTACTTCATGCCGTTGAACGGCGTCAGACTTGCCCAAGTGTTCCGCGAGGTGCAGCGTTTTTTGCCTTCCGAAGCGATCACCGAAATTTGGGATTTTGGTTCGGGTTTGGGCACGACGCAGTGGGTTCTCGAAGACCAAACTTGGCTCGAACCCCGCCCGCTTTACTCCATCGAAATTTCGGGGCGCGCTGCGAAGGTGCACGACGAAATGCAAACTTTCGGCGCGCGCTGGAAGTCGGAAGCGCGCCGCGCACCCACGCCTAAACGTGGTGCCTTAGCGGTCTTCTCGTATTCATTCTTAGAGATGCAAAAGACCTTGCCCGATCTCGCGGCGTTCGATCACTGGCTTATTCTAGAGCCGTCGACGCGGGAGCGCGGCCGCGCGCTTATGGATTGGCGTTCGCAATTTATCGCGGCCGGGCTCGAACCGCTGGCGCCGTGCACGCATTCGCTTGCCTGCCCTTTACTGACGCATTCGCCGCGCGATTGGTGTCACATGCGAGTGCATTTCGAAGGTCCGGAGTGGTTCCAAAGTATGGAAGAGCACCTGCCCATGAAGAACCGAACGCTCACCTATTCTTATTTACTTGCGAGCCGCGTCGTTCGCGACGAAGCTTGGCGCGGCGCCGCCCGTATCGTCGGCGACACGTTGCCTGAAAAAGGCAAGACCCGGCAAATGATCTGTCGTGGGCCACAGCGCGAGTTCTTTTCGTGGTTGCGTAAGAACGGCGAGCCGCCGCTAATTCCGCACGGCGCGCTCGTAAAAGATATCGGAACGCCCGAGATAAAAGGCGGCGAACTTAGGGTCGGCCCGCTCGAATGGACTTTCTAAAGAGGCCGGCAATCGCGCACGATCGCCTTTGAATGACGAAGCGGCGTGCCCGCTCCGACCGCGATCCAAAAAGACTTAAGCATCGGCCGCGCGCCCGCGCGGGCGGTGTCATCATACTCGATATCTTCAACGACGAAGACGGTGC
This sequence comes from Pseudobdellovibrionaceae bacterium, assembly GCA_947444305.1. GTDB lineage: Bacteria > Bdellovibrionota > Bdellovibrionia > Bdellovibrionales > UBA1609 > JALHOQ01. The sequence continues at coordinate 128,430 of CANEZP010000010.1, read as the reverse complement.
CGCCGCGGTCTTGTTGCAAACGTTTAGGCAGAAGTTGACCTTGCCGTTCTTCGTACAAGGCGCGCAACACGCCCCGGCTCTTGGTGCGCGTTTCGACCGTGACCGAATCGCGCGGCAAGAATATGCCGAGCTCAGGTTTATCCCCCGCTTTGATGTGCGTATACTCGCCCACCGGCTCAACCCCCGGCCCGGCTAAGTTTAATTCGTCGAACGGTGAGTTCAAGTAATGCACCTGCATGAGCAAACACATCGCCGTTTCCAAAAACGCTTGGTGGCTTTTCGCGGTCTCGCCCGGCACCAACGGCGTGATTTCGCAAGTGCTCTCGCGGGATCGCCACGCGTAGGTTAGTTCGGGCGCGGTTTCGAACGGAAACATTTGTTCATAGCGGGCCTTGGCCGGTTCGGTCAGCTCCGTCTCGATCTGACACCAGGTGGACGGCCAGCTCGATAGGTGCTGAAGCTGGGCGGCCCGTTCGTTCACGAGCCGTTCACTTTTTTGTTGGGCCGTCTGGCAGCCGGTAAGAAAAACGAAAACAAAAAGCGCGCGCTTAAGCATGTTGCCCTTGCGTGGCTTGCCGGTCGCGCATGTACGACAACATTCCTTGGTACATTTCCATCTTGAACGACGTCCACGCCGGCGCGACCAACTCGTCCCAGCGGGACGAAAACGCGGCCAAGCGGTGCACGGGAATATCGGCGCGCAGGTGCTGCAAGAAGACCATGCAGTGATGGAAGTACTTTTGTTGTTCCATCGGCGCAAAGCCGCCGGCGGCGTACTCGTCGGCGAGCGCGGTATTTTTTAGAACGTGCATGTGGTGCAACTTCACGTTGTGCACCGGTAGTGAATTAATTTTGCGCGCGGTCTCGATCACCATTTCTTCGGTCTCGTTCGGGTTACCGAAAATTAAGTGCACGCCTAAGTTCACGTCGGGACAAGCGGATGAAATCTTATGTATCGCTTTGATCGACTCCTCACCCGTGTGGCCCCGGCGCATCCACTCGAGCGTCGGGTTGTCGAACGACTGCACGCCGAGTTCCACCGACATGAACGTTCGCTTAGCCATCTCGTTGCACGTTTCTAAAAAGGACGCGGAGATACAATCGGGCCGCGTGCCCACGACGATGCCGACGATGTCGGGGTAGCTCAACGCGAGTTCAAATTGCTCGCGCAACTTGGACACGCGTGAAAATGTCGTGGTGTACGCTTGGAAGTAGATTAAAAATTTCTCCGCCCGGCGTTTTTCGGCCACGATCTTTTTGACTTCGTCGATCTGCTGGCTAAGCGGCTTCTCTAAATTTTTGGAGTACGCGGCCGAGCCCCACTGGTCACAGAAGTTGCACGTCTTCATCCCGCGTATGCCCTCACGGTTCGGGCAAGTTTCGGCCGTGGCGACGGAAATCTTGTGAACCTTCGTACCGAAGCGTTCTTTGTAAAATCGGCTGATCGGATAATAGGGAATGGGTAGCTCGGGCATAGACTGATCGATTAAAATGATCTAAGCGTTTTGACAATGGATATGGACGCAAATCTAGAAGTTTTTGTCACCGGGGACGGCAGCCCTACCCTCACCTTCGCCCGTGACGACGGCTACATCGAAAAGATGCACCACTCCGCGGGCGCTTTTAGCGAATCTTTGTACATTTACCACCGTGGTTTGACGACGGCACTCGACGCGGGTGTCCCGCCGGCGGTGATTTCGGTCGGACTCGGTCTGGCCTACAATGAGCTGATCTGCCTGGCGGAATTCATCAAGCGCGGGATGACCGGCACGATCTGGAGTTTCGAAGCCTTACCGGTTTTGCGCGAACAGTTCGTTCGCTGGGCCGGGGCCGGTGAACCGGGGGCGACGCAGGCAACTCCTGAATATACAAAAATAATGGAGGATATTTGCACGCGAACCGAGGCCCATTTCGGCATTACCGGCCTAAAAACCCGCGCGCGCACGGCACTCGAAAGCGGCGAGTTGAAGGTCCTCAAGTTGTTTCCGGAAGAGGCGAGCCTCGTGGCGAACGCCGGCGTAATCTTCTACGATGCCTTTAGCAACAAGATGTCGCCCGAGCTTTGGCAAGAGGAGCAGCTGCGCCGCGATCTAGAACCGATGCTTGCGCCGCGCGCGCTGCTTTGCACCTACGCGCAAACCGGCGCGCTAAAACGCGTACTCAAAAGTTTGAATTTCACATTGGTTGATCGCCCGAGCTTCCGCGGCAAGCGCGGTTGCACGCTGGCGACCCGCTTCTAGCTCGCGACGTCCTGGAAGATTTGCGTCAGGAAATGTTTCAGCCAGTAAATCGATTTCTCGAGCAGCTGCTCGAGTTGGATCGGGCTATTGATGCGCGGTTCGGGGTGCGCTTCGATCGTGCGTAACTCTTCGGCCAGTTTGACCAAACCTAAATTGATCGAAGTGCCCGCTAAACGGTGGGCGATGCTTCTTACCTGATCTTGGTTTTTGACCATGTTGTAACGAAAGATCTGTTCGAGCTCGATGCGCGCGTGAATTTCGTATTCTTCAACGATACGAAGAAGATCTTCGCGCTCTAAGGCCACGGCCAGTTCACGCACGACGCCGATGTTTAACATATCGGGATCGGGCTGCAGCTCTTCCATCTTGGGGAACTTACGGCGGGCGATGGACAAATGCCCGTACTCAACCGCCAGGCGGATGGTTTGATTCAAACGGTCGACGAACACCGGCTTCTGGAAAAAATCGAAAGCGCCGTTGGCCCAAGCTTCCCGGATCACCTTCACGTTGGAATACGCGGTGACCAGAATATAAGGCAGGCGCGGGAACGCACCCTTCACGAAGCGGAGCAACTCAAGACCGTCCATATCGGGCATGTCGTAATCGGCGATGACCAGGTCGACGGCGTGTTGATTCAAGATCGCGCGCGCCTGGATTCCGTTCTGGGCCTGGAGCACGTTGTAATCGAGCTTCTCGACCAGCTTGCACAGCAGGCTGAGTGAAACATTGTCATCATCAACTACAAGAATGGTCGCGCGTGATTCCATATGCGTATTTATCGACATGAAGCCGGTCATTCTAAACGGAAAAATGCTGGACTGGACCCGCGGCTTCGGAGACAAAGGCTCTCCAATGCTGCATCGGATAATCTGCTTAATACTGCTCACGTTTTTGTGCGTGCCGGCTCTCGCCGCGCGCGTGGTCTTCATTGAGTTGCACAAAGACGGCAAGCCCGTCGAGCTGGAACCCCGGGGCAGCTTTTTTCACGTCGCAATTCGGTACAAAGGCATGTGGTTGCAGGCGCACAGCCAGGGCGGAGTCACGCTCGTCGACGATATCCGGCCCTACGGCGATGTTTTCTTGGTGCTCGAAAACAAAGATTACCCTGAGCCAAGCGATGAATTCGTAAAGCAGTGGCTCGGAAAGCCCTTCGACTTCGGCTACACGTGGGACAGTCCTCATTCAAACTATTGCTCTCGGCTCGTGGCCCAAGTCCTCGGCGTTCCACCGCAGCGCATGTCGTTTGCGAGCGCAATTTGGAAAGACCATTACCGCAAGCCCCTGGGCAAGCCCGGTCTGTCACCGGACAAATTGTTTCATGAGCTTTTACAACGAGGCTTCAAAGCCATTCCCTGCCAGCACGAATTGGAGGTCAATGAAAGCGCTGCATCCGTACATTGAAGATAAAGTTCATGTCATTTGGGACTGGAACGGAACACTCCTCAGCGACGTCGATCACGCAGTAAGAGTGGTTAACCGGCTCCTCAGTGAGGAGAGTCTTCCGACGCTTGACGCCGCCGAGTACAAGCGGGTTTTTGGTTTCCCGGTTTTAAACTACTATAAACAACTTGGATTTAATACCGAACCGGCCTACTTCGCCGGATTATGCGAACGCTTCAACAAGTATTTTCACGACGACTTGCACACTTGCGGCCTCTGGCCGGGTGCGATCGAGACCCTTGCCCACGTCCACGCCTCCGGTAAGACGCAGTCGCTACTTTCGGCGAGTGAGCACAACTTGTTGCTCGGTTCGGTCGCGCAATTCAAAGTCGATCCGTACTTCCATCACGTCATGGGCATCGCCGACAAAATGGCGGGCTCGAAAGTCGCGCGCGGCCAAGAATTGATCGAACGCGTGAAGCTGCCGCTCTCAAAAACGGTTTTGATCGGCGACACCGATCACGATCTCGAAGTCGGCAAAGCCTTGGGCATCGACGTTATCTTGGTGGACCATGGCCACCAAGAAATCTCGCGATTACAAAAAATCCATTCGAATGTTTTAAAGGTTTTGTAAGCCGGACGTTTTCAAAGAGTAAGATGAACTCTTCTAAGTCCATCTTTACGCACCGTCTCTTTTCCAGAATTTAAACAACGAGTCACGGGCGCGGGCGCGCCCGCGCGTTTTAGCGGAACGCGGCCTTGCCGGTGATGTGCTGGCCGATCACCAAGCGATGAATGTCTTCGGTGCCTTCGTAGGTATTCACCGTCTCGAGATTCATCATGTGACGGATGACGGGATATTCATCGATGATCCCGTTACCACCGAGCATGTCGCGAGCTTCGCGCGCGGTATCGAGCGCGATACGGCAATTGTTCATCTTCAGTAAAGACACGTGATGCGGCATCAACTTGCCGGCTTCCTTCGTGCGTCCGGCCTGGAGCGCCAGCAATTTACCCTTGGTGATTTCTTGAACCATTTTGACGAGCTTCGCTTGCGCCAACTGGTAATCGGAAAGCGATTTGCCTTCGAAGATCACGCGCTCTTTTGAATAGGTCAGCGCCGTGTGGTAGCAAGCGTTGGCCGCGCCGAGCACGCCCCACCCGATCCCGTAGCGGGCCTGGGTTAAGCAACCCAGCGGGCCCTTAAGGCCTTCAACCTTAGGCAACAAATTCTCGGCCGGGACGACGCAGTTTTGTAAATGCAATTCGGAAGTGACCGACACGCGAAGCGAGAACTTGCCCTTCATGGTCGAAGTCGTGAAACCCGGCGTACCTTTGTCGACGATGAAACCGCGAACGACGCCGTCTAACTTCGCCCAGACAATCGCGACGTCGCTGATGCAACCGTTCGTGATCCACATCTTATTGCCGTTGAGTTTGTAACCCCCGGCGACTTTTTCGGCCTTGGTGCGCATCGAACCGGGGTTTGAACCGGCGTCGGGTTCGGTCAAGCCAAAGCAGCCGACCATTTCGCCCGCGGCGAGTTTAGGTAAATATTTATTCTTTTGTTCTTCAGATCCGTAAGCGTAAATCGGGTACATGACGAGCGCGCCCTGAACCGAGCAAAATGAGCGGATACCCGAATCGCCGCGTTCGAGTTCGGCCATGACTAAACCGTAAGCGACGTGACCAAGGCCCGCCGCGCCGTAACCCTGAATAGTCGAACCAAGCAGACCCATCTCGGCAAAACGCGGGATGAGGTGCATCGGGAATTTCTCGTCGCGGTTGGCTTCTTGTAAGGTCGGGATAATCTCTTCGGACACGAAGTCGCGTACCGAGTCGCGAATCATTAACTCTTCGCTGGTGAAAAGCCCGTCTTCTTCCATGTAGTTCAGTGATTCGTAATTTTGCATGTTTATTTTTAACAGAGTCCTTCGAGCCTTGTCCACGGGACAATGTGACCCCCACCTAGATTAGGACGTGCTTTCGCGCGCATGCCCCGGACCTTTTCAGGCCCCGGCCAAAGTTTGGATTGATCGGGTGAATCACCGCGGAGTAAGTTATTCCTCTATGTACAATCGAGCCGAAGTCGTTGATCAGAACTTTCAAAAATTCGTGCCCGAGGGAAAGTTTCCGCCCGCCCGCAGCGCGACGAGTCTCGAACAAGCCGGACTCACCGCCGCCGAATTCATGGACCTGTTTGAATCACAAATCATGAGCCGCCAGCTCGACTTGCGGGCACGCATCCTAAAAAACCAAAACGAATGCTACTACACGATCGGCAGCGCGGGTCACGAGGCCAACGCCGTTTGGGGCAAAGCTTTTCGCCGCACCGACATGGCTTTCGTACATTACCGCTCCTGCGCGTTCATGATCCAGCGGGCCAAACAGTTGCCGGGTTCAAATCCGCTTTACGACACCATGCTCTCCTACGTCGCTTCGAGCGAAGATCCGATCGCCGGTGGGCGGCATAAGGTCTTCGGTTCGCACCCGCTCATGGTGCCGCCGCAAACGAGCACGATCGCTTCGCACTTGCCGAAGGCCATGGGCGCGGCGCTCTCGATCAATCGCGCGAAAGATTTGAAACTCGACACGGCCGTCATGCCCGGCGACGCGATCGTTATGTGCACCTTCGGCGACGCTTCGATCAATCATTCGACCGCGCTCGGTGGCGTGAATAGCGCGCTTTGGGTAGCGCACCAAAACGTGGCCATGCCGATCGTATTTATTTGCGAGGACAACGGCATCGGCATCTCGGTCTCGACACCGTCGCAGTGGCTCGAATCGCAGTTCGGTAACCGCCCCGGGTTGCACTATATCTTGTGCGACGGCTTAAGTTTAACCGACACTTACCGCGCGGCCAAAGAAGCCGAACACGTCGCGCGCACCCGCCGCAAGCCGGTGTTCCTGCACGCGAAGACGGTGCGCCTACTCGGTCACGCGGGCAACGACATTGAAATGTCCTACCGCACGCTGCCCACGATTGAAGAAGTGGAGTTCAACGATCCGCTCTTACATTCCGCGCGCTTCGCTTTAGAGAACGATCTTTCCACCGCCGATGAAATCGTGAAGATGTACAAAGACATCGAAGCGCGCGTGGCCGCGATCGGCGAATACGTGAAAACGCGGCCCAAATATTTAAAGCGCGAAGAAGTACGCGCGTCGCTCCTCGCCTGCGCGTTTCCCAAAGTTTCGCCGCCGCAGCCGACCCACGAAGAGTTGCTCGAAGTCGCAGGCGCCGATCTCGACAAACCGATGCACATGGCGAAGTTAATTAACTTAGGCTTACAAGAAATCATGAAGCAGTACGCCGGCGCCGTTATCTTCGGCGAAGACGTCGCGCAAAAGGGCGGCGTTTATAACGTGACCGAAGGTTTGTTCAAAAAGTTCGGGCCCCGCCGCGTTTTTAATTCGCCACTCGATGAACAAACTATTTTAGGCACGGCGATCGGTTTCGCGCACAACGGCTTTTTGCCGATTCCCGAAATTCAGTTCTTGGCCTACGTGCACAACGCCGAGGACCAATTGCGCGGTGAAGCCGCGACGCTCGCGTTCTTTAGCCAAGGGCAATTCACGAACGGCATGATCGTACGGATCGCGGGCCTACCCTACCAAAAAGGTTTTGGCGGGCATTTTCACAACGACAACTCACTCGCCGTCTTCCGCGATATTCCGGGCGTGGTCGTCGCCGTCCCCGCGACCGGCGAGGACGCCGTGCAAATGCTCAGGACTTGCGCGAAGCTTGCCTGGGAAAGCGGCCGCGTGGTGGTCTTCGTTGAACCGATCGCGCTTTACATGACCCGCGATTTGCACGAAGCCAACGACAAAGCGATGACCGCGACTTTCCCGAAGACCGGCGAAATTAAGCTCGGCGAATTCGGCGTGCACGGGTCGAGCGATGAATTTACCATCGTCACCTACGGCAACGGCGTTTTCTATTCCCGGCAAGCCGCCAAAATTCTGAACGACGAACACGGAGTGCACACGAAAATTATCGATATGCGCTGGCTCAGCGACATCGATCAAGAAGGCTTGCTCGCCGAGATCGGCAATTGCCCGAACGTCATGATCGTCGACGAGTGCCGCAAGACCGGCTCGTGGAGCGAATGGATGTGCGGCCTCCTGCTTGAAAAATCCGTCAAAGTCCCACGCGTAAAAGTGGTCGCGGCCGACGATTGTTTTATCCCCCTCGGCAAAGCTTCGGCCGCCGGCCTGCCTTCGCGTGACGAAATCGTCGCCGAAGCTTTGAGGTTGTTAAACAAAGTATGAAAAAACGAATCGTCGTCATCTGCCCCGGGCGCGGCACCTACACTAAAGAAACCCTTGGGTACTTGCGCCAGCACGGCGCGTACGTACAGGATTTCATTAAAGACATCGATCAACGGCGACAAGCTCTAGGCGAGCCTACGATCAGCGAACTCGACAACGCCGAAACTTTTCAGCCGCAACTGCACACGCGCGGCGAGCACGCCTCTTCATTAATCTACGCCTGCTCGTACACCGACTTCATGGCGATCGATCGCGAGAAATACGAAATCGTCGCCGTCACCGGCAACTCAATGGGTTGGTATTTGGCATTGGCCTACGGCGGGGCCCTCGACTGGGAAGCGGGCTTTAAAGTCATCAACACGATGGGCTCGATGATGAAGCAGGAAATCATCGGCGGCCAAGTCATCTATCCCGTCTGCGATGAACAATGGCGTTTCTCACCCACGCGCTGGCAAGCGGCCGAGCAGGCGGTACACAAGGTCTCTCAGATGGAAGCTTGCGAAGTTTATCCCTCGATCTACCTCGGCGGTTACATCGTGATCGGCGCGAACAAGCCCGGCCTCCAGGCTTTACTGAAAGAGTTGCCGCAAATCGAGAATTACCCGTTTCAATTGATCAACCACGCGGCCTTCCACACGCCGCTCCTGCGCGACATTGCCGAAAAAGCTTTTCAAAAAATTCCGCAAAGCCTTTTTCAAAAACCGAGCGTGCCTTTAATCGACGGGCGCGGTTACGTGTGGCAGCCTTATTCGACCGATCTCGAAGAACTTTACCACTACACCCTCGGCCACCAAGTCGTTGAACCTTATGATTTCACGCGCGCGATCACGGTGGCGTTAAAAGATTTCGCGCCTGATCATTTGGTGCTCCTCGGACCTGGCAGTTCGCTCGGCGGTTCGGTCGGGCAAATTTTAATCGAAAACGATTGGCACGGTTTAAAAACCAAACAAGATTTCACCGTACGCCAAGCCGAAAATCCCTTCGTCATCGCAATGGGCCGCCCCGATCAGCGCCCGCTGATTGCGAAAAGCTCAAAGAGGCTTTTCGACCAACAGTAACTCACAGCGACCGTGCATTTTGTATTCGCGCCCGACGGCGGCCTCCGTACCCGGTTCATGAAAATTACCGTCGGCTTCAAACCACGCGGCCGAGTCGGCGACGCGGTACCACGAAAAGCCTTTTGCCGGTTCGGGCAGGCGCAGCGTTTTGTTTTCGAATCCTGCATTGAGCGCTACGTAGATCGAACGCACCGGTGAGGCCCCGTTGGCCTGGCTCGTATCCAACCGGTAGGCCAGAAATCCGTGCTCACTATCGAACTCTTGCGTACGCAACTCTCCGCCGTCTTCTTTTAACCAAGTGATGTCCTTAAGACCGTTTCCGTTAGCGGCGGTGCCCGTATAATATTCGCGCGGACGAAGCGCGGGATTCTCGCGGCGGAACCGGAGGATCGCCCGCACGAACGCGTGCAACTTTTGATTCTCCTTCAACGATGACCAAGGCAGATAGTTTGCGACCGAATCGAGATTCCAAGGATTGTTGTTTCCCTTTAAGGTCCGGTAGAATTCGTCGCCGCCGTTAAGGTGCGGCGTCCCCGCCGACAGGAGTAACGTCATGAGCGCTGTGCGGGTTAGTTGCCGCTGCATGACCGGATCGCCGCCTTGGTCCCAGGAGCGATTGTGATTTTCACCGCCGTCCGAAGGACCGTACGGCCACGGTTGATTGTTGTTCTTTTCGTTGTACGAAAAAAGATCGCGCGCGGTGAATCCATCGTGCGCGGTCAAAATATTAACGGCGTTGAAGGGTTTGCGCCCGCTCGCTTGAAACAGCAAAGCCGAACCCGACACCGCATTGGCGACGCGCCCGAGACTTACCGGCTCTACGCCGCGTTTGTTGTAGTAAGAGCGAATCGGATCACGAAACCCCTCGGCGTTCCACTCGGACCAGCCCGCGGGGAAACGTCCTTGCACGTAGGTGCCGTCGCCGATGCCCCAGGGCTCGGCCACGAGATCGACGCCTTCGCCGCCTTGGGCGGAACGCGCGGGCAACTCATGCACCGCCCGCTGAAGAATGCCGCGTGGATCTTCCGGCGTGAACTTAAACCTTCCGTCTTGCGGAACATTGCCGAGCACCGGTGCGAGGTCAAAGCGGAAGCCGTCCACGCCCATGACGTCTTTCCAATAATTGAGTGAATCCATCACGAATTGGCGCACCGGCTCGCGATGGGCCGCGATGTTATGCCCGCAACCGGTGTTGTCGTTGTAGAGATTTTTTTCCGCGTTCAGTTCGTAGTAAACGGCATTGTCTATACCGCGAAAAGAAAAGATCGAACTATTTCCCGGTGATTCGCGATTGGCGCCGCCTTCGCCGGTGTGATTGTAAACGACGTCGATCATGACTTTGATGCCGTGCCGGTGAAACTCGTCAACCATCGCGCGAAACTCTTTTGTCGGGCCGCCGGGCGACTGATCAAACGCGTAACTGCGCTCGGGCGCGAAATAACCCAAGGTCATGTAGCCCCAATAGTTGGGATTATTACGATCGGAAACTTTCTGGTGCACCGGCAAAAATTCAACCACCGACACGCCGAGGTCTTTTAAGTAAGCGGCCTTCATCGCGGCGCCTTTGTAGGTGCCACGCAAAGCTTGCGGGATGGACAAATCACTTTTCGTAAAACCTTTCACGTGCACTTCGTAGACGACGTCGTCTTTAAATGCGCCGGCCGGTTTCTTATGCGCGAAGGCTTGCGCCGCCTGCGTAAGGATCACACCCTTCGGCACCGAGCGGGCGCTATCGCGCGTGCGGTGAAGCGGCCCTGTTTCGAAAATCGTCATGTCGGTGACCTGATCGAGACCGTGACTAATTTCACGCGCGTAGGGATCGAGGGTTAGCTTATTCGGGTTAAATCGATGTCCCTCACCGTCCACGTCGGCGATGAAGCCTGCCTGGCTCCCGGGCTTCCACGCCGGATCGTACGGCCAATTGGGCCCCCATGCTCGGTATCCATAATAGATGGTTGAGTCTTTGAGGCGGAGTGACCGCAGCTCGTCTTCGCCGATATTCGCGCTCCATATATTGGAGGCAGGTTCGCGTTCCATCAGAAAACATTTTATGGCGTCGTGATTTTGCGTTTCGCGGAAGAGGCAGACTTCCATCCGCGTGGCGTTTTGAGAAAACAAACGAAACTGCAAATTTTGTCCGGTAAAGCACGCCCCTAAAGCAAGGCACAATCCCGAGACGACTGTTGTGATCATCGGCCCCCCAATGTTTCCAATTCAGAATGATCATTTGATGCCGGATTTAGAGTGAAATCTCAAGTAATCCTTACAAGAGAATTTAAGTTCCAAAAACGTACCACGCGTCATGTCTCCACGCGGGCGGGATATATTTCCTCATCAATAAAGCTACGTCCGTTTAAACCCGCGCCAGCAGCGGCATTGCGGTTGCTCTACTGTTCAGCAACACCCTAACGACCTCGGAGGTCCCCCCGTGAAAAAGATTCTCGTACTTGCGACTATGTCCTTACTCGCCGTTGCTTGCGGCCGCGATGACAAAAACCCCTTCACTAACGCGAAAGAAGCGCTTCAAGATAAAGAACTTCAAGGTAAAAACTTTGAATCGGAATGCATGAACGTTCCCGCAGAAGCAGTGAAGACCGGCGTAGCAAACGGCGTTGAACATGCCGTTGAAACGACCAAAAAAGAAGGCATTATCGAAGGCCTCAAAGAGGGCGCAAAAGCCGCCACCGTTAATTCCGTTAAAACTCAGCGCGTAGCTTTCCGTTTCGAAGGTTCAAACATCACTCGCACGACCGTTCGTTTCGCTAACGCAAACTGTGATGGTGAAGCTTACCGCTTAACCGAACAAGGTACGTTCAACATTTCTAAGAACCAAGCCACCAACGACGGCGGACGCCCGATGGACATCTCCTACAAGTCTGTCTCGGTCACTCCCGCTAGCGAAGAAGGTGCTGCGACTTTGAATAACATCAGCCTCTGCGGCAAAGCAGACTGGAAAAAAGACGGTAAACAAGACGTTACCGCTCAAGCACAAGATAAAAAAATCAACTGCTCGAAAGACACCGTTCCCCGTGAAAACAAAAACGTTTACCGCATTTTCGACGGTAAAGTTTTGGTTCTCGGCACGGAGACTTTGGAAAACGGCAACCCCGCTCCCGCTTCGTTGTCTGGCGTAAAATACACCGCTCGCTAATTCGACCGGAAATTTAAGTAAGACTAAAGATAAAAAAAGGGATCCGGCAACGGGTCCCTTTTTTTATTTGATCGGCAAGGTCAAAACGACCGAGCGAAATTGGTCGGCCGCTAAAAACGCGGACCAAAAGATTTCGACTTGATCACCGACGGACACGGCGAAAATTCGTTTTGTCGAGGAGACCGTAAAGCAGGTTGAGTTCTTCGTGAAACGAAGGTTATGCATCTTGCCTACGCCCGATTTTAGCTTCGTATCTAGATCAACGAGCGTCAACTGGGGCTGCTGATCTTCCGCCGCGATGACGTAACGGTCGGGATCGAGCACCGCCGAGAACAATAAATCCCCGCTCAATTCCGGCCCGGCGTAATCACCCGCCAGCGTAAGGATTTTTACCGGCGCTTTTTGATTGATGTAGAGCCCGCGCTCGGCGCTGACTTCGGAAAGCTCAATCTCGGGGAGAGGTGCGCCCGCCGCGATGTTGCCGTTGGTGGTGCGATAAAGGAGATTGCTTTCACCGTTCTGAGAAAGACCACTCAAACGTACCCAATCTTTACCGAATTGAACGCGCCGAATGGATTCAAACGACCCCGGCACTTCCATCGACCGGCCGTCACGCATGCCCACCATTGTGATGCGCTTACCGCCCACGGTAAAAATCATTCGGGTAAAGTCGGCGCTGGTCCAAGCGGGCATATTTGCCGGCGCGGTCAACCGAAGAGTCCAGATCACGGTGCCGAGCGGAAGCTCAATTCTGCGCAGCGTACGCGAGTCGCGATTGTAAACTATAATTTGTTGGGGCGATGAGGTGAAAGAGATGAACTCATTCGCGCCTCCCCCGATCGGATAGCGGTACTTGGGATCCGAAAAACGCAAAACCATGTTGCGGTCGGAATCGAAATACATATCGGCGTCGGGGCCGATCGGGCTGGTGTGCGGGTCGGCAAACGAAGCGGGCCAATTGCGCGTTGCAATTTTACTTTGGTACGACGCTACCCGGCCCGAGCGCAGGTCGACGACGTGAGCCTGACCGTCGCTCGACACCAACAGCAATCGCGACTCATCAAGTGAGATGCGGCAGGCCCGTACACCACGTCCGTTGAGACCGGCTTCGGCCGTCATCACCTCGGCGTCGGAATAGCGAGCCGGTGCCGCAACCCGCGGATTTATTTTATCCACGCGCGCCGGCGTGGCCGCCGGGACCTTTGCCTTTAGGGGAGCTTGCGGTTTATGCCCGGGCATCAAGTGATCGGTAAATAAAAATAATCCGAGCGCAAGTGTTGCGGCGCCCATCTTCCAGGCTGCGGGCCGCGCGGCACCGACGGCTTCGTCCATGCCTGCCGACAAAAAGGTCTGCAAAGATTTAAGCGCGAACAGTAAACACAGCAACGTCGTTAAAATGGTTTGTTGAAAAAGGGTCGCGAGTAAAACGGGCGTGGTCGGCGCAAGCGCTCGGAATATATTCAGGCCCGTCGTAAAATCCTGCGTGGCCGGCAACAAAGGACCAAGGTAGAGCGCGGCCGGAGCGAACGCGATCCAAAAACAGATACCCACGGCGGCGGCCCTCGCGCCCGTTCGCCGCGACAGCAATCCGAAGGTCGTGAACAGCAAGAAGACCGCCGTCAGCACCGTGGAGTTTATAAAGTCCGCCGGCGCCTTCGGCAATCCCGTAGATTGGAAGTGCGCGTACAAAGCGGCCGAACCCGCGCCGAGAAAAACGATCACGTTGAGCAGAAACCATAAACCCATAAGTAGATTGAACCATCAGCGACGCGGCCAACTCACGCGCAATCTGGGCGGCCCAGACTTTGATCGAATTGAGACACCATCCCGGATTGGTGCATTAAAGGCCAACGTGTTAAATAACGGTATGGGACAAGCGCCCGGAAGCGCTAAGATAAGTACATGACACAATTGAAGAAGCGATTGTCCCTAATCGTGCTCGCGTCGGCTATTCTGGTTGGCTATCAAAACTGCGCCCGCCCTAAAACGACGTACACCGTGCTCAACAGCCTAACCAATTACGTCACGAACGCCGGTTTCGAACGCGGCACGATCGGCTACAACAATTTACCGCCGGCTAGCGGTTCCGTTGAAGCGATTCCCGAAGCTGCGCACGCCGGAGCACTGGGACTTCGGATTTTTAAAGGATCGGTCGAGCCCGAAAGCTTACCCGCCATGAACCCAAATAAAGTATATTTACTCAGCTTTTGGGCCCGCGCGGTTACCCTTGATCAAGCCGCGGCGGCCGAACGATATCCCTACGCGCAAGTCGATACCGGCTTCGTAAGCCTTACGAATCCCGGCGCTTACGCACCCGAAACCGTAAACAAAATCAAAATTAAATCTTCCTCGTGGGAACGTTACGAGTACGTGATCGAACCCGGCCAGCTCGCCGGAAGCTACTGGAAGCTATCCCTGACGCTTAACTCTTCCGAAGGTTCAAACAACGTCGTCGACTTCGACGAACTCTCGCTCGAAGAAGTAGAAGTTCAGCTGTAGTTTAGTTTTTTGCCGGGAGCGGGTCGCGGCCTTCACGGAAAAAAGATTCCGGGACTAAATATAAATTTAGTTTATCTGCACCCAACGCAACGTTTCCTGTCTAGACAGGATAAGATGCGTCATCACCGCTTCCAAACGACAGACAATCAAACGACTCATCATAGAGACGGTGCGCTTCCGTTTTAAATCAGATGTAGACGCGACCACGCCGCACGGACCCTACATCATTTGTTCGGGGCTGGTCTCGGGCATGTCTTCCATTGATTCTAGAATAACGCTGTTATCGTCTTCCGACTTTTCGGTCTTGGGACGTTTGCGTGCGGGCTTTGCCACTTTGGGCGCGGACGGAGTGGTGGAACCCATGAGCCCCGAGGCCATGAGCGCGGCCGAACGTTCTTCGATCAACTTGCGCAGCTTCGCACGCGGAACGCCGAGCTCGTCGGCGCGCGCCACTACGGAATCGAAGTTGGTTTTGGCTTCATCGGCCTGGGCCTTAGCCGCTTCGAAAGCGGATTTAGCGGCCTCGACGGCCTGACGGGCTTGTTCCATTTGCACGGACGCGACGTCGGCGTCTTGGATGAGTTGGATAAGATTATTCATGATATTGCACTCCTGGTGTGAGAGACGAACTTACACTTAACTTACACATTCCGCCAAGCGCTTATTTATGGGCCATCCCTTTTAGCAGGACCAAGGTCCCGAAAAGTATTCCGGTGAGACGCCGATAAGCTCATAATGGAACACTCAAAAGAACAGATCGATGCATTGATCACTAACTTCAAACTGAACGACGCCCGTCGCTTATTATCGGGGATCGAGATTGCTTCGGTGCCGCCGGCAGAACGCTCCGCTTACGCGCAACTCTGCCGCCGTGCGGGTTTGTTCCGGCTCTCGTTGGAGTTCATGTACGAGGTCGTTTACCAAACCAAGCTAGCTACGCAGGAGGATCTGTTTGAGTATTCCTCGGTGTTACGCCGGGTCGGTCTCGTCAACGAAGCCTTGCGCTTGCTTGACCGCCGTATGCCGCCCTCCGCGAAGACCGCTTTGCAAAAAGCTTTCTGCCATATTCAACGCTGGGATCACGGCGCCGCCGCCGGCCACTTACTTTTCACGCTCGAAACGCACCCGACCGAAAACGAATCGCGCACGGCCCGTGTGAACCTTGCCGCGAGTTTGGTTGTGCTCGGCGAGTACGATGCCGCTTCGAAGTGGCTCGCGCAACTTGAGCCCGAGTGCCGCCAGCATTCTTTCCACCATTATTTGAATTGCCGGGAGATTCGCGCGCACATTCAGATCTTGCGCGGCGATCTTTCGGGCGCGAAGGCGACGCTGAACGATTCGATCGTGGCGATCGGCACGAGTGAAGGCCCGGCGAAACTACTGCTGCGTAAGTGGCAGCATATCATCGCCGTCGCGCAAGGACCTCGTGAGGAAGCGCGCCGCGCCCTCGCCGATTTTAAACAGCAAGTTCGGGCCGCCGGCCACTGGGAATCATTGCGGAGTATCGATTGGGAATTGGCGCGCGTAACCAACGACGTTGAACTCGCGACCAAAGTCTACTTCGGCACGCCGTTCCCCGCGTTTCGCCAACAGGTTCTCGGCAGCGTTTTCGGCGCGAATATGCCCGATCATGTCTTGCGCACCGATGCGCGCTGGGCGGGCAAAAAACCCAAGTTGATCAACGGCCTGACCGGCCAAAATATGCCTTCGAAGTTCGCCAGCCTACCGTATCGTACGGCGCTGCTTATGCTTTCCGATAACTACCAACCTTGGACCACGTACCGTATTTTCGACGGGCTATTCGCCGAAGAAAATTTTGATCCGTCAGCCTCCCCGCAACGCGTGGAGCAAATCTGTTCGCGCATTCAAAAAGAAATTTCGAAACACCGCATTCCGCTTGAGTTGCGCAGCTCACCGCAAGGTTTTCGTTTACGGCCGCGGGATGAGGGTGCCGTGATCGTTTTCGATGAGATGCGTTTCTTATCTGTCGAAGCGATGGTCTTAAGTCTTTTGAAAATCCGTTTTAAGGATCAAGCCTTTAAATTGAAAGACCTCGACGGACTTACTCCGCTTACGGCCACGCAGAACTCGCGCGCCGTTCGCGCGTTAATCAAAGACAACTCCGTCGTGAGCCTCCCCGGCCCGGCGAAAAATAATCGCTTTAAGGTGAAGGCTTCGTAAAAATAATCGTCTCAAAGCCTTGTTGAATTTCCGGCACAACTTCTGCAACGAATTGTGCCGGAGGATCAATGAAGACGATCTATTTTACGCTGATTGCGGCGCTAGCCGCCCTAACCTTACAAGGATGCAATTCTATGGAAAAAAATCTGCCGCCGCAGCCTACCGTCGAACGTGTCGAAATACCCCGCTTCATGGGCAAATGGTACGTGATCGCCAACATTCCCACGAGCCCCGAAAAAGGCGCTTTCAACGCGACCGAAGCTTACACATGGAATGCCGACAAAGAAACGATCGATGTTGAGTTTAAATTCAACAAAGATGGTTTTGACGGAAAAGAGAAATCTATCCCGCAAAAAGCCTGGATTCATAATCAGGAAACCAAAGCCGAATGGCGCGTGCGCCCGATTTGGCCTTTGGCTTTTGCTTACTTGATCGTTGATCTCGCGCCCGACTACTCGGATACGATCATCGGCGTGCCCGATCGCAGCCACGTTTGGATCATGGCGCGCGAACCGCACTTAAGCGAAGCGCGCTACAATGAGTTAGTTGGTAAAGTGAAAAAGTTTGGTTACGACGTGAGTAAGTTGGAACGCGTGCCCCAGCAGCCCAAAGGCCAAAACACGCACTAGAATATTAGCGGCCGCCGCTATTGCAACCGGCGGCTTCGTTACGTTTTTTTATTTCGTTATTGAATTTCAGCCGGTTTATTCTTTGGTTAGAGTAGGCCTCGACGACCCCGGCACTCCTGTTACCGGCTGATTCCACCATGTAGCCGCCGTATTCCGTTTCTACACCTTCGCCACGTTTTGCGAGTTCCATCCCGCTGTTACTACCACCGAGGCAATAGGTGATCGCATCTTCACTGGCTACACCTTTCGGATCCCGCTTAATCTTCTCGATGGGATATTTCTTCTTCCACTCTTCCGCTTCGCTGCCGAACTCGGTCGCGCGATTGTTGATGCCGGCTAACCTTTCGACTTCGCCGTTTTGACCGATGCTGGTGGCCTGTGCGTGGACTTCTGATATTACGCTAAGGGAAGATAGGATAAGAAAAGTGAATAGCGTGGCTTTGCTCATAGAGTCTCCTGGAAGACAATGGGGGTCCCCAAAGGATAGATGGCCGCGTCGGAATGGTACCGAAAATTATAAGCTTCGTTTCACTTTGAGACGGGCAAAAGGATCGCGAAGGTTGTACCCTCTTCTTCGTTGCTGGTGACGCTCAAACGCCCACGCATGTCCTCGGCAAGCGAACGGACGACGGTCAGGCCGATGCCCCAGCCCTGCTGCGGGCCGTGTAAGATGGCCTCCGAGCGCTGGAATAAATCGAAGATAGTTTCCAGGTTTCCGGGCGAAATTGGTTGTCCCCAATTGTGCACGGAGATTTCCGCGCCGTCCTCCTTCACGTGCAACGCGATGGTGATCGGCTTTTGAACATCACCGTACTTAACTGCGTTGCCGACGAGATTATCGATGATCCTCCGCACGTTTTTGGCGTCCCAATGACCGGGACACCGGCCGTCGCCGCAAAATTCAAATCTCTTGCCGTACACGCTTCTTAATGCTTCGACCGAACAACGGAGAATCTCAAACAAATCACCTTGCTTTGAATCGGCCAGAATTTTTTCACCCGCCTTGAGCCGGCTAGCATTGAGCAGGTCTTGAATCATCTCGTCCGCCCGGTCGACGTTTTCACCGATCATCTTGACGAAGCGGGCGGTGTCGCCATCGATGCGTTCGCCGTCGGCAATGATTTGCGCGGCCATCTTCGCGACGTTCAGCGGGTTTCGCAAATCATGGGAGAGGGTCATCACGAATTTCTCACGCAACGCACGCTCGGCGCGGAGCTCTCCGATCTGACGACGCAAATTAATTTCCGACATCACCGATGCGGTCAGCTCGTGCATGATCATCAAATCTTCATCGGACCATTCGCGCACTTTGTTGTCGACCGCGCAGAACGCACCGAGAACGTGCCCTTCGTCGGTCGTCATCGGAATCGCTAGAAACGCAACGATGTCCCACGTATTCACCGTGGGATGATATTTCAACAGTTCATGATTTCTAGCGTTCGAAGCGATGATCGCTTTGTTCTGAAGCGTGTAGCGGCAGATGGATTGATCGATGGGTACGCCGCGCACAACATCGTAAGGGGGCGGCAGGCCGTGGCCCGCTTTGAAGAACTGGCGTTTATCACCGACCAGAGAAATGATCGTAAGCGGAACTTTGAGCAGAAGCGCGGCGGATCTCGCAACGCGATCAAATGCCTGCTCGGTTTCGGTATCCATGAGCTCGGTTTGCCTAAGCGCTTCGAGTCGCGCGGGATCGGTCAGCAGGCGGTCGCATAAGTTAACGCCGTCAGAGACCGCGGGATCTAAATCTCCGGTAAATTCCATAAGACGCATGTTTAGGGAAGCGGTGATCTAAAGTCAATTTGCCGGGAAGAGTCTTCACGGACACGGCTGGTAGCGGCTTCCGTCCCCATTTTGGGTCGAAAACCACAGGGTGAAGTTCTGGCTACGGTTAGCGGTGCACAGGGCTTGCGAAAAATTTCCGCTATCCGAAATTAAAACGGGCTTGCCTTGATCGGCAAAGCGTTTAAACCGTCCGCACGAGCCGCTCTGATTACAGTTCTCACTGTATTGCATATCGAAGTAATCGACCAACCTTGAAGATAAATCTCCGGTATTCGATAGAACGACGGGCATGCGCCGGTCATGCGAAGCTAGCGCTAAAAACTTGGCGAAATCCAGCGATGTAGCCGCTGTGAGCGGAAAGCCCGAATTACTCAAGTGCGCGTCGGTTTGATCCCAAAGGACACCGGCGCATCCCTTATCGTAAGCGTGGCGGAGTTTAGTCAACATGACGGCGCGAACGTTCGGTGATCTCGTGTCGAGCCAATAAGCGGTGGGCGCGCCGGCTTGGGCCCGCCCGATATCCCCGGCGGAGTAAGCGGCAAAGTCAGCATCGCGGCTGCCGGTCACGCCCGCGGTGATCATGCAGATTACGGTATGACCCGCGCTTTTGAGCGAAGCTAAGTCCACGGCGGTCGCATTTACGTCTATCATGAAAATACCGGGAGTCGTGATCACCCTTGGTGAATTTGACCACTGGTAATAGGCCGTTAACGCCGGCATTTTGCTAAACGGAATTATTTCTCGCGTGTAAGTTTGATTTTTATAGGTCAGCGTCGTTTCGTCGGAAGAGTCTAACGAGAAATCACCTACGCGCAATTCGAGTGGCTCTACGTTTGAGCAGTTTTCTCGCACGAGCGTGCCCTTTGTAGCGTCGTTTAGAATAATTCTTGATACGACCAGGGTTTCGTCGGCGCAACGCCCGTAAGTAACGAACGGCTTCCCATCGTAACCTTGACCACCGCTCTGCGCGACGGCAGCCGTGGGCGCATCGTGGTTCTCGAAGCCGACGCGGCTGCAGTTTTGAAAAAATACAAGGAGCATCAGGCCGAATAGCGAAACAAAAGCGGTGGTACGAAATCTTCTTTGATGGTGGGCCTGCATATATTTTTAGTTTACCATCAGCGGCACGCGGGCTCCGAACCAAAAAAATTTATCCCGCGATCCGTCTCAAATAGGAACGCGCCCCGCCGGTCACGATTTTGTAAACCGTCGCTTGGCCCTTGCCCTGTTTTTTTACCAGGTTAATGTCTACGGCCTTGTTCAAAATGCGTTGAACACTCGAGCGAGAAAGCCCGGTGGCCGCCTCGACATCGGCGGCGCCGAACGCGTTCCAAGATGAAAAATATTTTTCCACTTCGGTAAGTTCGGGCGTCAACATGTGATCGTTTGCTCCGTCAGGCTCAAAGATTACGGCGCACGTTTCTTCAATCGTGAGTCGGTAGCCCGCGGGTTCGAATTGTAACCGCAACGGCAAATGATTCGCCGTAATCCATTTTCGAAAACGGTGCAGTGTCTGCCGGATTTTCAACGGTGAACTATGCGTATTAAAGTATTCCTCGGGGTAAAGCGAGGCGAACAAAACGCCGTTGTTGCGTGGCAGATAGAGATCCCTAAATAGTATGCGCAACAACCGGAGGTTCTTGCGGCCTATCGTGCGCACCTTACCTTGTTCGATGATCTCACCCCAGCGAAGATCTATCTTCAGTGGTGCATTGGCGGCGCCGAGGATGAAATTCGCACTCGGTTCAAAGGGTAACTGCGCTCTCAACCATGAGCGATAACCCACCATCGGCGAGCCATAATAAAGATGATCTAGTTTTTTTTGATCAAATATAATTTTAAGGGCAAAAAGATCCGCTTCGCGCACGGTTTCCCAGTGCCGCCGCTCCACCGCGATCTGTCTCACCTGAATCAACGGCGATGGATCGAGACTAACGGTGGAATCCAAAATCGCCCCCCACTTTAAAGTGAGCAACTGGTCATAGCCGCTCGAGTTTCCAAACACGATGGCGGCGTCTTCTAGATCCTGCTTCGCCCGTGCGACATCACCGGTACGGTAGAAATACTGCCCGCGAAGTTCTAAGCCGTTGCCCGTCAAACGCTTTGCTCCCTGCGCGCGGGCAAGCTCAATCATCGTCGTGAGTAAGCGGTAAGCCTCTTCGAGACGGCCTACGCCGAGGTACGACGCTCCTAAATTTATTCCGGCAATTAAGCGTCCGTATTGATTGGGGCCGGAACTTAAATAAACCTCGAGCTTGGTCACCGCGGTCGCGTAGTTCCAAAGCGCCATTTCGCAAATCGCCGCGTAGAGATAGGCTTCGGGATGCGCGGCTCCGTCAATCCCATTCAGCAAAGCGAGAGCTTCTTCGGTAGATCCATTGCGCGAAAGGAGAACCGCGTATTCACAGGTTTCTTCCGCCGTCGGCTGAATTTCAAAAGCGGCCTCGCCGCGAATCGCGGGATACAGAAGCTTCAAGCCTTCGTTGATGAGCCCTACGCGTCGACACAGCTTCGCGATTGGCGCACGCACGTGTCTCGGAATGGCCGCGAGGGTCAGGTCTTTAATCTTCGCGACCACCGAATTCAAATTACCCGCTTTGATAAGGGCATCGCAATCTTCGGCGAAATTTTGCCACTCGGTCTCATTGCGGGACACGGCTTTCTCCCCAATCTTCATAAAATGTTTATACGAGAGTATCGGAAGTTCGCGTCTAGACCCTGAGGCATTTTGAAACGCCTCTCGTCAGAAAGTGTAACTCGAGATCGGTTCGCTCCCAGCACAAACTGAAGGTGGTCCAAAACACTTCCAATGGGGGTTCTAGTGAAAGTCATTTTGAACGTACTTGTTTCGCTTCTTATCGGCGGCACCATTTCGCACGCCGAAGATCTTTACGTCGCACCGAACGGATCGGATATGAATCCGGGCACGGTGAACGCGCCTTTCCAAAGTTTGGCCCGTGCCTATTATAACGCTGCGGCGGGCACCACCATCTATCTTCGCGCGGGTGTCTACCAGCCGACATCAAAAGTTGTGCTCAGTCGTTCAGGCGCGAACGGAAATCCGATTCGTATCTTCGCCTACCCGAGCGAAACGCCGGTGATTGACGGCACAAAGGAGTCCGAGCGTTGGCGATCGCTGATCGAAATCACGGGAAACTATCATCATGTCCGCGGCCTGGAAGTTCGTAACGCATCTAACATGGGCGTGAGTATCTTGCGTACGGGCTCAAATAACATTTTAGAAAGATTAAATGTCCACCACTGCGGACGCGTGTGGGACGAAGGCTCGGGCATCAGCATTTTCGAAAACGCCGCCAATAATCTTTTGCTGAACAACGACGTCCACCACAACTACGCGCCGCTCGTTCCCGGAAACGCCGACGGAATGCGTTCGAGCTCACGCGGCACCGGCAATATCTTGCGCGGCAACCGCTCATACAAAAATGCCGACGACGGCTTCGATATGTGGAACGGCACGCCCACGATCCTCGAAGGTAACATCGCTTTCGAAAACGGCTATGACGACAACTTCAAGCGCCTCGGTGACGGTAACGGATTTAAACTGGGCGGCAATTTTAGCAACGCGACTTCCGGTGGGCACACGCTCTACAACAACGTCTCGTTTAAAAATCCAATGCATGGTTTCGATGAGAACAACGCTTCCTTTCCTTTGACGCTCATAAATAACTCCGCGTTCATGAACGGTCCCGAAACGCCGGGCGGCGTAAATTGGGCGGCGAACTACGGTCTTTACAAAGCCGGTCACATCGCGCGCAATAACGTTAGCCTAGGCAAATTGGGGGAGATCAACGCGACCCAATCGGCTAACTCGTGGAATTTAAATCCGGGGATCACCGCCGCAGAATTTATTTCGACCGATGATTCGGCTCTGCGCGGACCTCGTAATTCCGATGGCTCACTGCCTATTTCAAATTTTTTACGTCCCGCCGCGAATAGCCGGCTGATCGATCAAGGAGTCGACGCCGGCCGCCCCTTCGTCGGGCGTGCTCCCGACATTGGAGCGTACGAGTCAGGCGTGACGACACCGACGCCTTCGCCGGTTTCCGCTCCGGTTCCAGCCCCCGCTCCGGCACCGACGCCGACGCCGACGCCGACGCCGACGCCCGGGTCCAGTGCATTACAAAACGGTTCTTTTGAGGATGGCGCGACGGCTTGGGAGGATTGGGGCAAGACCGTGATTTCTCGCGAGTACGCTGCGCAGGGATTGGCTTCGCTCAAGGTGACCGGTGAAGGAGGCCGCGGGCAGACCGTGGCTCTGAAAGCGGGCGCCGCTTACGTCCTGAAGTTCAGCGCGAAAAGAAAAAGTACCGGTGGTGAGGGCTGCACGGTCGGTGTGAGTTTCAAAGATGCGGGCGGCAAACAATTCAGTTCGCCCAGCGTAATGGTGACGTCAAGAACCGCGGCCAACCTCGCGCTGAAATTTCAGGTTCCTGCAAAATCGGCCGGCATTAAAGTTTTTGTGTGGAAGGATGCCGGCGCGAACGCTTGCTACGTGGATAACTTTACGATTACCGGCCAATAATTATTTAGGATCCACCTCCGCGAACGTTAACGCGTTCGCGGAGCTTTTTACGATCAAAACTTGCGCGCCGTTTTTTACCCGCTCGAATACTTTGGTGAGTTCGATGCGGCAGTCGTCGTAGCTCGGCAAAGATTGAACGAGGCGAATTTTAGAATCTTCGCCGCCGTTTTCTTCTTTTTGTTGAAGCAGGACCGACAACTTTCCTGTCATCGGAAAATACTGTTGCGTGCAAATGATTTGCACCGCGGACCCGTCGGTTCCGTGCACCGCAAAGCCTGAACCCACCATGCTAGACACAACTTTGATCGTGGTGGGCAGAATATCCACGCGAACTTCGGTGTCGGCCCCCGCCTGCGCGGTGAACAAAAGAATACCGAGCGCAACGGCCCAAAACGAATTTTGAGTTTGGTCTTTCATGAAGGTCTCCGCTTTGTTTGGAGCGGGGACCATACCACCGTTTAAGCGAAAGAATACGGTGAATTTTTATCTCAGCTTTTGAAATTATTGGGCCGGTTTCGGGTTCTGGAGCTCGTGTAGCCGGCGCGCGCGGTTGACGATCTTGGCCGGGACTTCCGCCGCTTCCATGACGTCGAAAGCGTTATAGTCCTTCGAGGCACCGGGCAGAATCTTAAAGCCTTCGAGGGAGACGTGGATATTGGCGAGCCCGGGTAGCGCCTCAAGATCGGCCAAACGCCGGTCGTGCGTCGCGACGATCGAAATCAAATTCGGCGCATCCTCATGCAGAGCTTCCACGACCGCCTGCTCGGCCGCGCGGTGCTCACTCTTAGAAGTTCCCGTGAGGATTTCGTCCAACGCCGCGAACACCGGGCCGCCGGTAGGTCCGACCGCCGTCATGATTTCCTTGATGCGTTTCGACTGCGAGCGGAAGGTGCTGTCGCCCCTCGCGGTCGAGTCAATGACTTGGAAGTTGGTGATGATCCGCATCGGCGTCAGCTCCATCGCGCGCGCGGGCACCGGGAAGCCCATCTGCGCCATCGCGATCAACTGCCCGACCATGCGCAAGTAAGTCGTTTTGCCGCCGGCGTTCGGTCCGGTCAGCACGTGAGTTTTTGTGCCGCCCGAAGCGGTCGATTCGTAATCGTTCGCCACCGAAACTTGTCCTGAGGTCAACGCCTGATAAGGATGGTTACCTTCGCTAATCGAAAGTTTTGCGATCGGAGAATCCAACAACGTCGGCAAGCGGAGGGTGCCCTCGGGCGCGTCGCTCAAAAATTTCGCGGCCGCGAGATAGCTTTCGAATTCCGCTACCGCGGAAAGATAGATCGCGAGATTTTTCTGCAAGCGCTGCAGTTTTCGCCAGCCCAGATATTGAATGAGGCCGCTTGTGTACGAAAAAGCTTGCGCGCCTAGGCCGACCCTCGTGGGCCCCAGTCGTTCGATGGCATTGCGGACGCTTTTTAATTCGAGCGGATCGTCGGAGCGATTGGGCCAGCTTAAGATTTCTTTAAGTTGCAAGAGCTCTCGCGATTTCACAATCGGAAATTTATCGTGCAGGTTTTTACCCACGCTAAAAAGATTGCGGGCGGCGACGGCCGTTTCGTTCGGTCCCACCTGCATAATCGCGAGGGGCATCATGGCGTAAAATTTTAGAGCGAGGACCATCCCGATCTTCACCGACCCGCCGTACATTGCCACGGCCCCGATTCCTCCACCCATCCCGAGCACGCAGGCGGACAGACCGTATGCAGTGGCGAGATAGCTTTTGCTCGCTTGGTGAATCGGCCCGCCGAGCTTTTTGCTCATTTCACCCAGACACTTCTCTCGACCGCCCCCGAGGTTTTTAAGTTCGGCGTGTCCGTCTTGCAGAAATTGCGGATGTTGCATGAGTTCGGTCACGGCTAGCTGGCGCTCACGAATGTGCTCGATATCCAAGTAGGGATGCTGAAACATGTACTTAATCCGGGCGCGGCCGAGCTCCGTGGGCGCTAAGTCCATGATGGGTTTGATCATCAGCTCGGTCATTTCCAAATTGGCGAGGGAGACGCCGTCCAACGCAAAGTTCTTCGCGTCTTCACTGTACAACCGCTCGCCGCCTAGTGCGCGCGCCAAAGCGTCTTCGCTTAAGGTGCCGAGGAGTGCCTCGCATTCGCTCAATTCGGGCGAGGGGACCACTTTTTTCGCCGCGTAGGCATTGATCGCGAGAAACGGTGAACAGACTGTGAACAACAGAGTAAAAAGGAGCTTCGATCGCATCGTCAGGCCTATCTCAATAATTTAAAACATTTGCGATAAGCTATTGCAAGCGAAGGACCGCGTCTCTGGCCGAACGCGGATCGAACGCCCCATCCCTCACTAGCCGTATCGTATCGATTTAACAAGACGGTACGCTGAGGGACCGGCGATCGGCATCCCCCGTGCATTTCCATGAGCCAGAACAACCAAATCGATCTTGTTCAATCGGCGGTCGTACCGATGCGTTTCGTCCGCCAGCTACAGAATTAAGTGATTTCTACTTTGGGCAAGAGATAGACCCCGGGGTGATAAGGCGTAATGCCGGGTTAACTGCGGAACCGAACAGATTTTTTTGATAAGCGATTCGAAATACGGCAGGTTTTCCAGTAGAGTTACAGAACTCCCGGAAAAAATTGGTTTGCGTATACGGCACGCTGAACTGCAAACGCAGTCCTTTCGAAGCGTCTTCAAGAATAACGGTTTCTCTAGATTGAACCAATCCTGAGAGGGAGAGCGAGATTACCGGCAGTGTAATCTCTCCTTCGTCCTCAAAATTTTGGCTCACTCCAATATCATTAAAAATGAAGAGCACCATGGAGCCGAGAACAATCGCATTGATAACTAGGAAAACTCTGAATTTTGTCATGTCGTCATTTAAGCTTGTTAGTTTTATCCGCAAAAATCAAATCCTTCGCGCCTCGGGCCACTACGAAAGGATTCACGCGAACAGTGAGCCGAAGGCGAACAACACAATAGCAAAACTGAATCTGGGGAGCGACGAAGTCCGACCAAGAGTCGGCCGAAGTTTTGGTGCCCACACTTTCTAGCGGATTCAGTGTCGAGGCGCGAGGAGCTCGGCGCGGAGGCTTGCTGATCAGCAAGCCGCACAAGCCGGGCGACGAGCAACGAAGGCAATGAATTCGATAGGAAGTGTGGTGCGCTCGGCTTGGCCACTACGGGCGGACGCATCCTGCGTCCTTCCTGCGCGGCCCCACCTCGGTCGCTACGTCAGGCTTCCTGCCTGCCGTACCATGCCGAACGCTCGCGCGTTCAACATGGCCGCTCCCTCGCTTCAAGTCCTCTTTCGGGCACCCAAAGTTCGCGTTCGCGCGAACAGCGAGCCGGTGGCGAGCCAACAATCGTGAGCGTTCACGCGAACAGTGAGCCGAAGGCGAACAACACAATAGCAAAACTGAATCTGGGGAGCGACGAAGTCCGACCAAGAGTCGGCCGAAGTTTTGGTGCCCGAAAGAGGACTTGAACCTCCACGGCCTTACGGCCACAGGCTTCTGAGACCTGCGTGTCTACCAATTCCACCATCCGGGCACGGAAGTGAACATGGAAATTAAAGGCCCGGGCCCCGCCCGTCAAGCGCCTTCAACGCCTTAAATCCAACCCTGCTGCCGGGCGCTGGTGAAGAGCAAGCGTAAGCCCACTAAAAATAGCGCCACGGCGAGAAAACGGAGGATGGCGGCCCCCGAAACTTTCGGGCTCAAGGCCGCGCCGACCTGGGCGCCGACGATGGCCGAAAGCCCGAGCTGCCATAACACCGGTGAGCGCAAATCAAGATCGCCGTTCCAAATGTGCGCGGCGGTCGTAAAAAGCGCCGTGGCCGCCAGGATAAAGTGCGAAGTGCCGGTGGCCATGTGGACCGGGAATTCAAGTACGTGAATCAAAAGCGGCACGTGGATGACACCGCCGCCGATGCCGAGCAAGCTGCCGACGAAGCCGACGCCGAAACTAATGAGCGCGCCTTTTACGTAAAGCGAATTGTCGAGTTTGGCGTCGGGAGTAAATGTCGATTCGTTTTGCTTCTTCGTTTTCTTGAAAAACAAAAAGACGGAATAAAAGATGAGCACGACACCGAAGATGATTTCGAAGACTTGCCGGCTCAGAAATTGTTCAACCCAGATGCCCGTTAAGCTTCCCGGAAAAGCCGCCAGGATAAAAATCACGGCCGCGCGCAAATGGACTTTGCGTTTCAGATAGTAAGTAACCGAACCCGACGAGGCGTTCGCCGCCACTAGCCACATGCTGACCGACACGATCCACACGTGAGATTGCTCGGGATAAAGCACCAAGAGCAGCGGCACCAAAATAAATCCACCGCCGACCCCGATGAGGGTGCCGAGGGCGGCCACGCTAAAACCAATCGCGATCAATAACATCCGCGAATCTTACGTAACAATGAGCGGAAAGGTCAAAGTGATCACGGTGCCTTTGTCGTTTTCGCCCGCGCTCATCTCGATGCGGACATTGTGGAGGCGCGCGATTTCGCTGGCGATCGAAAGGCCGAGGCCCGAACCGGGAATGATGTTGGACGGTTCACCGCGCGTGAAGCGTTCGAAGACGGTAGAGCGTAGTTCAAGCGGCACGCCCGGGCCTTGATCGCGCACGAAAACTTGTGCTTGGGCCGAGCCGGTCTTCATCACGACTTCGACCGTCGAATCGGCCGGCGCGTACTTGACCGCGTTCTCGATGAAATTTTCGATCATGGAATCGAGCAGTTCTTCGTCGGCTAAAATTTGCGCTTCGAGCTCCTGGCCGGGCGTTTCGGCGGTAAATTGCGTCGTGATCTGGACCCGCTTTTTGCGCGCTAATTTTTGCACGCGGGCGACCGACTGCAACAGCACCTCGTCGAGCCGCGCGGGCGTGAGCTGAATCGTGTCGCGGCCCGCTTCGAGCCGCGCGAGCAACAGCAAATCTTGCACGAGCAAGATCAACCGGTTGATCTCACCCGCGGCGGAGTCGAGGCCTTCGGTTAACTCTTCGGTCGAGGGCTGGCCTTTGCGCAGCAGTTCGAGCTCACCTTTCAAAATCGTGAGCGGCGTTTTTAACTGGTGACTGGCGTTTGAGACGAAGCGGTCTTGCGAGGCGAAGGCGCGGTCGAGCCGGTCGAGCAAACCGTTGAAGGTTTCGGCAAGTTCGCGGATTTCGTCGTCGGCTTCGGGCACCGGGATGCGCAGTTGCAGTTTTTCGACGCCGGTGATGCTCAAAGCTTTTTGCGTCATCTGGTGCACCGGCAACAGCGCGCGCTTCGACATCCACATGCCCGCCCCGCCCGCGATGAGCAAAAAGGTCGGGATGCCCAGCAAGAAAAACAACAGTAAATCGCGCCGCTCTTGGTGCGGTAAATCCAGCGGCACGGCGACGAGCAAGATCAGCGGTTCACGCCAATCCTTATGGTGCGTGTAGTAGGTCAATAGCCGAAAATCGGGCGAGCGTGATTCGATCCCTAAGCGCGAAGCGCTGATCGTCTGAAACATCGCCTTTTCTTTTTCGACCCGCTGAAGAGTTTGCTCGTCGAGCGGTAAGTTTTTTTCTTTGAGTGAGCGTGAGTGCAGCAAAACCTTGCCGCGGGAATCGCGGATTTCAAGAAAAGAGCCGCCGAGATGAAACGGAAAAAGTTTGCCGGCCTCGGCGATCGAAGAATTGACGACGAACAAACGCCCGACGAAATCCATTTCGAGGTTGGTCGAGATATCGACGGCGAAGTTATAAAGCGTGGTATCGAAAGCCTGAATTTGGATGCGCTGAAAATACTGGAAGAGCAAAGCGCAAAACACGCTTAGCCCCGCCGCGAAGATGCTGAGGTACAGAAGCGCCAGCCGCCGGCGGATGCCCTGCTGACGGAAAGCGATCACAGCTCTCCGCGTTTCAAGACGTAACCGTAACCGGTGACCGTGTGGAGAAGGCGTGAGGGAAAGGGCTCGTCGATCTTTTTACGCAGGTGACGAACGTAAACATCGATGACGTTCGATTCGTTATCGAAGTGAACATCCCAAACATTTTCGCCGATCTCGGTGCGAGTGAGCGGGCGCGAAGCATTGCGCAGGAAATATTCGAGCAGCGAAAATTCTTTTTGCGTGAGCGTGATGTCGGTGCCGTTGCGTTGCACGCGTCGCTGGATCAGATCCATTTGCAAATCTTCGAAACTCAAGCGCGTGCGTCCGCCTTCTTTACGGCGAAGAAGAGCGCGAATGCGCGCGAGCAACTCATCGAATTCGAACGGCTTCGACAGATAGTCGTCGGCCCCGGAGTCGAGGCCGCGTACTTTATCGCGGGTCGAATCGAGCGCGGTGAGCATCAAGATAAAACCCTTGAAGCCTTCGTTGCGCAGTTGTCGGGAAACATCCATTCCGTTACCGTCGGGGAGCATAACGTCCAGGACGATGAGGTCGAACTCGGAGTTCGCCGACATGGTTAATCCGGCACTCGCCGATTCCGCGGCTTCAACCACGTATCCGGCCTCTTGCAGGCCTTTGCGAATGAAACCTAAAGTCTTCTTCTCGTCTTCAATGATTAGTACACGCATGAAACCAAACTACATTTTTCGCTAAACCACCGCAATGGAATTAAGTTCTTTTAATATTGCTTTCATTGGGGTTTTACGGGTTTTCGCTACAACTGTTTGTGAGAGCACAATTCATTTTTTTATTTCTCCTTAAGTCTCGGGGAGGAGCTGCAAAGGCTTCTCCCCGCCCCCCTTTCGTTCCCCTCCTTGACTGCCTACGCAGAAGATTCTCTAATCGTTAGGCAAGGAGTCCATCTTGATTTGGTTCATCAGCATCCTCATGAGTTTCGCATTGGCAAAAGGCACCCACCGCAAAGCGAAGGCAAAAACAAAAGCGCAACCCGTCGCCGTTAAGATGACGAAGGTCGCGACGTGCAAACCTGAACTTCCCGCGTTCAAGTCGACGCCCGCACCCGCTACGACCGCCGCGACCGATGCCGACGTCAGCGGCGCCGTTGCGGCAAGCGCGCCCGGTACGGTGCCCGGGATTGTTCCCGTCGTTGCGCCGCCGCCGCTAAACAAAACGGTCTTGGTGTTCAAACAGTGGCACCTCGCGCCCACGACCGTGACCAAAGGTTTCAAAGAAAAATACGGTCAGGAAAAAAATCAAACCGCCATTTACAAAACCTTGAGCGAAATGGTGAAGAAGAAACAACTCGAGATCGTCGTGGCCGAAGGTTGCGAAGGCGAGATTGACGGAACCTTCGAAACGCCTTTCAACGGCTGGACGATGTCCGAGCTTGAAAAACAAGCGCAGACCAAAAACTTCGACAAGATCATCACGCTCGTGCCGATGAAAGTCGAAGCGCGCTGGGGCGATAAAGTCGTCACCTTGTGCGGCGACGACGAGAAATTAATTAAAGAAAGCCAAATGCACTTAAGCAATTTGCGTGGCTGGATGGGCTTTTATTCACGGCTAGGAGCGGTGGCAGGATCGGGCGCGAGCGGCGGCGACGAAAAAGCGAAGCAGTACGCCGACGCCGCGGCCGACTTGTTGAAAGTCTCCAAAGAAACGCCGGTGGAGGAATTGAAGAAGCTGATCAATCAACGCAGCCTAGAAGAGCTGTCGTTGTTCCAGCAAGCGCTCGACGATCGCAACGCCGCTTTCGTACGCGCCGTTCAAAGCCGGCCGTTCACGACCGCGGCGATCGTCATCGGTGGTTTGCACGCCGGTGATCTGCAAGCGAAGCTGGAAAAGGCCGGGCTGGCCTGCGAGATTTTCGAGCCGCCCGGTTATTCAAAAGAAGACGAAACCGTTATTCAAGATTTCAAAAACGCCCTGAAGAATTAGCGACCGTCGGGACGCTCTTCCTCGGTTGCGCCGTCACGTACGGCATTCGGGGCTGACGAGGCCGGGGCCTGCGGCGTGACCGGCGGCGCCGTCTCGGTCAGGCTGCGTGAACGGCCGGGAGCAACATCCTCGCAACCTTTATTAATGGCGTTTTTGTTCATCGCGTAGATCTGATCGTTTACGATTTCGCACTCGCGGCAAAAGAGCGCGGCGAAATCTAATTTACCGCACCATACGTCACGCAATTTTACGGTGGCCGCCGTTAATTCTTCCCATACTTTCTTGAAGTTGATGTCGCCCGGCATGTAGGCGGGATCGCAGGCTTCGCCTTTTATTTTCTTCGAAGCATCGCAGGCCGCCTTTGCCTTGCGTTTTTGCGCGGCCGTCGCCTTCGGATCAACCTTTGCGCACTCGAACAGAGGCCCGCCTACCATCTTCGCGTATTTACTTGCGCAAGCGTCGGTGATTTCACGGTTCATACGATTGCCCTTCTTTTTCACGCAGAAGGTGACGTTCTCAAATTTTTGCTCAGGATTTTTTGCGCCGACGCAAAACAAGACGGGGTTACATAGCGCTTCGTCGGCGGCACAAGGTGCGGTCATTCTGCCGTTACCGAGTAGAATAGAAGACTGAACCTCGCAATTTCCGGCTTCTTTTTTATTGCCCCTGTACTTCGAAGCAAAACCGCCGGCGACGCAGATATTCGCATCCACGCCTTGATAAGGTTCGGAAGTACGGAAGCGGTTGATGGCCGTTTCACGTTCAGCCGCGGTTAATTTTTTACAAGCATGGACGGCGGGCTCGCAGGTCTCGGCAGCGGGCGCCGGTGCCGCAGCGGGTGGCGTCGCCGCACGCTCGGTCGGCGGCGTGGGCGGATCGGCCGGAGCCGCCGTTTCGTTCGCGGGGGCCGAGGCATTCGGCGCGGAGGGCTGCGCCGGGGCCGGCTCACCGTCGGCACCGATTACGGGCACATCTTGGGGCGTAAGTGTTTCGGCCATTCGGCCCGAAGGAGTAATCGTCGGGACATCACCGGCGCCGATCGTCGTCGCATCGCCGGCGTCGACCGGCTGGGGCGTCGCCGGCGCAACCGGTGCTTGGGAAGCGGGCGCGGTCGGCGCGACCGGAGGGGCCGAGCCGTTCGGGCCGCCCAAGACGGCTAGGCGTTGTTGCTCAAAGGTTTGCGCGTGAAATGATCTCGGCAATTCAAAGTTCTTCGCTTCAAGCGCCGCCTTTCGCGTGGAAGAAAGACGAGCCCACGCGGCGTTCGGTACGCACGCCACCGATTCACCTCGGTAATGCGGAACTTCTTTCGAGCCGGCGGGACATTTGATCGCGCCTTCTTCGCTCGAGCTTGCGGGCGAAAATGCGGTTAGACCCGCGTTGTTCATGACCACGCAAGTGCGGAAGACGGAATCGAACTTCGCGCCTTCACCGCAGGTCCAACGGTTATTTTTATGAAAAGGAACGATCGCCGCGATGTCGACCGCGGGCGCGCCGTCGTCGTCGTATTCATCCGCTTTGGCCTCGGGCAGAATCTGAACCATGTTCATCAACTGAGCCACTTGCTCTTGCAACTCACGGAGCTGCGAACGTTCGGCCACGGTGTATTTGTTGTTGAAAGATTCCATCGTGGCGAGCAATTCGATCGTGTCACGGAGGTAGCGCATACGCTTAGCTTTGGGTAATCGCACGAGTGCTTGGTAGCTTAGGAGTTTACCGGTGAAGACCGAGGGCTTAGCGTGGGCGGCGGTTTTATGTTTCGCGGCGGTTTTCGATTTTGGCTTCGCGTGCGTGGGCGATGACAACATCGCCAACGTAAGAATCGTGATCAACAACCGCATCTCGAAGCCTCCTCAGACATTTTAGCTATCTTTATATTGTACGAGAGTAGAGTACCTCCCGACCATGGGACCAACGTCTGATTTTGCAGGGTTCACGCCGGGCGCATGCACCGCCCCTTCGCTCCTTCCGGCAAATTGTTGAGCAGTTGTCTTATTCCGAGGCAGTCCTGGACATCGAACTCGGGCTTTGTTTAATTTACGGGATGCACTCCTCCCCGGTCGTTTCCATTGAGCAAATACGCAAATCCTTCGGGTTATTCGAAGCCGTTCGCGGCGTCAGTTGCCGAATCGAAGCCGGCGAATGTTTCGGGCTGCTGGGTCCGAACGGCGCCGGCAAGTCGACTTTAATCAACATGATTTACGGCGCTAGTCGCAGGACTTCGGGCAAGCTCGAGGTCTTCGGCATGGACCCGAACGTCTCCTCCCGCGCGATCAAAGCCCGTCTCGGCGTCGTCACGCAAGAGAACGCCTTGGACGAGGGACTCACGGTGCGCGAGAATATGGAATTGTACGCGGCCTTCGTCGGCGTACCGGCGCGTGAACGTAAACAGCGCGTCCGTGATTTGCTCGGGTTCATGAACCTCGCCCACAAAGAGAATGAACCCATACAAACTCTATCCGGAGGCATGCAACGGCGCTTGGTTTTCGTGCGCGCGCTTCTCGGCAAACCCGAACTCGTGATTTTAGACGAGCCGACGACGGGCCTAGACCCCGCCGTTCGCCACTTGCTCTGGGGAAAAGTGAATCAGTTGAAAGCCGAGGGCAAAACCATCTTGCTCACCACTCACTACATGCACGAAGCCGAAGTGCTGTGCGACCGACTGGTCATCATGAACAAAGGCGAAGTGATCGCTTCGGGTACGCCGAAGGATCTGCGAGAGGCCCACGCCTCCGGGTACGTCGCCGTGTTCGAAACCGGCGAAGATTTCGCCGCCCTCCGCACCGGTGCCGGTTCAAGATCGTACCAAGTGCTCGAAGATTCTTCCGGCCTTTACGTGCGCGCGCCGCGACTCGAAGATCTTTTAGACTTGCAGAAGGAGCACGGGCGCCAGGCCCTGCAACTTCGGCCCTCGAATCTCGAAGATGTCTTTTTGAAACTGACCGGACCGGAGTTAAACGTTGATGCTTAACGAAACCTTAAAGCTAAGCTGGCATATTGTCCGCCGCAATTGGTGGGTTTACCGCAAAGACTTCTTAGCCAATATTTCACCGACGGTCACCGATCCCGCGTTTATGATTTGCTCGTTGGGGCTTGGTCTCGGTTCGTACGTGAGTGAGATGCACGACCGAACCTACTTGCAATTTTTGGCGCCGGGTTTAGCGGTGGGGACTGCGATGTTCACGGCGTTCTTCGAAACTTCTTACGGCTTTTACATCCGCATGACTTACGAAAGCGTTTTTAAAGCGATGCTTGCCACACCGATCGGCGTGCGCGAAGTGATTCTGGGCGAGTTTATCTGGGTGGCTTTAAAGTCGGCGCTTATGGTTTTCGGCGTAAGCGTCGTGTTTTTGTTGTTCGGTCAATTTCAAAATCCACTTAACCTACTGCTTACGCCGGTAGTGGGAATTTTAGTCGGCGTCCCGATCGGCGCCGTCGGATTGATCGCAACTTGTTACGTCCGTAACATCAATCAATTCCAAACGGTGTACTCGTTCATCATCTCGCCGCTTTATTTTTTCTCGGGCATATTTTTTCCGCTGACGCAGATGCCGGAGGTGGTGCAGCTTTTCGCTAAGGTGCTACCGCTATACCACGGCGTGGTTTTATGCCAGTCGCTTTACTGGAACGAAAACATCGCGGCGGTCTGGCTGGTGCACGTGCCGGTATTGCTGGCCTATTCGGCCGCGCTCTTGCTCTGGGCTTACTACAAAGTTCTCTCTAAGCTGCAGGCGTAAAGGCCGCAAGTGAAGGATTAATCGCCCTCTTCACCCTCGCCGTTAAGCGGAGCTTCTTCGGCTTCGTCCACCCACTTGTAACCGGGCCAGTTGACCATTTGGTCTAACAAAGTGTTCTGCATCGAAGCGGTCTCTTTGTTGATGCCGTAAGCGTACAAAAAGCTGCCGTCACGCAAACGTTCAATCACGCGGTCGATCCAAACCCGGGCTACGGCCGGGCAACCCCAGCTCATGCCTTGCTTGTTTTTTTCATCGGCGACGTATTTGGCCGAATGCAGAACCACGGCGCGTGCACGTGCGTTCGAATTTGTCGCTTCGAGACCGTCCATGCGCAGTGAAGCACCATGCTTGCCGACGTAACGTTCTTCGACGATGTAGGAGCCGAGCGAAGATTTTCTCGAGTTCGGCGTGTTCGAAAAATATTGCGCGTAACCGTCTCTATCGGGATCGCTATTCACACCGTGCGCGGTCATCGTCGCTTCAACTTTACCGGTCGCACGTTCGACAAGAAAAAATCGCTTGGCCCCGGAATGGCGGCTGAAGTCGATCATCGTGATGTAATTCGGATTGCGAACTTTAGGCGCGAACTCATCGTATTTTTGCAACGCGACCGTCGCCAAGTATTCGGGTACGCCCTGTTGAATCACGGATTCGAGCAAGGTCAATGGCTCGGCTAAACCGCCGGCGACTTCATTCTGGTTAACGATTTCGAGCGCGACGGGCTGCGAAGCCTCACCGCACGCGTTCAAAAATACCAACGCGGCCGCGAGTCCGAAGATTTTAAATTTTGTCATACGAAAAAGCTTACACGATGGATTTGCCCATCCATCCTCGGCTCGCCCTTTTAAATACTAAGGTCTGGCCAATTCCAGTCGGGAGAGTTAAATTCACGCCAGGAAAATGATTATTATGATTCTTTGTTTATTACCAGATTAGGATCTCCGCCAAATGACGATGTCGAACGCTCCCGTTGCAAATGTTAACGACTTAAAAAAAATCGCCGACGTAATGGACCGCCATTTCAAGGGCCCGTTCGGCTGGCGTTTCGGCTGGGACGGCGTGCTTGGGCTAGTGCCGGTGCTCGGCGACGTGGTCACAAATAGTATTTCTGTTTATGTCATCTTGCGGGCGGCGCAGGTCGGCTGCCCCCCTAGCGTGATCGTGCGCATGGGTCTTAACCTGGCGATCGAAAATCTCGTCGACATCATCCCGATCGTCGGCAACCTGTTCGACTTCGTGTGGAAGGCCAACAGCAAAAACATGATTTTGGTCGAGCGTTATCTGCAGGAGCCTAACCGGGTACGGCGTAATTCGAAGTTCGTCTTAGCCTTCGCGGTCGCGCTGATCTTAGCGATGGTCGTGGGCAGCATCGTCGTCTCGTTCTTCGTGATCCGCTGGATCATCCTCTCGCTTGAAAACGGCGGCTGGGCGCCATAGAGTAAAGGACGAGGTAAACCATGGAAGCGACGCCGCAGAATTTCTGGAAGAAATGCAGCTCTTGCAAGAAACCGATCGCGCTCGGCGCGAAGTATTACGTGTGCAGCGTTTCGACCTGCAACGGACAGCGCACGGGTTACGTATTCGATAGCGTCGGCTGTTTCGAGGTGCATCTACCGGCCGCGCGCCACAAAGACGCCGCCGCGATCGAGATGAAAGCGCCCATGCGAGCCGAGCCCGCTACGCAAAGCGAAGCCCACCGCGATCCTACCCGCAAAATCATAAACGCAAACTCGGCTCCGCCCGCGGGAGCGGCCGTGATCAATAGACCGGCGACGGCCGCGGGAATTCCACGCGAAGTTTTAATCATCGCTTCAAGATTGAAAGAGTATATCCAAGCCCGCGGTGAGATGAACACTTCCGGCAACGTCGCCGAAGTTCTTAGTGATCAAGTGCGGGTGATTTGCGACCGAGCGATCGAGAACGCGCGGGCCGACGGCCGTAAGACCGTCATGGACCGCGACTTTGCTTTCCTTAAGAAAAACTAGGGGCGATTGACTTCGACCGGCACGCGCATCGGGCTGGGCAATTGACCGCGGCGTGCGATTTCGGCGCGCGTGATCAATACCTTCGAAATATTCATCATGCATTGGCCTTGCTGAGCGAACAGCGATTCCATCGTCGCGAAAGACGACGCGTAGTTCTTTTTCAAACCTTCGAAAGCTTGCGTTTCGTTACCGGCGAGCCAGAGCACTACGAATTCTAAAGATTCGATCACGGCCACGCCCGCGCCGCCGACGGTCCCCCGGCCCATGCCCGCCAACGTTTCCCACTCCATAATCTGTTTGTAAGTCATGTAATCGGGATTCGCGACGTTCGCCAATCCTTCACCGAGGATGCTGGTCAACGGAACGGTGTCGGCGACGAAGGTTGCACCGGTGACGACCGTGCTCAACGCGCAAGTCGTAACGGCCGCGCCGATGTAGTAACCTTGACGCACCTGTAAACCGGCGTTCGTCGATTGATCCAAGCTCACTTTGTAAGCTTCGAGTTTTTGCTGCCACGCGGGAGCTTGATCGGCATGCGCCGCGGCGCTCAACGTTAAGGACAAAAGCAGAACGATTCTTTTCATCTTCATTTCCCTCCAAGGAATTCACGTAGGTTTAAGTACTTCCCGATTTGTTGCAGTACAAATGCCGCCGACTTCGCGCGAAGAACACTTTTCATGGTGAATTCCTGCACCGGTATTACTTTTTTAACCGGCGGCCGCGCTTCCGTATTTACAGAACTCGAGGACCGCCCTATAGTCGCGCACATTGAAAAACCAAAGCACTACGGCACAGCGAACCGTACTCATTGTCGAAGACAACTCCGCGATCAACGGGGTTTTGAAAACCTTGTTGGAGCTTGAGGGTTACCGCGTCATCGTCGCGCGCGAAGGCCGTGAGGGTATCGAAGCCCTCCGCCGCGAACCGCCCGACGTCATCGTGCTCGACATGATGATGCCCGGAATGAACGGTTGGCATTTTCTCGATTACCAAAAGGCCGAATCGCGTTTCGCGAAAATCCCGGTGATCGTCATCTCCGCCTTCGGTGAAATTGCCCGCTCGGTCCGCCCCGACGCTTACCTGCCCAAACCGCTCAAGCTTGAGCTGCTCCTCGAAACGATCCAGAAGCTTTCGGCGTGAACACGCGCCCGGTTGTCCTCGCCATAGACGATGAACCGCAAAATCTCTTCATGCTTAAGGCCGCTTTAGAGGATTGCAACTTCGACCTCATCACCGCGGGTTCGGGCAAAGAAGGCATTGAGGTGCTCTGCGAGCGAGAGTGCGCCGCGATTTTACTCGACGTGCATATGCCCGACATGGACGGCTTCGAAACCGCTCTTTGGGTGCGGGCGCGCGGCATTCACACGCCCATCATTTTTATCACCGCCATTAAGCAAGGCCAATCGTATGCCATGCGCGGCTACGAAGCCGGCGCCGTCGACTTTCTTTTCAAACCTTTAAACCTCAATATTCTGCGCGCGAAAATCTCCGTGCTGGTCGAACTATTTCAGCGCAAACGCGAAGTCGAGATCAAGGCCGTCAGGAACGTCGAAAGCGCCGAGCGACGCTACCGCGATCTCGTCGAAGGCATCCCGAACGGCATCGTTTGGACTTCGATCGCGGATAACGGCGTATTCAACTTCGTCAGCTCCTCCGCCCAAAAAATTTCGGGATACCCCGCGCGGGACTGGTCGGCGCGCAGGTATTTCCTGATAATGATTAGTCACCCCGACGACGTGGAAACGGTAGGCACCGCGATCGGTAGCCTGCTCGCGGGCGCGGGCCACGTCGATTTCGAACACCGGGTAATTAGGGCCGACGGTACGGAAATGTGGATGCACACCACCATCCGCACGGGTGAACATCGCGGCGACCTCGAACACAGGGGTTTATCCTTCGACATCACTTCGCTCAAGAAAACCGAGCAATCGTTAAGGGAAACGATCGTGATCCGTGACGAGTTCATCTCGATTGCGTCGCACGAACTCAAAACCCCGCTCACTCCCCTTCAACTCCAGATCGAAGGCTTCCAGCGATTAGCAAAACGTGGCGAGCTGCACCGCATGCCGCCCGAAACGGTCAACCGCATGCTCGGCGTCTCGGCCGCGCAAGTGGACTTACTCAATCGCCGGGTCAATCAGCTCCTCGAGATTTCGTCGATCAAGGCCGGCAAGGTCACGATCGAGGCGCGTGAAGTCGATTTGGCCGCGCTCGTCCGTAAGGCCGTCGACTTGTTCGAGGCTAACCCGACGATCAAACGCGAAGACTGGAAACTGAACTTAGCCGAAGAAGTTAAAGGGCACGTTGACCCGGACCGCATTGAACAAGTTCTCGTGAACTTGATCGATAACGCAATTAAGTATGGGTTAGGTAAACCAATTGAAATTACACTGCGCGAAAACGCCGGTCACGCCGAGGTGACGGTCGTCGACCGCGGCATCGGGATTCCCGCCGAAGACCAGCAACGTATTTTTAAACGTTTTGAACGTGCCGTTTCTCCGAGCAATTATAGCGGGATGGGCTTAGGCCTCTTCATCTCGCGCCAAATCGCGGATCTGCACGAAGGCATCATCTCGGTCGAAAGCCGGCCAAACGAAGGTTCCGCTTTTAAATTGAGCTTACCCCTGGACCTCGAAAATGTTGCGGGAGTCCAACGTTGACGGTATTTTTTACGGGTGCAAAGCCAGAATGATTTCGACGCCTCACTAACGGAAAATTCCCACCGCGAGATAAATCCGCGCGCGTTTCCGCACACCGTAAATATTCTGATGGTCGACGACCACGAACCCAATCTTACGGCGCTCGAAGCCATCTTAGATTCGCCGGATTATCATTTGGTAAAAGCGCGCTCGGGCTTAGAAGCGATTGAATTCGCGCGGCTGCACGAGTTCGCCGTGATCTTGCTCGATGTCCAGATGCCCGAAATCGACGGCTTCGAAACCGCGCGCCGTATCCGCGCGCTCGAGACCGACTACAGAACCCCGATCGTGTTCGTCACCGCGATCGATCACGACAACGGTTATGCCGAGCGCGGTTACGAAGTCGGCGCGGTCGATTATATCGTGAAACCGATTAACCCAAAAATCCTGCGCCCGAAAATTGATTTTTTCGCCGAGAGCTACCTGAGCCGCAAGCGGGTCGCCGCGCTCGAAAGCGAAGCACGCTTTCACCTGATGGCCGAGGCCGCCCCCGCGATGATTTGGATCGCCGATCGCGGTGGCCACTCGTCGTGGTTTAATAAAGCCTGCCTTGATTTCTTCGGCCGGACCGGTGAGGAACAGCTCGCGGTGGGCTGGGACAGTTGCGTTCATCCCGATGACCGTGAGGATTCCGCACGTACCTACCGCGAAGCATTGGCCGCGCGCCGCCCTTTCTCTTCGGACTTCCGGTTGCTTCACCGCTCGGGTGCGTACCGCTGGGTTTTGGACAACGGCACCCCCTACTACGACAACGCCGGAATTTTCCGCGGTTATTTAGGCGTGTGCATCGACATCGAAGAGCAAAAGCAAGCCGTGCGCTCACGCGATGAGTTTTTGTCCATCGCCTCGCACGAATTGAAAACGCCGGTAACTTCGTTGAAGCTCCAGTTACAAATGCTAAGCCGCCAATTACAAAAAGGTCCCGACCACGTTCCCAAAGCAGATTATCTTAAAAATTTAGCCGACGTCGGTAACCGCCAAATCAATCAGCTCGTGACTCTGATCGACGACATGCTCGACGTTTCACGCATCTCAACCGGCCAATTAAACTTCGATATGGAAGAAGCACAGATCTCACGCGTGGTCCGCGAAGTGGCACTTTCGTTCGAAGACCAATTCCGCAGCGCGGGCGTTGAATTGAACATCGACGCCGATGAAGAACTGCACGTCACCTGTGACCGGCACCGGCTTGAGCAGGTATTGTCTAACCTACTCACCAACGCGATCAAATACGGTGATCGCAAACCGGTTCGCCTCAGCGTCGGTAAGGAAAACGGTTTTGCCGTTGTCGCCGTGGAAGACCAAGGCATCGGGATCGCGCAGGAGAACTTGCAACGCATCTTCGACCGCTTTGAGCGGGCGGTTTCGCCGTCGACGGTCAGTGGTTTAGGGCTAGGGCTTTACATTAGCCGCAAGATCGTGCACGCGCACCACGGACAAATCCGGGTCAGTTCGGTCGCCGGGCAAGGTTCAGTATTCGAAGTTTTGCTTCCGCTCTCGGCCCGAGCTTAAACAAAGCGGAGAGATAATCTGCGCGATGTGCCGGCGCGGGATCCAGCGTTCGTAATACTTTTTTAAGATATCACATTGTTCAGGCGCGATGGGGCATGCGTAACGGAAGCCGGCGTTCGCATTTTCTAAAGCCCCGATATTGGCGGCGACCGTCGCGGCAAAGGGTGCGTCTGAATATTCACTGCAATTGATCGCTTCGGACCACGCCGCGCTGATGTAATCCGACCATTTGAATCTGCGAACCTGTTTTAGGCGGCCCCGGTCACATTCGAAATATTGGCGCGGGCCCGCTTCGCTAAACTCTTTCCAGAAGCGGTACCCGTCGAAGTTCGAAGCGATGTCGCCGTACGATTTGACGCCGGTCATGTACAGGCCCCACCAACCGCTCTCTTCGCGGCGGCTCTGCGCGAGCAACTGGACAACCGATGCGCCCCGGATCTCCCGCGAATAGAGATCGAAACCCATGTCCATGAAGTGTCCCAGTTTATCGGTGCCGACGCGAAAGCCGGCGACGTTCACGGACGGACCCAGGTTGACGAAGGTATCGACGATCGAGCCTTGATACGTTGTCCCCCGGTAAATCGAAAAATGGGCCGGCGTGTAGGCGCGCTCCACCAGCGGTGAAGTATTGGCGAAAGATTCGACCGCGCCGTAAAAGAAATTGCCGATCAGCTGGGTCGACGCGAGTTGGGTAAGCGCCCGGCGGTCGCAGCCACGCTCGAACTTCCTGGCCGCCGTGATCAACGACTGCACTCGGCCGTTAAGGAGTTCTTCCGAATCGGCTAACGGTTGGTAGTACGAGGTGACGTCATCCACTTCGGTGGCGGCGGCATAAAAGGGATGGCCAAAGACCAAAACCAAAGCGGAGAGGATGATGTACGGGTTCACCCTTCACGGATAACCCGGTCCCTCACCGCCGCCTAGTTCGCCGCCGTGTTTGGTAGCGAATTCACGTTTTTATTTTTAGCGCGCAATGCTCTGACCAATAAATACACGCCGAACAAAACGAAGGGCACGCTCAAGATTTGGCCCATGTTCATCCACATGCCTTGCTCGAAGGCCTCTTGATTTTCTTTGAAGTACTCAAGAAAGATGCGTGCCAGAAAAATCCAGATCAACATGATGCCGAAGAAAAATCCGTCGGGCCTGAAGGGATTGCGCCGGTACAAAGTCATCGTAAAAAGAAATAGCGCAAAGTACGCAAGGCTTTCGTAAAGCTGCCCGGGATGCCGGGGAATATTGTCTTGGCGCAAAAAGACGAAGGCCCACGGCAAATCGCTAGGCCGGCCCAGAATTTCGGAATTCATCAGGTTACCGATCCGAATGAACGCGGCAACCAGCGCGGTCGGGATGCTGAGGCGATCGAGCATCCAAATCGTACTGAATTCGGGATACCGCCGGCTGTAAAGCCAAATGCCGATCATCACGCCGAGCGTGCCGCCGTGGCTGGCCAAACCGCCTTCCCAAATTTTGAGTATTTCGACCGGGTGACTGAGATAGTACTCCGGAGCGTAAAAAAGAACGTGCCCGAGCCGGGCGCCGATCATCGTTCCCGCCATGACGTAAACGAGCAAACCTTCTAAACGCTCGAAACTTTTATTCTCGATCCGGCACATCCAGCGGATGATGGCGTAGCCGATCGAAAATCCCAGCAGGAACATTAGCCCGTACCAACGAACGTGCACCGGCCCGTAAGAAAAAATATCAGGTTCGGGATTCCACTGTATCATTCTAGAACAACTACCAACGGCGCTCCGACGCTGACAAGCCGATATATGCTAAACTTACGCTTGTCCCCGGAGGATCCATGAAAAAAACCGTCGCCGTGCTCAGCCTTTCGGTCTTCGCTTGTCTTTTGATGTTTCAAAACTGCGGCAAGAAGATGAGCGCCGCCTCCATCGCGGGCTCAAATTCCGGATTAGGCGGAACACCGCTACCCACCGAACCGCTTCCGGGTTTGCCCGGTTTACCCGGCGCGACTTCGTTCGCGAAAGACGAAGCCTTTAGCTACGCTTCGGTCCCGAATAAATCGCCGA
The DNA here is from genome assembly GCA_947444305.1 of Pseudobdellovibrionaceae bacterium. Lineage (GTDB taxonomy): Bacteria > Bdellovibrionota > Bdellovibrionia > Bdellovibrionales > UBA1609 > JALHOQ01. The sequence goes on along the minus strand of CANEZP010000010.1, from coordinate 84,948 downwards.
TGGTGCAAACGCAGATTGAAGCGATGGGTTACGCAAACTTCACTTCGCCAAAAGCGATCGCGATAAATGCCCAAGGCTTGGGTTTTGTTTCCCGAAGAACCGACGCTTCGCAGACGGTCACCGACCGTCTCGCGCTCGAAGGTTGTTACGCCTTAACGTCTTCGCCCTGCGCGCTCTTGGCGTCCGGCGATAAGTTTGCGATCTCGAGCGCAGATCTTCCCGCCGCTTACACGTTTACGATCACCGCGCCGTTAAGCGTTTCGGAAACGACGATCCCTTTCGTCATCCCGGGCTTCCGCACGGCACTCGCAACCGCCTTCAATCAGGCCGCGGCACCCAAAGTTTTGGCCATCAGCGTGGACGGTGCCTTCAGCATCGTGACCGGCAGTGACGCGACCCCGGCGACGACGCTGGACGAAGCGAGACGCGTGGCGCTTGAACGTTGCGAGCTTTCGGCGGTCGTCACCCCTTGTACCGTATTCGCCGAGAATTCGGCCGTGCCGTTTAATCCCGCGAACATCAACCGCACGCCCGTGATCGATTACGCGAAAACGCAAATCATGACCAGTCTTCCCGGCGTTAAGGATTCACATTTCGCTTCGATCGTAACTCCGTACCTCGCCGCGGTGAACGGCGTCGCCGCCCGCGGTGTCATCTACCTCGCCGCCGACGGTGCCGGAGGATTTGCCTACAACACGGTGGCCGCAACCGCCGAGACCGCGGCTTTGAATTTCTGTAGCGCCAACGTCAGCGCCGGTTATTCGTGTTTCCGATACGCGATCGATAAGAATGTCCAAAGCATGGCGGCAAATTTGCGGGCGCTTAAATCTTTCCCTTTACCGCACTGTAAATCGGTTCCGCGCGCAACCTGCGCGGCGCACCGGGCGATGGGCTGCGGCCCGGGCATGTACTACACGATGAACGGCATGACGCCCGCCCTCGAAAACTGTCTCTAAGTGAGAGACACGGGGGGTCCAGTTAGGTTCATGGACGTTCCATCCGATATCTAAACTAGGGTTTCAATTGGGGGATTCATGTCTTTTCGTCTCGCGCTGCTCGCATTAGTCTCGTTGCTCACGCTTAATTTCACCGCTCCGGCCTTGGCCGCCGACGCCGATGACATGAGCTCCGAAGTCGACGAACTCAACGCCGATTCGGACGCCGCCGCCGCCGACAACGCGGAAGTAAAAACCCGCATGGCCAAAGACAAAGCCCGCGCCGAAAAAGCCCTGCGCGCCGCCCAACAAAAGAACCAAGCCGTCGCCGCCAAACGCCAAGCTTCCGCCGATCAATTGAAACAGAATGACGAAGAAGTCAGCGCGTTGAACGCTCAGCAAACGCAATTGAAATCTGAAGTGGAGCGTTTGTCGAAAGAGGCCACGCTCTCGGATAAAGCCGCCTCGGACAGCCGCACCCAAGTTGAGAAACTCAAGGCCGACATCGAGACGCTCAAAGCGCTTCGCGGCGAGAAAGCTAAAAGCTTCATCGAGTTAACGACCCAACACGATAAGATCGCCGTCGAAATTAAAAAGATGGAAGAAGAGAAGTTCGAACTCGAAAACGACTTGATCAAATCCAAGGAACAAGAAAAAGCCGCGACCGAAAGTTTAGCGAAGATCAAAGTTGAAGAAGCGGCAAAAAAGGTGAAACTCGAAGCCTACATCGCGGGTCTTCGCGAGCGTTATCACCAAGCCCAGCAACGCATCACCACGTTAGAAGCCGAAGGCACGACCATGAAAATGGCCGGTCAAAAATTAGAATCCACGTCGAAGGTTGCCGAGACCGAAGTTATCGCGGCCGAAGCGCAACTCTCACGCGGCCCGAGCGCCGGCGCACCCGCCGTCGCGGAAGCGAAGCCCACGGGCGCTTACGTCTTCAAACGAAGCTGCAAAGTTTTCGAGCAACCGACGAAAGGTGCGGGTGTTCTACTCGTGCAAAAAGCCGGCGCGCAGGTTTCCAAAAACGACGAAGGCAAAACTTGGATTTCATTTAAATTGGAAGACGGTCGCAAAGGCTACGCCGCAAAGACCTGCTTCTAAGACTCTTTAAAGCTCGACCGAAAAATCAACTTGATCTGAGCGGCCCTGCTCGTCCGAACAAAGGACGGAGTGGTCGCCCGGCGCCACCTTCAGCAAACTTTCGGCTCCGCCCTCTTCGGTCGCGAGCGTCCTGCCGTTTAAGAAACATCGCCAATGCCCGGCCGCTTGCGACGTCTTCAGTCGCAGCGGCACGTTCAACAATTTACCGCCTTCGGCTTTATGGATGACGTAGCTCGTCGGTTGCGGCGAAAGAATTTGTAAACCGCCCTTCGCCAACGGCCGTTCCGTGCATTCGGGATGAAAGCGCGGCGCGAGCTCAAGGCCCGGCAAGTGCGCGCGGGTCCAAGCCGCGACGTCGGGGCTGAGATCCAGAACTTGGCGCGACTCCGCGATCATGCCCGCACGTTCGCATTCCCGCGTGATACGAAAGCCGCTCTTTCGGTCGATCAAGACATCCTGGTGATACGGGCAGCGCGAACGCATCGCCAAACCTTTTATCCCAAGCACCATTTTCCGGTGCGGACACGAGGGGCCCGCCGGTAAGCCTGAAAATGCGCAAACTTCGACCATATCCGTTCCCGACGCATGCCACTCGTCGGCCATCCCCGCGGATTGGCGGCGCAAGCGTGAGAAAGCATCAAACATCAGCGGCGCCGCGACTTCGGGACCGACCAGCGCCGGGGCCGCGTCCGCGTCGAGGTTGCCGAGCCATACTCCAACCGTAAATGCGGGATCGAGACCGATCGCCCACGCGTCCCGGTTGCCCTGACTCGTGCCCGTTTTCCAGCGCACGCTCGTGTGCGTAAGGTAACGGGGATCAATCGCGAAATCGGGCCGGCCGCGGATCTTCAGCGCCTCGCGAACGAGGTGCGCCACGCCCGGATTGAGCCAGCTCCATGACTTTTGTTTAGCGCTCTCGCCGTCGAGGAAAGTTAGCGGACGCATCTGCCCGTCGGCGGCGACCGCGCGGTAAAGCATAACCATGTCTTTTAAATTCGCCTGCAAACCGCCGACGACCATCGATACGCCGACGTCGCCCGCCCGCTGCGGCGTTTGCAGTCCCGAAGATTTTAAGAACGAGTAGAAAGGATCAACCCCGAAATCCTTAAGCGCTTTGATCCAAGGCACGTTAAGCGAATGCGCTAAGGCCATGCGAGCTTCGGCCAAACCTTGGAACTCATGCGTGTAATTCTGGGGCCGGTAACCGTTCAGTTCAATCGGAACGTCTTCGAGCAGTGATTCGGGCAGGACGTCGCCGGACTCGAGCAGGCGCGCGTACAAAAATGTTTTGAGCAGGCTGCCGGTCGAACGCGGAACCAAAAAGCTATTGTACTGTTGCGCATCGTTTTCGCGGCGAATATCGAAATTGCCGACGGCCGCCCGGATCTCGCCGCTCGAGTTTTCCGTCGCGAGGATCGCGCCGTTCAGAATCCCGTTCGACCGCAACTCGGCTTCGTGCGAAGTGGCTAAGTCCTCTAACGACTTCTGCATATTAAAGTCGATGGTCGTTACGATGCGGTCACCTTTAGCCGAGCGTAAAGCCCAGTCGGCCGCGTGCCCCGCGTGAATCTCGAACGCCCCCCGCCATGCGGGAATCTTCTCGTTTAGCGCCGCTTTGAACTCTTCCGCACTGATGACACCGCAGTCGTGGAAGCGGGATAAATGGCGGTCGCGCAATTTTTTAAGGTTAATCGCCGCGCGTTCATCCCAGCGCCGAGGTGCCTGGGGCAACAAGAACAAAAAAGCGGCGTCGGCCGCCGACAACTCGCGTGCTTGTTTACCGAAGTAGCGCTCGGCGCCCGCTTCGATACCTTCGAGATTTCCGCCGAAGGGAGCGTAGGTTAGATAAAGATTTAAAATCTCGGACTTGCTGAGTTGCGCTTCTAAACGAAGCGCGCGCCCCGCTTCCCGCAGCTTGCTCGACCAGCGCCTGGGGGCCGGGTCAAGCAGACGCGCCACTTGCATCGAGAGGGTCGAAGCTCCGCTCACGGTGTGGCCCGCCGCCTTATTCTGCGCGAGCGCACGAATCACCGCGACGGGGTTAATGCCGGGGTGGAAACGAAAATACTTGTCTTCCAAACACAGTAATCCCTCACGCACGTGCGGCGGCAACACGGCGGGGTCGGTGCGAAAGCGCCACTTGTGATCGGCACTGAGGTAAGCGCGCAGCAGTGCCCCATCCCGCGCAAGAACGACGCGCGAAAACTCGGGGCTCACCGCATTTTTAGATAAGGGCCAGTATAAGAAAACCGCCGTCCCCGCCGCAAGACCGAGAAGCGAGAGTTTACTTCTTCGCTTCAACGATTTGTACGGCCGTGTCCTTATCGTAGTCAAAATTCGCCGGATCATACATCGCTTCCACGAACGCGGCCGGCGCGGTGAACGAACCTTTGGTCACCGCCCGGGCGCTATAATAAATATATTGAATAGAATCGGGTTTAAGATCGCCGAAGACCTGGATGCGGTCGTCGCGTAAATCTTGGTATTCGGCTTTGTAAACGTCCTTCATCCACTGCAAATCTTCGCTTTTACCCAGACGCGGATTTTCGATTTCGATACCCGCCGGCACGCGGTCGACGATCGCGACGTTCTTCACTTCGCGCTTGCCCGTGTTTTGGATCATCACTTCAACGAATACCGTATCGCCCTGCTTCAGGTTCTTTGCGTCGGCGGCCGACCCGTCCCGGTTATAAAACGTTCGTTGCACGCTGAGCGCCGAGCGCGATTCGGGCGGCGTCTTCGTGTAGCCGGTCGCTTTGACGTAAAGAAAAGCCCCACTTTCCGTCGGCGCGCCGCTGACCTGAAGCTTCGCGGTACTTAGCGAAGGTCCTTCGAAACTGAAAACCGGCACGCCCGATATGTCGGAAGTCTTCGCCAAGTTTTTACTGTTTAACATCATCTTTATTTGCGCCAAGGCCGCGGCATCCGGTTTTTTCATCCCGATCAAACGTTTGCCGAGCGCCAACACCGACCAAGATACATCTTGCGTGGAATAGTAGTGATCGTTCGCGGCCAAAGAACCCGCGACCCGCGCGGCCAAAGTGTCGACCGCCGCGTGCTTCGGATTGATGTCTTCGAGCACCGATAAGCGCAGACCGTCGGTACGCATGGGCGACCAATACGTGTAATCATCTTCGCGGTCACCGGCCAACTGCGCCGAATATATAGTCTCGTCGTTAAGCGCCTTTAAGGAATCCTTATCGCCCAGCAATTTAGCCGCCGCCGCGAGCAGAAAATAGTTCTCGCCCCGGAGACCGGTCCACTTCGTCGACACGGGCTTGAGCGTTCTTACGACGTCTCGTAATTCTTGCGAAACGGCCCGTCCCGCTTTGGCTAAAACGTAGATTGCGAAAGGTTCGGCCTCGTGGTCGTAACGGCGCGCGCTCGAAGCTAAACTGTACGAACTTTCACGGGTGTAACTTTCGAGATAATCTAGCGCGCTCTTCAGTGCGCTCGGCGAAACTTCGTAACCGAGCTTTTTCGCGTCGAGCAGCATGTGCGTGGCGTAAGCCGTACCCCAAGGATTCGGCGTTCCGTCGCCCGGCCAGTAACCGAACCCGCCCGAAGCCGTCTGCATCGAGAGCACCCGCGCGATCCCGCGATTCACCATATCTTTAAGGTTCGCTTTGCCTTGACCCGCTTTTTGCGGCGCAACCCACTGGAGCAAATCACCCATCACGAGCAGCGGCATCGTCGCCGAGGTCGTTTGTTCAATGCAACCGTACGGATAATGCACGAGCTGTTCGAGATGACCTAATTGATTCAAGTACGGCATCGTCGATACCGAAGCTTCGACGCGCGCGTAATCGTTGCGCCAATCCTTCGGGATGTACGAAGCCAACGCGATGTCTTGCTTCGTATCCAGCGAAAGCCGGATGGTTTGCTCGACGCCCGCCGGCTTCACCGGTAAGTCGAAGCTTTCGAACGAGTTCAATTTGTCGGCGTAGGCCTTGACCGATATAGAGGCCAGCCCGTTCACGCCTTTCACATCGGCACCGAATTGCACAACCTTCGCTTGTCCCTTGGGTACGTTGATCTGTTGCTTGACCGTCGTCATGCCGACCAACGGGCCGGGCGCGACTTCGATGGTCACCGTTTGATCCTTGCCCGAAAGATTCGTTACGCTTACGGGAAATTGGAATTTATCCCCTTGCGTGAGAAACCGGGGCAACGTTGATTGCAGCACCAGCGGATCGCGTACGGTCATGAAGCTCGAATGGGAGCCCATTTTATTTTTGCCCCCGGCCACCGCCATGACACGCACTTTACCTTGAAATGCCGGTAAGGGTACTTGCACCTGCGCTTGCCCCGAGCCGTCCGACTTCACCGCCGGAAACCAGAACGACACCAATTTGACCGGCATGTTCTTATTACCGGCCGCACCCGACATATCACCACCGGGAGTTTTGCCGGAAGCATTCTCGATCGCGACCGTCCACCCCATCGTTTCGATACTGTTCACGCCGAGCGCACGCGCCTCGAAAAAGCGTTTCAACGGATCCGGAGATTTGTAATCCGTCATCTGCAAGATTCCTTCGTCCACGACGGCGACTTCGTATTCGGTCGCCACCTTCGCGGAGTTACCGAGATCAATCGTCACCGTCTTGCGGCTCTCGCTGATCTCGGGATGTTTGATCGTCACGTCCATACGCTGGGCCGAAGGCACGATTTGGACGCTCGCCGCGCCCCACGCGCGCGCGGGCATGAAGCGCTTGCCGCCGGATTCGACCGGATCCTTCATCAGCAAGGCGGTAACGTAAACGTTAGGCAGCACGTTCGGAACTTTCCATTCCAATTTCACGGGCCCCGGCTTCTTCACCTCCACCCACTTGCTCTCGACCACCGAATCGGTTTCGAACGCGAACAACAACCGGCCCGCAAACGGCGCGTCGGCCATGATCTCGATTTTGTCACCGGGAGAAGCTTCGTTCTTCGACAACTCAATCTTTAGATTGCTGGGTTCGCCGGCGCGCAGTCCCGGCTTGGTCGAATGCTCCGAGTAGTACCAACCGATGTGTCCCGCTTGGAGATCGGCCGTGTAACCGGACTTGGTATCTACCGCGCGCACCATCCATTGGCCCCAGCCCTCCGGCGCTTCGAGCGATGCCGCGAAACTATTGCCGTCCACCTCGATCGTCTTTTCGACCGCGGTGGGCGTCACGATTTCCTCCACCTTCCAAGAATCGTATCCGCCGTAGGTGTAAAACCAGTGCTCGCGAATATTGAAGAGTTTCAATTTTAAGGTCGTCTTCGCGTTTTTGGGCAAACCTTTGAAATCAAACATTCCGCCCGTCACGTTGATCGTGCGGTTTTTCGTGCCGGCGAGTTTTAGACCGACCAGCGTATCGGTCGCGGCGAAATAGGCCGAACCCGTTTTGATCGTCGCGCGGCCCGAGCCGGATTCGTTGACCTCAACTTTCGCGCGGAGCTGGTAAGCTTCGGCTAGCTTGACCGTTTTCGTATCGTACGCGCAGGCTTCTTGAATGCCGCCCTTCGCGTCGAGCGTGCCTTCTTTACTTTCGAGGGTCACCGCTTGCGCCGGCTCTTTCGTGTAAACACCCGTGGCAAAGCCGGGCCGATTAGGTATTTCACGAAACGCGGGCGCCATCGAACAAGAAATCTTATAACCTCCGCCGGCGACGGGCGGTCCGAATAAATAAAGCGCCGAGATATTGAACGGTGCGCTCGCTTTACCGACGACCACTTCCTGCGCGGGCGTGACTTTTAAGCCGATCCGCTCCGGCACGAACTCTTCGACCATCACGGGTGTTTCGTGCAGTAAGTTTTTGCCCGAGTGGACGGAGACGGAATATTTCCCGGTCTCGCTTGCCGCGCTCGAAGGGTATTCGGCGAGCGCGATCCCGAAGTCGGAAGTTTCGCTGACGCTTTCGCGCACGACCTTGCCGCGCGGATTCGTGATCGTCCAGCGCAGCGGGAGTTTAGGTACGGCTTCGAACTTGTTGTTACGGACCATCGCGGCTAGCTTCAAAGTTTCGCCGGGCCGGTACAGATTGCGTTCACCGTAGACGTAGGCATCAAGCTCACCGGCCGACGCGTTGAATTCGCGCTTACCTGCGTGGAACGCGTCGTTGGGCAGCGTGAGATCTTCGAAGCGAACGTAAGTCATATCTTTGCCGGTCTTAACCACCAGCGCGTAAGGTTGAACCTCACCGTTAGCTTTCCACTTCAATACGCATTCGGCACCGGCGCCCTCGGTCACGCAGTGATCAAGTTTGCGATTGCTGTACGCCACGGCTTCGACCGTTGCGCCCTTCACGGGCTGGAGATCACGCGTATTCATCACCCAAACGCGAACGTCCTGCTTGCCGCGCTTCGCGACCACGGTCAAATCGGTGACGATCAAAGTCGCGCGGTCGTATTCACCGCGAAAGTAATCGGGAATCGGTGCGCCGTCGTCGCCTTCTCCCTCTTCGCCGCCCGGCGCGCTTACGGCCGCCGGCGCTTCCGCTTTTTTGGGCGGCGGCTTCGCGACGACCACGAACACACCTTTACCGAGCGTGTCCAGACCGTTGAGCGAGAAATTACCTTTAGAGATTTTATTTTTGCGGCCCTTCACGGTCTGCGTGATGGTCTTGACCGTTTCCGAAACGGAGTCGGAAGCCGCTTCGTTATTGTTGACCCATTGGTGAAGGTTCTGCGGGAACACTTGTTTAACTTCGAACTCAACCCCTTCGACGTTCACCGCTTCCCACGCGATCGCGCCCTGGAGCGAACCGGGCAAGTAACGCGCTTTAGATTTAAAGATTAATCGCGGGCGAAACGAGCCGGTGCGGACTTCCTTGGTCACTTCTTTGTCTAAGACATTGCCTTCTTTCGAATGCATCCCGGACTTGAGCGTCACCTTGTATTTCGTTTCGGGTTTGAAATCGCCCACCAATAAAAAACCGTCGCCCTTGGTGCTGACCGAAAATTTAGTTGAAGGCGTCACGCGAACGTAATTGTAGAGGTCGACCGAATCGTAGGTGGTCGAAGCCCGGTTGTAATAAGATCCGTCAACGTCACTCGCGTTAGGCGCCGATACACCGACCTGGAGGGTGAAGTTTTCGCCACCTTCCTCGGCCGTGAGATTGCGAAATTCCAAATCTCCCGCGTGCACGGCCAACGTAGAGAATAAAATTAAGGCGAGCGAAAGAAAACGCATGAGGTCCCCCGATGAAAAGCCGGAAAATTATGGTCGGCTATTAATTAGAAGACCAAGCTTAGACTTTGGGAAGCAATTCTTAGCGCTGGGTTAAAATCGGCGCCCACCGCGCATCGATCGAAATGAGATTCACGGAGTTCCCGCCGCCGCGGCCCGAACGTCCCTGAGCGGTTAACACAACGGCGGTGCCGTCGGGCGCTAACGCAAGCCCTACGGCATACGCATCGACTTTATGGCGCGCTATGACTTTCATCGCGGGCGCAAAAACGACGGCCACTTCGCTTGAATGATTAACGGCGACGAAGAGAAATTGGCCGTCTTCGGAGATGTCTAGAGTTCGCGCTCCGTGACCGACGTGGACCGAACGCCAAGCCGGACCGGCTATACGTTTCCCGTTTGCTCGCTCAAGCTCGTTCAACAAATGACCGAGCGGCACCGCCGACACCGCACCCGCGCTATTCGAACTTGCATAAAGAGTTTGCCCGTCTTTACTTATGACCAAGTGCCTCGGCGTCGCGGCCACGTTCATCACCGATCCTAAATATTCACCGGACGAAACATCAAACCCCGCGATGCCGCCGCCGCCCATGCGCGCAACCAATAGATACCGGCCATCGGGCGTGAATACCGATCCGCGCAAACAAAAACCGCAGGTCGAATCGCGGTCGGTCCCACCTTTACCAGCTTGTGACAATCGCGACTCCACGGTGAGATGCGCGACGTAACGCCAAGCCCAGGGATCATCGGAGGACGTGTCGATCAAACCGATCGTGTTGTCACCCCAGTGGGTCACGGCGACGTAGCGATCGTCGGGAGAAACCGCGACGTATTTAGGAATCGGCCCGGTCGGCATCACGCGCACGATTTCATCGACGGTCGTATCGACAATCGCGACGGCCGAGGGCGATTGTCCCGAAGGATCAAAATCGCGGCGATAGTACGGCACCCAGAGGTAGCGGCCTCCGTGCGACAACTCGCTCTCGACCGGTTTGCCGCGAAAAATATTGGGCTCTTTGCGTCCTTGATAATAGGGATAGTTAAAAACGGTCGTTTCGCCCCCGAACAAAGCCGCATCGCCGGCACCAAAATTGTGCGTAATTGTTTTTTGTTTAACCAGATCGGGCCACGAATAAACGAGCGTTTGCGCACCCTCAAGCGAATTTATGTACATCTTCATGCCGTTAGCCGAGAAGCGCACGGACTTAGGCGAATTGATTTCGGCGTCGCGGATGTTGAACTTCAAACCCGAGCCGCCACCCGGCGAAATCCGCCCGAAGCGGTTTAACGTTACGGAAACCGGCGCGCTGGTCATTTCTCTACGTCCGTGATGATCCCGAGCATCCGCGCCCCGCGCGTGAGCCGTGCCGGTACCGGTGACGAAACCGATGGCGACGCCAAGAATGACCAAAAGCACCCGGCCCAGAAGTATTCGGTTGTAATTCATGGCCGACCATCACAAAAAGACGCTTGAATTGCAAAGGCAAATCGCAAAACTAGGAGAGTTCTTTTTGATCAAGATTATCGCGCTTCTTCTTGCATGGTCCGCTGTAAATTCCACACACGCCGCGACGATCACCTTTCCGAATAACCCGCGCTATTCGGTTGATAATTATCTCGTTTATTTTCTGCGTAAAATTCCTTTGGACCAAATCCAAATCGATCCCGATCAACAAGTCATCCACGTGCACGGGACACTTTGGTTGCGTTTCACCGAATTAGATCCGCCGATGAAAGCGAAATTGCGCGAGCGTTTGACGCTAGCTCTCGCGGGCCGCATTCCCGTCGCCGGCGTTACGTTTTTCGCCGATCAAGCGGTGGTCCGAATGCAAGATCTTGCCACGCAAGCTTCGACCTTAGAATCACACGTCATCCAAGGGTTAATCGACAATCCAGACTTCGAAAGATATTCCTTCGTTATTGACGCATCCACGGATACTTCGATGTTGGATTCCGCCAACCAATCGGCTCTCCGCGAAAATTGCCTTTCGTATCTGCAAGAAAAATTCGATAACTACCCCGACGAAGAATCATAGTCCGAAACTTACGGTCTGCCCGTTCTTTGGGGCAGCGAAAAGATTTTCCGGGATCTTCGCCTTCACCAAGTTTTCCCTTAACGCCGTCACCGGCTCTTCGATCCGCTCATCGGTCAGTTGAAAAGTCCCGAAGTGCATGCCGATGCTTCGCCTTGATTTCAAATCTAAATGCGCCCGCACCGAATCTTCCGGATTCATGTGCTGCGCTTTCATAAACCAACGCGGCTCGTAAGCCCCGATCGGCAGTAGGCTCAAATCCATGCTCCCGAATTTTTGTTCGATCAATTTGAACTGCTCGCCGTAACCGGTATCCCCCGCGAAAAGAACCTTGAGTCCCGAAGCCTGAATGACGTAACCACCCCAAAGCGCTTCGTTCGTATCCCCGAGCCCACGCCGCGACCAATGCTGCATCGGCACGAGCGAAATAGTCGCGGGCCGTTTCCTAGTTCCTTCCCCGGCGATAGTCCCACTCTCATTTCCGCTTCCACTTTCATCTCCACCTCTACTCCCAAGCTTCACCTCTTGCCACCAATCCAGCTCCACGACGTCGGTCAGCCCTGCCTCGGTCAAAACTTTTTTGTTGCCCAAAGGCACGATAAATTTCGGATGATCTTTGCGCTCAAGCTCGAGCAACGAAGCCAAGTCCATGTGGTCATAGTGATTGTGACTAACGACGACGACGTCCACCTTCGGCAACTCGGCAATCGTCGCGCCGGGCAAACGATGGCGCTTGGGCCCGATCCACGAAAACGGACTCACCCGCTCGGAAAAAACCGGATCCGTAAGAACGGTCAACCCTTCGAACTGAAGCAACTCGGTCGCGTGATTGATCAGCGTCACGTAAGCGCGGCCCAGCCCGGGTTTTTGCGTAAAGTCCGGCGTCACATTATCGAGCACCATCTCGGGCCACTCTTCACCCGAAAACGCGAGCTTCCAACGAAGCACGGCCCAAAAACTTTTCCCACCACCAACGTGCCCAAGATTCTCAAACCGACCGTTTTGATAATGATCACTCTCCGGAAACGGCGCATGCCCACAAGAACTCAAAGCGAGAACGCAACCGGTAACACCAATCAAAAAATAAAATCTAAATTTCTTTTGCATGAACTTACCCTATCACAAGCCCCGATCCCAAACACACGATCACCAAACACACGATCACCAAACACACGATCGCCAAAGACACGATTACCTAAGACAGGTCCATGCCATAAAAACAAAAGGCGTCGAAATGAACAAATCAACCTCGAGAAACAACCTCGCCGTTTTCAAAACCAACCAAAACCCCACACACCCCAAATTTGTTCATTTCGACGCCTTGTAAAAATACACCGGAAGACTTCCTTCACGCAGACGCCTTAACTCATTCCTTGCGATTGCGCGCACCAACAAATCCAAAGAGGCAACACTCATATTTTTACGTATTCAATTTGGGTAACTCCCAAAGCCCAAAGCGCAAGGCCCGAAACCCGAATTCGGAGACGCCACATTTTCCAAAGGCGTCGAAATGAACAAATCAACCTCGAGAAACAACCTCGCCGTTTTCAAAACCAACCCAAACCCCGCACACCCCAAATTTGTTCATCTCGACGCCTTGTAAAAATACACCACGAACAACGACACACACGCCGAAGCCTCCGTCCGAATGCACCAGTGCGCGCGCCACAAATCCAAAGGGACAACTCTCGCATTTCTATTTGCCGGCCTCACTTTTGGGCAGTCCGCACAGCGGACCTCGCGCACGATGCGCGAGCCAAAAGTTCGAGGGCAGGAGCCCGCGCCGGCAAATAGAAATGTGAGAGTTGGTGAGCGTTTGCGCGAACAGTGAGCCGAAGACGAACAACACAACAGCCAAGCTGAGAATGGTGAGGCGCAGCCGAACATAGAAGTTGAGAAGATTTGGTACCCGGGACAGGACTTGAACCTGCACACCTTACGGCACTGGCTTCTAAGACCAGCGTGTCTGCCATTCCACCACCCGGGCCCGGATGATTATTAGATTGTACTAGGCGCCTTTAACCGGCGTCGATGAAAAAACAAAAGGATAACGGATTCGGCCAATTTGACCTTTCGGCAGCGAGGGGAACAGGGTTCCTTTGATCACTTCCGAAATGCACTCGTCGACGCTGGGCTTCACCGACTTGATCACGGTGACCTTCGTCACTTTGCCCAAACCTTCGACGTCCCACTCGAGGATCAATTTGCCCTCGAGCTTTGGATTTGTCTTCAGCTCTTTTTCGTAACAGTGGCGAATCGGCACGAGGTGCTCACGAATCGCGAGCCGGACTTTTTCGCGGTCCATGGTCGCGCCCGTCACTTCGGCGGGGCTTGTGACTTCCGTCTCGGTCGAATTTTGGGAGGCCGGCGTTGCGCACCCGGCGATCCACAAAATCATCACGCTGAAAACAAACCGCGCGAAGCTCATTAGACTTTGATCAGCTTCTTGTAATCGGGCGCGCGCATGAGCACGGCCAATTCTTTTTCGGTGTCCATCTCGATGCGGATGAGCCAGCCGTCGTTCATCGGGTCGTCGTTCAACGTGCCGGGATTTTCCGACATCGACAAATTCACTTCGATCACAGTGCCCGAAACGGGAGCGATCAAATCCGAAACCGCTTTGACGGACTCAACCACGCCGAAGGGTTCACCCTGGGTGACTTTTTGACCTTCTTCAGGAAGTTCGACGTAAACCACTTCGCCAAGATTGTCTTGCGCGAATTCGGTGATGCCGACGGTGACGACGTTCTCGTCGACCTGAGCCCACTCGTGATCTTTAGTGTAGTAGTATTCCTCGGGGACGTTGAAGTTCGACATGCCGGTGCTCCTTATAAGAGATTCAAGATTTTTTATTCACGAAAGGGGTCGGGACGATCTCGGCTTTTACCATGCGCCCGCGGATGTCCACGTTAATCTGTTTTCCGTCCGCCGCCCACTGTTTTTCGACGTAGGCGACGCCGATATTTTCGTTCAACGACGGCGACGGAGTACCGCTCGTCACTACACCGATCTCGGTACCTTCGGTGGAGAACAATTTGTAACCTTGGCGGGCGATTCCGCGCTCCAGCATTTTTAGACCTACGAGTTTGCGCGGCAGGCCCGCTTCTTTGCCGGCCAAAATTTTTGCGCGGCCCACGAAATCTTTTTTGTCGGGCTTTACGACCCAGCCGAGGCCCGCGGAGTAAGGGTTCGAATGATCATCGATCTCGTGACCGTAGAGCGGGTATTTCATCTCGGTGCGCAAAGTATCGCGCGCGCCGAGACCGACCGGTGTCACACCGAGATCTTTGCCCTGCGCTAAGAGATCCCGCCACAGGTCAGCCGTTCGCGAAGAAGGAACAAATATTTCGACGCCGTCTTCCCCCGTGTATCCGGTACGCGCGACGAGCAAGTGATCACCGCCGTAGGCGATCGTGCGGAATTCGAAAGAAGGAATATTCAGCACGGCTTCACCGCAAACGCGCTCGGCCAAGATCATCGCCTTTGGTCCCTGAACCGCGATCTGACCCCAACTCGAACTTTCGTTCGTGATGTCGGCGCCGCGATTATTTTCGAGCATCCATTTAAAATCTTTTTCGGTGTTCGAAGCGTTCACGCACAGCAAATAGTCCGCATCTTTTTCGACGCAGTAGACGATCAAGTCGTCGACCAAACCACCTTGGTCATTCGGCAAAAGCGAGTACTGCGCTTGGCCGTTATTCAATTTGCCGGCGTAGTTTGTGGTGAGCCATTCGACCGTGGCTAAAGCGTTCGGGCCTTTGATACGCACTTCACCCATGTGCGAAACGTCGAAAAGCCCGACGGCCGCGCGGCAGGCTAAATGCTCCTCGCGCAAACCTTGGTAAGACACGGGCATGTACCAGCCGGCGAAATCGACCATTTTGGCGCCGAGGGCGATGTGCTCTTCACAGAGCGGCGTACGTTGCGGTTCGGATTGCGAAGTCATGGCGCCCAAATTCGTCTCTTCTGCCGAAAATGGCAACTTTTTTCGGGCTTAAATCAAAGACATAGGGCGTTCAAGTGGCCTTGGCCTTGCTCTTCTAGAACATCGGGCCGGAGGAGGCCTAACCGTGAATCGCATAAGCCGCATCATTTTGTTGGTTTGGGCCCTGGCCCTCGCGAACTGCGCCCCCGTCGGGAGCCGTCCGTCGAGCGCCAACATGGCGGGCACAACGGGTTACACCAATCCCGAAGGCTTCGATTACGTGGCCAACGGCGATTCGCGGGTCGAAAAAGCCTTACGCGCCAAGCCCAACACGCCTTCACCCACGCCGGTCAGCCCGGTGAACGGAAAACAAGCGCTCCGCGAACGCCTCAAAGAATTTGAATTTGCGCGTTTCAACGGGAAAAAAGATGAGGCGTCACGCTTCGGTGAGCACCACGTCACGTTCAAAGTCATCTTCGCAAACGGCGAAAAGAGTCTTCAGTTCAAAGCGGATCTCAAGGGTGCCAAACCAAAATTCACGTTCAGCGCCGAAAATGCGGGTTACGCTTTGACCGGTGAATTGAACGACAGCGAGCACCAAACCCTCGGCGAATTTACGCTCACCGAAGCGTCGACTAAAGATAGCGCCCAAATTCTATACTGGGTTTACAAAGCGAAAACTCGCGTGCGTGAAAACCGCGCCAAGCCGACGGTAGCGGGCAGCGGAGTCGAAAAACAAATCGCCGAGCTGCGCGACAACACTTTCGGTTGGGTGCACAACTTCAACGTCGTACGCGGCATCTCTTTTTTCTTGGTCGACATCGTGAAGATCACGCCGCAAAATACGCCGCTTTCGAAAACTTCGCTGTTTAGTTTCAAAGGTCCTTCGCTCCGCACCGGCGAAGCGGTTCATGATCTCGACGAAGTGGCCGGTGCGCCCGGCAAAGTCCAGCTCGTCGGTAACGGTGAAGAGTCGGCCGGCCGTATTTTCCAGGTGACGATGCAAGATGCGCAAACGAAGCAGAATAGCGAGTTCATGCTCGACGTCGAGCTCGATCCGCAAACCAAAGCCGCCGCTCCGAAAAGCGAAAATCAAACGCCCGAAATTCCCGACGGTGAGCTCGAAGAGCCCGAAGTTGAAAACGAAACACCGGCCGTAGCGCCCGCCGCTCCCGTTCAGCCGCCCGCGCAGCCCGCTGCACCTACTCAAACTCCGACGCCGGGCGTGCCGCCGGTCACCGCGCCGAAGCCGAAGCCGGCGCCGCCGCAAACGCAAAGCCCCGCCAAGCCCGCGGCCCCGGCCGCTCCCGCGGAGCCCGTGCGCACGGGTCACTCGTACTTACGCATCAGCAACACGTTGACCCGCACGGCGCGTATGACCAAAGATTTCAATCGCAATCGTAATTTGCCCGGCGTGAAAACTTGGATCCGCACCTACGAAACAAGCTGGCGCGGTTCGCTCGAAAACTTTTATTTCTACGCGAATCCTTTTCGCCGCGTGATCGAAAAGATCGGCCAGGCGATGGACGTATCGCCCGCCTTCGCTTACCTCACGGTTATTGAATCGGCGTATTTCACGGGCGGTAATTACAAAGTTCAAGGCAACTCTCAATCCAGCGCGCTGGGGCCCTTCCAGCTCCTATTCAAAACGGCGCAGGGCCTCGGCATGATGGTTGGCGGTGAACACGACGAACGCCGCTACTTCGTGCCTTCGGCGTGCGGCGCCGCCCGCTACGTCGCGAAACTCGCCGACATCTTCGACGATTCGGACGCGACCGTTCTGATTCTCGCGTATTTCCAAGGCGACGGCGGCGCGGCCGCGGCGATCTACTGTTCGTTCGATCCAAACGCGGGCAACCGCCAAGCTTGCGCGCAACGAATCAATAAGGGCTACACGGGCAAAGACTATAAACGCTTCCTTAAACTTGCGAAGAACTACGACTATTCCTACGCCGAGATGGATCTTAAGGCCGCGATCCCGAAAGAAATGCGCGAGTACGTAAATAAAAAGTTAGCGGTTTATTTTATATCCAACGACATGACCAAATATAATTTTTCGACCGCGGGCGCCCCGACCGCTTTGCCGGAGAACGATTCCGTCATGCCCAAGCGCGCGTTGAAAGACCGTCTTTGCCAATCGGCCGTAGCGGGAGTTTTATGATTAACTTGATCGCGTTCTTCTTAAGCCTTTCGCAAGCTTTCGCCGTCAGCGCCGATCCTAGTTTTGGGATGAGCGCGATCGAGCGCGCTAAATATTTTGACCAGGCCGTGCGTTCGGTCGTCGCGGTTCACGCATCGAACCACAAACGTTGCACGGGCACGCTCGTCTCCCCGACGATGGTTTTGACTTCGGCGCATTGCTTCGACCAACAACCCGGCGAACCGGCCGCGACTTTTCAGATATTGCTTCTCAACAATCGTTCCGAAGTCACGCAGACCATCGCGATTAAAAACGTGAACGTGCATCCCCTTTGGCTCATGGGCCGCCGCAGTATCGAAGATGCCAATGCGCGCCTGAATAAAATCGAAGCCCAGGTGTTGCGGGTCATCATGTCCTCGGGGGATGACTGCCCATTGAACCACACGCAATTCCCCGCAAAGAAGCTCATTGAAAATGTGGCCATGTACAACGGCCACAAATTTGAAACCCCCGCGTGCGCAGCCGCCTTCGCAAAAATCCGAACCATTGCTTTCAAGAATAAAATTTATTTACAGACGGGTGAAGGCTTCTTAAAAGAAACCCGCGCCGGCGATCTCGCGGTGGCTGAACTCAGCGAGCCGGTTCGGGATGGCTTTCACCAACCCATGACGATCGATTATGACTTTACGCCGTCGGCCATGGACACGCGTCTCGCTTTTATCAGTGGGCTCGGACTCGTGACGTCCGAGAAGAAGTTTTATCAGCCGGTCAATCCGATGAGCTTCGGCATGACGGGTTTCGGGGGGATGGTGTCGGATGACCTTATGGAAATCTCCGGTTCGGCCGTGATCTGCCCGGGCGACTCGGGCGGCCCGACCTCTTACTTAAAATTCGGGAAGATGATTTTAGCCGCAGTAAATGCAGGCACCACGGGTTGCAACTTCCGCGGAAACCTCAGTCACGCGATCATTCTCCGTGCCCACGCCGACTGGATTCAATCGATCATCGGCGAGCAAGCGGCCGGCGCAAACTAAAGATGCCCGTTCGCGAGCTTAACCGTATTTTCCATCAGCATGGTGATGGTCATCGGCCCGACCCCTCCCGGCACCGGCGTTCCCGCCCGGATAATGCCTTCGAGCTCTTTTAATCGTACGTCCCCGCACAATTTACTCTTACCGTTCGGAAGCGTCTTGCGATGAATTCCGACGTCGACGACCACGCCGTCTTTTTTGAAATCGCCCTTGCCCAAAAACTCAGGTTGCCCCGCCGCCACCACGACGATATCGGCGCGCAGCGTGTGCTCACGTAAATCCTTGGTCTTCGAGTGGCAAACCGTGACGGTCGCGTTCGCTTGGCTGAGCAAATGCGCCATCGGTTTACCCACGATATTGCTGCGGCCGATGACGACCGCATTCTTGCCGGCGACGTCGATATTGTAGTGTTCAAGAATGACCATCACGCCCCACGGTGTGCACGGTGTCGTCAGCGCGCGCCCGCTCCACAAGCGTCCAAGATTTTGCGGCGTTAAACAGTCGGCGTCTTTCCCCGGCGAAATCCACGTGATGGCTTCGTCACCCTTAAGATGTTTGGGTAACGGCAATTGCAGCAGGATCCCGTCGACCAGCGGGTCGGCATTTAATTCCTCGATGACTTCCCGCAAATGCTGGGCGGTCGTCCCGGTGGGTAATTTTTGTTCCGTCGAGCGAATTCCGGTCTCGTGGCAGGCTTTGATTTTATTTGCTACGTACACATGGCTAGCCGGGTCATCGCCCACCAAAATTACGGCCAAACCGGGCGGCCGGCCCGCTTTCACTTTGAATTCGGCGCTCAGGGCCGCGATTTTGGCCCGACGGGCTACGGAGACGGCTTTGCCTTCAAGTATTTGCACGGAACATCCTTTGATTGTGACCGGAATGTAATCCATTTCCGGCCGCCCGTGTAGCCGATTGACCGGGCGCGCGAAGTACCGTAGGTTCGGAACTCTATATATCTCGTAGGGAGTTTCCATGGCTGAAAAAGTAAAGCTATCCGAAGACGGTTCATCGATCGATTTCGTCGCCAGCGACTCCCTGCCCACTTCGACCAAAAAATTCCGCCAAAGTCCCGAGATCGAAGGTTTTTACCGCTTCGTTTACGAAAATGACCTTCAGCACGAAGCCTACGGGATCCTCGACGGCATTATCCAGCGACGCAAAGCTTTGCGCGTAAAATCGAAGCCGGCTAAAGCCGCTAAGAAGTAAGTGCTTCTTTCCCTCTTATTTTTACTTCAGACTGCGCTCGCCCAGTCCGCTTGCATCAGCGACGCGAACGATCCGTTCGAGCCGCACGAAACCGGCCGCGGATCCTTCGAAGGCAAATGCCTAGACACCTCGACCGTTCGCCCGCTTAAGATCCTTGATGACCGGCCCGATTCCATGAGCGTCGTGAACGTTTACTACTATCGCCGTTGGTGGAAAGCCGAGATCGCCAAGAATTTGGTCCGGCAAGTTTATTACCAGATCGTTCCGTTCGAAAGCGGCATCCCGCTGGTCACCGCCGCGCATACGCAATTTCGTTTTCAGTTAAAACGCCCGCTGCAGCTGACCGCCCAATCGGGTGACCCGGTCGTGGCCAGCCTGGATGACGTGATTATCTCGAGCACGTTCACGGCACCGCCCGGCGAAAAGTACGAAGCGCTCAAAAGTTTTAGCGGCAGCTACGGCTTGGTCACACGCTTGCTCGGCACGCTGGACCGCGCCCGCGAAGAAATCCTGGTCGACAAAAGCATCGTCCGGCAGTTCCGGATCAAAATCACCGAGGACGAAGCCAATCGTTTATTCTACACGTTAGTTAAAATGTCCGCGGATGAAGGCTACACCAAGCCCTACCGCATTCTTGGAAACAACTGCGCCACGAAATCATTCGATGCCTTGGACACGGTCCGCGTCCGGCCGTCCGGTGTCTACGCCATGCGCGGAAGCCTCTGGAATTGGCGCGACCTCTTCGTTAAACCGGCGCTCGACGCGCTGATGGATCGTAAGATGATTACCGGTCTCGGTGACGAAGTTCACGCGATGAACTACGAGCTCAATTGCGATCCCGTCCCGCACACTTGCAACTTTAAAAATAGATAAGCGCCGGTTATCCGGTTACCGGACGGCGTCCGCGTCGTTCCGCTTTACGTCCTCGTTGGCCGTGGCCGTCTCCCTGCATTGGCGTGGCCCCGGAGGTTGCGCATGCAATTGATTCGGAATTCCCGCGGGCAAGGCTTAATCGAATACGTAATTCTGGTGGCGCTGGTCGGCGTGGCCACGATGGGAATGGTTCGGCTGCTGCAAAGCTCGATCAACGTGAACCTAGCAAACGTCGTGCACGCTTTGCAAAGCGACGGCAAACGCAAAGAATCTTTTGAGCGCATCGACGGCGATGATCTCCGCAAAAAAGACTTCAGTGATTTTATGAACGGAGCGGCCGGGCGCAAAAGCCATGAATAACCGCGGCGGAGCGTTGGCCGAAGCCTTGCCGGCGACGCTCGCGCTTTCTGTTTTCGTCGGCGGAATCATGCTCGGCACCTACCTCATTTTCGCGCGGGCGTGGATGCAATACCAAACCGAGCAGGCGCTTTACTGCATGAGCGAAGCGCGCCCCGCATTTTTCTGCCGCCGTAATCTAAATCAAAAACTAAGCGCCGCGCTCGCTTGGGGCCGTTTGGACGAAGCTCGCCTAAGATCCGGCGTGCGCGGCAAACATGAATTTTGGGAGGCCGACGTAAGATGGAAGATAAACAAATATCAACTACAGGTTCGCAAGCGTCTGGATGCACGCCACTTGGTTCGGAGCAGGGCTTTGCATTGGTGAGTTTACTCTGCCTCGCGCCGTTTGCGGCGGCGTTGTTCATCGCGCTCTGCTGTTCGTTTTATATTCTGAAGCGCAAGTCGCTGGCGCAATCCCATTGCGTGCAGCAAGCCTCGCAACTCCAGCAGGAACTGGCCGGCACGCTTGATCAGCTTTTGCGTTTGAATCCCCGCGCCAAAATCTTGCGTACTCAGCGCGCGGCCGCGGACCGGGCGGTCAAAGTGGCGCTCGCTTCCGGCAACCCTTACGCGTTAGCCGCGGCGAAGGCTTATTGGGCGGCGGTCGTGCTTCAGCAAATCGCACTTCGTACGCAGCAACAGGCGTTGCTGGCGCAAGCCGACCGCCAAAGGCATTTCGGTCACCGGCGTTTACGTGAGCGATTGCGAACACTACGTGTCGCCTCGCTGGATTCGCGCCGTTACTACTGGCGGGCGCTCGCGGTCGAGGCCCGGCCTCCGGCTTCACTGACTCCCGATTACGAAACGCTGCCGTTCTTCCAATTGCTGCAGCAGCATCGATTTCGCTTTCAATCCGACCTCCGGCCACCGTTCGCCGGCGTCAACACCCTAAATAAGGATATCGCTTTAAAACAAACCACCGAATGTTCGGTCACCCTCAAAGGTAAACAGAAACAATGGAAAGTTCAAATCGTCGCGGCCAATGCACCGTCGAGGTGGTCATGGTTTTGATCGTGCTCACCTCGTTCGTACTTCTGGTCCAGCAGTTCGCGGCGCAAACGAAAGGGTTCTTCCGCAACGCCGTTCTGTCCGAGGAGGCACGATGATTCTCGCTCGAGCGAAGGCCTGGCTCGCCACCCTTGATTGGGAGAAAAAAGTGATGCTCTACGCGGGCGTGCTGGCGTTGTTCCCGCTGCTCGCCTACGCCGTTAACTCCACCCCGCCGCCCCCGCCGGCGACGCGGCACCAGCCGCGGGACGTCGATACCTTGATCCCGAAAGGTTTCGTTCTGGTCCCGATCGAGGTGCAGAATTACGAAGCGCTGGACTCCATTCTCGGACGCTTCGGCTTGGTTGATCTTTTTCAAGCGGGAGCGGACAACGGCCCGGGCCAGCGCTTGGTCGCGCGAAACGTACGGATCCTGCGGGCGCCGCAAAATCCCACTCATTTCGCCATCTTGATCGCCGAGGACGAAGTGCCCCGCGTACTCAAGTCCGGAGGTTTATTTACCGTGATCGTCAAGCGCCCCGATCAAGTTGGAACGGAGTTTGTAAAGAACCCGAATCTGAAGCGCAAAAAAATCGTTTACGGAGGAAGTTAGAAATGCGGCGTTTACCTTGTTGGCCCGTCGGTTTATCGGTACGCAAAATGTTGGGTATGTTGGCTTTAGGCCCGGCCTCTTTTTCGATCAACCCCCAAATGGCCTTGGCCACCGTACTCATCCAGGGTCCCGACACGCCCGCGCTTGAATACCGGGCGGCGCTCAAAGCCGATCCCGATCTGCTCGCGCCTTCCCAGTTTTTGCTGCGGCAAAGGCCGGCGGCGGCACAGCGCGAAGCCTTGCTCTCCGCCTTCGCGGCGGCACAAAAATCATTTCTAGAAAACTCTAAGGAGCAAGCGCAGCTCCGCTTCCAAGAAGTTGTCGTCATGTTTACGGCCGAGGATTGGGCCCGGGCCGACCGCCAAATTTTTCTGCATTCGTTCTTACGGCTGGCGCAGATGCAACTCGAAGCCGATAAACAAGATCAATTTTTATTACAAGCCGTCGCCACCGGCGCCGACGTCTCGGCCGAAAGCGGGTTGTTTCCGCCGCCGCTATTGAAGGCGCTCTCACGTTTGCGCCGCGATGTTCCCCGCGTGCAAGTTCCCGATTTTATCTTCGCCGACGGCTGGTCGACGGTGCTGGTCAACGGCGTACCATGCACGCGCCAATCTTGCCCGGGCTTCCCGCTTCACGTGCCCTCGCTGCGGATCACTTATCTTTCGGAGGTTTGGCAAACCGTGGTCGCGACCGCCGCGCCTTCGGAACTCAAATCCATCCGCCCGAAAAAATCGGCTTGGGTTACGGGCGACTGCACGAAGTCGCAGTACTCCCCCGCCGGGGCCGCGCTGAAAGAGTCGCGGGTCTTCTGGGGTTTAACTTGCGAGGCCTTGCCGGCTAAAATCGTGAACTTAAATCCGGTCAGCCAAATCAATTCGGCCACGCAAAATCCACCCGGCCGAAGCGATGAACTTCCACGCATGGAAATTAAAGAGAGCGCGCCCGCGTTCTACAAATCGAAATGGCTTTGGGGAGGCGTCGCCGCGGGCGTTATTGTCGCGATCATCGTGAACGGCCAAAAGAAACCGAAAGATCAGCGCGAGCCGACCACCACGTACGGCCACGAGTGACTAAAGTAGATGTTCGCCTTTGAACACGACCTGCGCGGGTGATTCGTCCTCGAGCAGCGTGAAAGTGTTCGGGGTCCACGACAGATCACGGTGACCCATGTACGTCGCCGGCGAACCGAGCAAACGCGGGATTCCCGCCTCCGCCGATTGTCTCAACGCCTGGAAAATCCGCGCAATATTTGCGGGCTCGATCGGAGCGTCACTGCCGAAGTCAAACGGCACTTCGGCTTCTTGCAATTTTCGCCAAGGAAAGGCGTGGTTGATGAGGTCGCCGATTTTTTCTTTAAGCCACACCTGATCACCTAGCCAGTGTGAAGGCTGCATGTGAACCTCGAACGGAAGTCCGCGCATCTTATTGATCGTTTCACCGCGAATGAGTTCGCCGTGCTCGATGTGTAAGGTGCCTTTAATCCCCTCTTGGTTGAGGCCGGCCGCGAGGCTGACAATTCGGTCGGCCGCTTCGTCGCCGATCGCGTGGCACGCCACCTGAAAACCTTTTTCCCACGTTTTGATTAATGTTTCGCGAAGGGCTGAGTCTTCCCAAAGACGTAGACCCGAATGCGATTTGCCGCAGTAGCATTTTGAAAGCCACGCGCCCTCGCTGCCCAGGGCCCCGTCCAAAAATATTTTGACGCCCATCACGCGCAAATTTTCGGGGGCTTCGTTCTTTGCCCGGTTAAGCAAAGTGAGTACGCTGTCGAGCGCGCCGGGTTCCTTCAGCCAAAAGTATTCTTCAACCGCGAGCGTGAGAAGTCCCGTGCCGTCGATCTTCACGGCCTCGTTCCATTTGTGCTCGTCGCAAGTCATGTCGCGAATGTGCGTGTACCCGGCCTTGTTAAAGCGCTTCACGCCTTCGAGTAAGTGCCGGCGCGTTTCCGAAGCGGTGGGTTGCGGAATCAGGTTATCGACGAGTTCGCGCGCCTGGTCGACCAACAATCCCGTGGGCGCGCCTTGGTCATCGCGTTCGACCCGCCCACCGTTCGGTTCTTTGAGCGAAACGCCGCCCAGGAGACCCGCGCGTTTCAAAGCTTCACTGTTGCACCAAAGCACGTGCCCGTCGCAGCGGGACAGCGCCACGGGTGTATCCGGAAACCACCGATCTAAAACTGCGCGCGTAGGTTTATTTTCCCATAAGGTGTCGTCCCAGCCGAAGCCGATCAACCACTCGCCGCGGTAATGTTGCGAAGAAGGTTTGAGCTCCAGAATTTTTTCGGGGGAGGAAAGAGAATTGAGCTGCAAGCGCTGAACGAATTCACCGGTCGCGGCCCAATGCACATGACTGTCAAAGCAGGAGTCGATTCGCATCCGAAGAAGCTACCAAGCTTCTCCGGTTATTGGAACTAACGTGCGGGTACGATGCCGGGCGCCGTTCCGTTGGTCGGAGTGCGCGTCGGAATGTTAGGCGGTGGCGGAGGCGTCGGGCTGCCGATGTACGGCATGACCGCGGGAGCCGCGGCGCCGCCGTAAAGACCGCCACCGATTTGCGAGACACCTTGGCGCAGCTGATTCATTTGGTAGCCGTAGTTCTGCACCGGGTTCAGCATGTAGGGTGCGCCGTAAGAAGGATTATATCCTCCGCCTAAGACGGGCATGTTGCTCGCGTAAGGCGCACTGTTCGGACCGATGTAAGGCAGAACGCCCGGACCGCCGAGTCCGAAATTGCCTCCGCCGTAGCCGCCCGTGTACGGAAGACTGTAAGGCGCGCCGTTCAAGCCGTAACCGTTGTTGCCGTAGCCGTTATTCGGATACCAGTTTTGCGGATAGGGCAGAGCTCCGGGGGGACCGCCGTAGGCATTGCCGTAAGGCGCGAGGGGATTTTGTCCGAAACCCTGTCCGGGAAACGGCAAAGCTCCGGGCGCGCCGTAATTTTGTCCGTACTGATTGAACGGATCATTAGGATTTTGTCCGTAACCCGGAACGCCGTTGCCTAAGAAAGGCGCGATGCCCGGTCCGTATCCCGCATTCAAAAGCGGATGTTGTCCGTTTTGATTTCCGTACGCCGCGAACGGATCGCTGGCGTAAGGGTTCGCGAAGGCGTTTCCTTGCGAATTCGGAAACGGCTGAAATTGCGGAGCGAGCGGATTGCCGAAACTGTAAGGACTCGTACCCTGGCAACCGAACGAACCTTGTCCGATCCCGCCGGGCGCGCCGCCGTAAAAACCTTGTCCGGGACCGGCGCCCGGTTGAACACCCATGTATCCGGGAATCGGCGCCGCGTACGGGCGACCGGGATAAGCGGAAGGTCCGGGAAACGGAAGGGCTTGCGGCGGACCACCACGAAATCCGCCGTACGGGATCGCGTTCGGCGGTCCACGGCGCGGTACCGCGATCAACTGCGGTTGCGGACGCTGGGGCTGACGGTTGAAGAGCGCGCCGAGAATCGCCACGCCCATCATCGCGAAATTTCCGGTGCCCATCGTGTTTTGGCCGCGACGTTGGCTGTTGCAATACGGACAGTACGTACCCTCGGCAATTTGATCCGAGATACGTTCTTTGTCTTCGTTGTAATGGCTGACTTTATCTTTGAGCGAACGCACTTCGGCTTCGAGCGCTTCGCGCTTCGCCTGTTTCCCGTAGAAGTCGGCCAAACCGTCGCGGCAATCGGCGCTGCGGCCTTCGTCGGGACGGTTGCGCGATAATGGAACTTCGTAATCACAAATAGAATCCAAGACCATTCCGTCTTCGGCCACGACGTGCTGCCAATCGTTCACGCCGCCTTGGCAAAAATCGCTCGGTACCGCGTACCGACCGGGATCTTCCTCGCCGCCCGTGGGAGCACCACGCGAAGGACGATGCACGACGTTCGCACCCTGCCCGCCGGCCGAAGCCGTGCGCTCGCTACGTTCGCGGCGCCCGCATGCGGGCGAGTAATCGTCGGGATTAGCTTTGTATTTGTAGTGCCGTTCGATTTCGGCCATGGCATTCGCCGATTTGATCACGCGTTTGATTTTTGATTTAGCGGCGTTGATCTCGGCGGTCAGCGCGCGAAGCTTTTGTTCTTGGCGATCTAATTTGCGTTCCGCATTGGCGAGGCCGCCCACGAGGTTGCGAATCTGGTCGTCACCTTGATATGCCGAATTCGACGGTCCGTACGGATACGGGCACTGCATTCCGGGTGACATCCCGGTGCCGAATTGAAAGGCCTGCGCGTTCAACGCAAACATGAAAATGAGCGACAATAGCATTCGCATAATTAGGGCTCCTCGAAGTCAACGGACTCCGTCATCTTACTTTTCGAGACAATCGTACGCAAACTTGACGTCTAGGCTAGGAATCAAGACGTTCGGGTAGGTTGCCGGGCGCCCGCTCTGCCTCTACACTAATATAACCTATGAAACACACGATCCTCGTCGTAGATGATGAAACCGACAACGTCGATGCCCTCGAGCGCCTGTTCCGCAAAAAGTATTCGGTGCTCAAAGCCACATCGGGTAAACAAGCGCTCAAACTTTTAGACGCGAACCCCGCGGTCTCGTTGATCGTGACCGACCAACGCATGCCCGGCATGACCGGCGTTGAGTTCTTGAGCGAGAGCATGGACACGCACCCCGACACCGTCCGCATCCTGCTCACCGGCTTTACCGACATTGATTCGGTCATCTCGGCCATCAACTCCGGCCAGGTTTACCGTTACGTCACCAAGCCTTGGGATCCGGTCGACTTGGCAAACACCGTCGACAAAGCGATCGAGCGCTACGAGATGTCGGCCGAGCTAAAAGAGAAAAACGCGAAACTAGAATTGGCTTTGCGCGAGCTCAAAACTTTAGACGAAGCCAAGTCAAACTTTATGATCCTTATTAATCACGAATTGAAAACGCCGCTAACGACGATGGTGAGTTTTTTAGGTTTGCTGCAAGAATCAAAACTCGACGAAGAGCAAACGAAGTTCGTGTCCCGCATCTCACAAAGCACCGACCGCCTGCACGCTTTGATCAACGATTCGCTCGAATTGGTCTCCGCCGAGACGGGCCAGATGCCGGTCAAGAACTCGGGTATCAATCTGAAAAAGCTCGTGGCCGATCTTTCTAAAGATTACGCCGAAGCGCTCGATAAAAAAGGCATGACCCTCGAGGTGAACGTCGCCGCGAGCGATGTGCGTACGGATTCCAAAGCGTTGAAGTCCGTGCTTTCACGCTTACTCGACAACGCCATTAAGTTCGGTCACGAAAACTCAACGATCGAGTTTGCCAGCCGCGAGGGTGAAGGCGACAAGGTCGAAGTGTCTTTGGTGAACGAGGGCAAATCGGTGAAGAGCGATCTCATCTCCAAAATTCTGAAGCCGTTCTCTTTAGATGAGAACATCATGAATCACACCAAGGGCACGGGCCTGGGCTTGAGCGTCGTACAAGCGGTCTTGCGCCGCCTAGGTTCGCAGCTCGAGGTGCAAACGCCCAAGGGCAAATTCGAAGTGACGTTCTCGCTCCCCGCGGATTAAGTAACTAGATTCTGTTTATTTCATTTGAAGTTGAGAGAAAGCTCTGCGCGAGACCGCCTAAGGCAAATAACGCAGCTTTTAAATTCCAGGATTTAAGCGAGGCGTTAGTTTTTCGGATTCTCCCACGGCTTCCCGGCGCTTGTCCGTTGTCTAAGGCCGTCCGGCGGAAATCGGTAAGGCCGGACGTCTCTTCCGTTCTATCTTCACGCCGACCCGTGCGCGTTCTTGCAATGATCTCCGCTCATGAAATGGTTCATTCCTTTCCTCTTACTCATCCCGCTCCCCGCCCCGGCTTCCGAGCTTTGGCTCAAGGTGGGCGAAACCCGCACGCTGCCGGCTTCCAGCGAGGCCACGGTTCGCGTCGGTGCGCGCGGCGTTCTGCGCGCGATCGATAACGGCGCCGGCGTAAAAGTGATCGGTTTAAAACCCGGCACCACGTCGCTCGCGATCGACGGCACGAGCTACCTCGTTCGCGTCAGTTCCTCATTGGATAAAGAGTTCGCGTTGGCCATGCGCCAAGCCGTCGGCCGCATGATGGGTTTGAAGTTTTACACCGACCAGAAACAATTTGTCGTTTCCGGTACCCTCCTCCGTTTTGCCGACTGGCTTTTCTTAGCCGAGGTCACGAGGCGAAACGGGGGAGAATTTTTATTCCGCGCGCACCCGCTTCCCGACGTCGCCGAGGAAGCGATGGAGCACCTGCGTGCGCTCGCTTTGAAGAACGGTTTTCCGATCGTGCGCTTCTCGGCCGGGAACGGTGAATTTCGCGTGCATATTCCCAAAGGCGCGCAGAGTTTGCGCACGGCCGTCGAACGGGTTTACAAACCCTTCGGTATTTCGGTCGACGTCTCCGGCGCGGATCTGGCGATCGCACCGCTCGTGCGCACGCGCGTAATCTTAGCTGAGGTCTCAAAAAGTTTTTCCCAAGAAATCGGCATACAGTGGCCCGGCGAGTACAAAGCGCAGATGATCCCGCGGTTCAAAGATAGCGAAGGTTTGCTGCTCTCACTGCGAGCGCTCGAAGCGCAAGGTCACGCGCAAATCCTAGCCTCACCGACCCTGCTCTGCCGTAGCGGCAGCACGGCGCAATTTCACGCGGGCGGTGAGTTCCCGATCCGCATGGCGACGCGAAATGCGCAGGGCGTGATTTGGAAACAACACGGGGTCATCCTCAACGTGAAACCCCGCGCCGATTTTCAAGGCGCGATCAGCCTCGAGGTCGAAACCGAAATCTCGCTGCTCGATATGGCCCACGCCGTCGACGGCGTTCCCGCCGTAAAGAAAAACCGCGTGCGCAGTCACTTCGATCTTCCCGGCCGCAGGACGATCGCGCTTTCCGGTTTACTTCGCCAAGAGTTAGGCGAGTCCAAAGAGGGTTTACCTTTTCTGACCGGCATCCCCGTGCTGGGCCGGCTTTTCTCGAGTCAAAAATTTTTAAATCATCAAACCGAACTCGTGGTCTTCGTCACGCCGGAAATTCACTCACCCGAGGGCGATGAGCCTTTACAAATGCCGGAAGGATGGGTGCAACGTGCCGACGCAAGCCGATAATCTCACCACTCAAACCGAAAGTATTCTGCTGAAGTTCCAACAAGTATGGAGCTTCGACGGCCGCGACTTTGCGCGCCCGAACGCCGACGAAACTCTACGCCAACTGATCGCGCAAGCGCCGGCCGATATGCACCGCCGATTAACCGACGAGTTCTTCGGCGAAGGCCCGCTCAACGCCGTTCTAGAAACGCCGCAACTGCAAGAGATCATCATCAACGGGCCCGACGACATTTGGATCGAAAGCGCCGGAAAATTTTGGCGGCACGACGACCGTTTCTTGAGCGAGACCACGTTTAAAAACTTTATCGACCGAGTATGCGCCGAGGCCTCGGTCAGAATCGATCTCTCGCAACCGTTCACCGACGGACGCTGGCGTGATTTTCGTCTGCACATGGGCTGCGCGCCGCTTACCCATTGTAATTACCATTTGAACTTGCGCCGGCTGCCCGCCAATCCTTGGACCTTACCGTCGCTCGAAGCCGCCGGCTGGGCGCAGCCCGCGCGGGTCAAATTGTTGCGCGATCTCGTCGGCCAAAAGAAAAATATTTTGTTTATCGGCCCCACCGGCTGCGGCAAGACGACGGTGCTCGGAGCGTGCTTACGTGAGCTTGAAGAGAATGAGCGCGCGGTGATCATCGAAGACACCGACGAATTGATGCGCCCGAATTCCGCCAGCGCGAAACTTTTGACCCGTCCCGCGCAATCCGTCGCTTTACCGGAAGTGACGCTCACCGATCTTGTACGCCAAAGCTTGCGCATGCGGCCGCAAAGACTCGTGATGGGCGAGGTTCGCGGCGCCGAGGCTAAAGATCTATTGCTCGCGCTGGCGACGGGGCACAGCGGATCGCTCGGCACGCTGCACGCTTCCGAACCGCGGCAGGCGCTCTTGCGATTAGAGATGTTGGTTCAATTGGGTGCACCCCAGTGGAACGTGCAGGCGATTCGGCAATTGATTCAGTTGAGCGTAGATCACTTGGTGGTTTGCGGGATTGAGGAGGGCGAGCGACGCTTACAAGGGATCTATAAAGTCGCGGCGCTCGAGTCGTTCGGATTTTTGCTCGAGCCGATGTAAGCGCCCGGGCGTTATCGAATCTACCCGCGCCGGCGCGGGTAAAAAAACAGCCGCCTTTTTTAAGGGCGACCGTTGGTAAAAGCTAATTTGAATGGACGTGATTAAGCGCGAACGTCAACGAAGCTTCCGCGCGGAGTGTATTCCTTCACGGGGGCTTGCATTGAATCGCCGTCGGCTTCCGCCTTAACGATCAGTTCGTCGGTCGACGGAGCTTGTCTGCTGATCATCGGGACCGGCAGCATATCTTCGACCGGCAGTTCGCCTTGGCGGCTTTGGCTCAAGAAGAACTGATCGGCCATTGCCGACACAACCCGCTCTTGGCTGATGGCTTTCTTGGCTTCGGTCATTCCGTTATGAAGGGCGACCGCGCGCGAGGCGGTTGACGAGGACTTTGCGATCGACGGCGTTGATTCACCGGCGGGTCGGCCAAAGCTCGGCATGCCCGTTCGTGCCGGGGCGGCACTTTTGTTATCGATCGTCGTTACTCGCGAGTTACCGCGGACGATCCCACTAATTTTCTCCATTTTTTCACCTCCGTGTGTTGGAGCATGGAAGAGAATCCTTCTCCTCCACTTAGCCTTTCGGTCGGTACCCGCCGAAATTCCACGGTGCGAACGTCTAATAATGAAACAAGCCGAAGGTCTTACCCGCGCCGGCGCGGGTAGATCAGTTATCGGTACAATTGCCGAAGGCGGTATGGAAGAGCATTACGGCTTCTTTTCGAGGCTCGCCGCTAGACGAATGCCCAGCTCGATCAGCTGTTCACGCGAAACTTCGCTGGGGGCTTCGGCCATGAGATCCGTCGCCTTCGAGGTTTTCGGGAAGGCCATGACATCACGGATCGCGTCGGTACCGCAGAGGAGCATCGCCAGGCGGTCGACGCCCCAAGCGATCCCGCCGTGCGGAGGTGTGCCGTAAGACAAAGCTTCGATGAAGAAGCCGAACTTCAATTTCACTTCGGCCTCGGACATCCCGAGCGCTTCGAACATCGCGGCCTGGACTTCGCGTTTATAGATCCGCATCGAACCGCCGCCGATCTCGTAGCCGTTGCAGACTAAGTCGTAAGCTTTGGCGAGCAAGGTCGGGTACTGCTTCTCATCGCGGTCGAGCATGATTTGTAATTGGTGATCTTGCGGCATCGTGAACGGATGGTGGCGCGCGGCCCAGCGTTTGTTGTCGCCGTCGTATTCGAGCAACGGGAAGTCGATGACCCACAGGAACTTAAATGCTTTTTCGTCGATCAGTTTTAGTTCGCGGCCGAGTTCGTTGCGTAAAGTGGAGAGAGCCGCGCAGCACGGGTCGAAGTCGTCGGCTACGATAAACATCGCGCCGCCCTTGATGCCGCCGCCTTCCGCCCAAATTTTAGCCAAGGCTTCGGGCGAAAAGAATTTCGAAACGCTCGAGGTAATCGTGCCGTTTTCATCCTTGAGCCATACCAAACCTTTGGCGCCCATGTTTTTCGCGGTGTCGGTCAACTTGTCGATGCGTGAACGTGAGAACAACGCCACGTTCGGGACGGCCAAAGCTTTGATCGCGCCCCCGCGTGCGGCGACGTCGTCGAAAACTTTAAACCCCTGCCCGCTCGCCGACTTCGAAACGTCACGCAGCTCGAGCGGATTGCGCAAGTCAGGTTTGTCGGAGCCGTACTTGTTCATCACGTCGAAGAACGTCATGCGCGGTATTTCGGTGACGGTGATGTCGAGCGTTTCTTTCCAGATTTTTTTGAGCAAGCCTTCGTTGATGGCCATGATGTCGTCTTGATCGACGAACGAAAGCTCCATATCGATTTGCGAAAATTCGGGCTGACGGTCGGCGCGCAAATCTTCATCGCGGAAACAGCGTGCGATTTGATAATAGCGATCGAGACCGCCGATCATGCACAGCTGCTTCAACGTTTGCGGGCTTTGCGGAAGCGCGTAGAACGAACCTTGGTTCACGCGTGAAGGCACGAGATAATCGCGGGCGCCTTCGGGGGTAGATTTGTATAAGATCGGCGTTTCAATTTCGAGAAAGCCTTCGTTCGCTAAGTAGTTGCGCACCACTTGCACGGCCTTGTGGCGCATAACTAAGTGGCTTTGCAAACGCGGGCTTCGTAGGTCGAGATAGCGATATTTCAAACGCAGAGTTTCGGAGACTTTAGGATCGTCGGTCTGAAAGGGCGGCGTGTCGGCCTGGCTTAAAATCTCGCAGCGGGTGGCTTCGACTTCGATCTCACCGGTACCGATTTTCTTGTTGGTCATACCTTCGGGACGCGCGCGCACCACACCTTGAAGCGCTACGACGTACTCACCCCGGAAATCGGGCGCGGACTTGGTGGCTTCGAGCGCCGGATTCAATACGATTTGCACAAAGCCGTCGCGGTCACGTAGATCAATGAAGATCAACCCACCATGATCGCGCCGTGAATTAACCCAGCCCATGAGGACGACGTTTTGCCCCACGTGTTCTTTGCGTAAACTGCCGCAGCGGTGTGTTCTTTTCAGGGTTTTCAAGAAGGCCATGTGTGTTTCCTTGAGAGGGGTGTACGGCTAAAAATTCAGTCTTACATGAGGGGCGGCAAAGGTACAACTGACCTGGACAGCGCCCCCCAATTGAATTATGTTTGGGCCTATGCCATCAGTCAAAATTGAAAAACAAAGTAAGCTTAGCCCCGACGACAGTTTCAAACGAATCTCCGACATGCTGACGGACGACAAAGACTTGCGAAAGTTGGACGCCAAATACAAGGCGGACTTCAATGCGCAGACCCGTTCTGGCACCGCCGAAGGTTCTATGTTCAAGGCTAAATTAAACGTCAGCGAAGGTTCCGGCGGTTCTACCGTGAACATCACCGTTGATCTTCCGTTTCACCTCGCGCTCGTTAAAGGCATGGTTGAAAAAACTCTCCAGAAAAAATTGGACGAAGCCCTGGCCTAGCGATGGCCCGGCCTGGTCCGCAGGAGCTTTTCGATGAAAAAATCTACGAAAGCTCCCGCGAAGAAACCGGCTCCTTCAGCTAAAGCAAAGCCGGCAAAAAAAGCCGCGAAGGCCGCTCCCGGCAAGCGCAAAAAGCCTCCCGTCAAAAAAGAGGTCGGCGATTTAACCGAGTTCAAAACGGTCGACGGCGAAATCGTAAAACACGCGGGCCTCTCTTCGATCGAAGAGCCGGCCGAAGCGTCAATCCATGACACCGATAATGACGCCGATCTTGATTTAGATGTTCCCGATGTTCTCGACGAGGAAACCGCCGGGGTTGATATACCTCAGCCCGGCCCTTATCTCGCCGACGAAAAAGGTCTCGCCACCGCCGACCCGGTCACGCGCTACATGGCCGAGATTGGCCGCTACCCGCTTCTGACAAAAGAACAAGAACGCGAAATCGCGATTCAATACCGCGAGACCGGCGACACCAAAGCCGCCGAAGCGCTGGTCACGAGCAATTTACGTTTCGTCGTTAAGGTCGCGGCCGAGTACACCAAGTTCGGTGCGCGGTTGATCGATCTCGTGCAAGAGGGCAACGTCGGACTTATGCACGCGGTGAAGGAATTCAATCCCTACAAAGGCAACCGGCTAATCACCTAC
Organism: Pseudobdellovibrionaceae bacterium; assembly: GCA_947444305.1. Lineage (GTDB taxonomy): Bacteria > Bdellovibrionota > Bdellovibrionia > Bdellovibrionales > UBA1609 > JALHOQ01. The sequence goes on along the minus strand of CANEZP010000010.1, from coordinate 50,851 downwards.
GCCGTATGGTGGATCCGCGGATACATTCAAGAGTTTTTGATGCGCCAGTATTCGATGGTCCGCATCGGCACGACGGCCAATCAACGGAAATTGTTTTACCAACTTCAGCGCGAACGCGAAAAGCTCGAACGCGAAGGTTTACAAGCCGGCATCGCGCAACTGAGCGGCCGCTTAGGCATCAGCAAAGAAGAGATCAGCGAGATGCAGTCGCGCCTCTCGGGTCGTGATATTAGTTTGGACGCGCCCGTCGGCGACGAAGGCTCTTCGAGTTTGCTTGATTACCAAAGCGAAGCTGATCCCGATCGATTGGACGACAACTTAGGTCGCCGCGAAGAGCTCGCGATCTTAAATGACAAGATCGGCGAACTGCGCCCGTCTCTTTCTGAAAAAGAATTGTTCCTGCTCGACGCGCGCGTCTTGAACGACGAGCCGATGACCCTACAAGAAATCGGCGACAAATACGGCACGACCCGCGAAGCCGTCCGCCAAATGGAAGCCCGCCTCATGGAAAAAATCCGCAAACTCGTCGTCGCCACCGACGCGTAATTGGTCTTGGCCGATGAACCGCGCCCGTCCGGCTTAGCCGCCGACGCATCTGCAAGAGGCGTCGAAATGAACAAATCAACCCCGGCAGACGACATAAAGGTTTTTAAATCGTAGGTAGCTCGCGAAGGCGGTCGATTTGTTCATTTCGACGCCTTTGTGAAATGCGCTGCGGACCGCTCTTCGCCGCCGCCGCTGTTAAGCCGATTCGACTTCTTGGTCTTCGAAGATTTGCGAGAGTTTGGCGCGCAGGCGTGAGATGGCTTGGGCGTGCAATTGCGAAACGCGTGACTCGGTGACGCGTAGGATTTTGCCGATCTCTTTTAAGTTCAAATCTTCGTAGTAGTACAAAGACAAAACTAAGCGCTGGCGTTCGGGCAGGTCTTCGATCGCTTTCGCGACGACGTCCTTCACCGACTTCATGTTCAGCTGAGTCAACGGGTTGTTGAGTTTGCAGCCTTCCAAGATGTTCAAGATCGATTTTTTGTCGACGTTAGAAAAAGTCGCGGCGTCGTCGATCGACAAAACGGAAATGGGACGAACCTGGTTCAAAAGATCGTAGTACTCGTCCATCGAAACGCCGAGCTTCGAGGCCACTTCTTCTTCGTTGGCCGAGCGGCCCAAAGCCGACTCGAGTTCGAGCGTCGCGCGGTCAAGCATCTTGGCCTTATCGCGGACCGAACGCGGAACCCAATCCTGCGCGCGCAATTCATCGAGGATGGCGCCGCGGATGCGGAATTCGGCGTAGGTTTTAAACTTATTGTCGCGGGTCGGATCGTACTTCTCGATCGCGTCCATCAGACCGATGACGCCGCTCGAGATCAAATCATCGAGCTCGATATTCGAGGGCAAACGCACGGCGATTTTTTGCGCGATGAACTTGATCAAGGGAGAGTATTCAAGGATCAGCTTGTCTTTTTGCTGAGCCGTCATCTTCGTGGGCTCTTCTTTGTACTTTTTCAATAACGTATTCATATTATTGTTATTGTTCGCAGCCATCGTCCCGCCCTTAGATCCGCTCATTTGAAACTCTCTCCCCTAATAGTACCAAATTCGCCTTGTTTATCAAAACACCGCACGTAAACGCGGCTTTCGTCGGATCGCCGTATAGGCTAGGCGACGCCGGAGAGCTGATTCCAGAAGAACTGCAATCCGCCCTTCATCTCCGTAAAACGTTCGGAACCCTTGAGGTTTTCGGCTAGACCACGAATGGCAACGCTCGCGGGAGCACTCCGGGTCGTACGGACAACGAGTTCTTGGTTACGATTAGATTGTCTCAAATTGAGATCGCTGGGTATGAAGCCGCGGTAATCCAGACCAACGCATAGGAAACGGGCCGCGACGTCACTCAGTTTTTTGAAAACCATGCGGGCCTCCTGTTCGTCTCTCACCATGTTCGCTACGATCGAGAAACGATTCTCGCGGTAACGTTGATTCAGGACCTTGATCAGAGCGTACGCATCCGTGAGGCTGCTCGGATCGGGAGTAACGACAACCATAATCTCTTGCGCGGCGGCGTTGAGATACAAAACGTTGTCGTCGATGCCGGGCGCGGTGTCGACCAGCATGTAGTCGAAGTTCTTGTTCAAGCGGCTGACTTGATCCAATAGCAAATGCTTTTGCATGGGCTCAAGGCGGCTCAAACCGTAAACACCCGATCCGCCGGGAATCAAATGCACGTTGGGGGCCACTTCCATGATGATATCTTCGAGCTGGCAGTGATTTTCTAAGACATGACTAATGTTTAGACGGGAACGCGCGTTGAAGAAAATGTCGACGTTGGCCATTCCTAAATCGCCGTCGAGGATCAACACTTTCTTTCCGGCCGCGGCCAACTCAAACGCGAGATTGCAAACGAGCGACGTCTTACCGACCCCGCCTTTGCCCGACGTCACGCTGATGGTGCGCGTAGTATCAAAACCGTTCTTAAACATTTGTTTCCTCTCTCTTCGAAACCTTCGTGAGTTTAAATAAGAAATCCACCACCCGTTCTTTGGTGGCGAATTCGTAGTCCTCGGGAATTCTGTTCCCCAGGCCGAACGAGTGAATCGGCACCTTGAACTTCTCTTGGAAATTCAAAATCAAACCTTGGCGTGATGATTCATCCAGGCGGGTGAAAATCACGTCGTGGAAGCCGATCATTTGGTAGCGGCTCGCGATGTCGAACGTCTCCTCGTCGCGGGCTAAAACCGATTGAACGTAATGTAACTGACGGCCCATCTCGGCCGGCGGAAGGATGGCTTTAAGCCATTCAACTTCATTCATCGTGCGCAAGTTAAAGCCGGGGCAATCAACCAAAATGTGGCTGATGTGACCGAGCTTTTCTTGGGCAACTTGCCATTCTTCGGGATTGCGTACGATCGCGAAGGGCACGTTAAGAATTTGCGCGTAAATGCGCAATTGATCGGCCGCGCCGACCTTGATGGTGTCGAGCGAAATGATCGCGATCGTTTTCTTTTCTTTAAGCAGCAAGTGCGAAGCGAATTTCACGAGCGTGGTCGTCTTGCCCTGCCCGGTGCAACCCATGAAGACGTGGTAACGACCCTGGAACGGCGTTTGCGTCACTTCGACCGAGTTCAAAATATTGCGGACCATCCAAGCGTCGACCATCGCGGACTTACGAATATTGTCGTGATCTAATTCTTTAGCGGCGCGTTTGAGCATGCCGGTCACGAGCGGCGCAAGTACGCCTTGCGAAGTCATGCGCTGGTACATTGGGCTAAGCTCGAAGGGCAAACCCTGTTCGGCGCCCGGGTGCATCGTCATGTTGATTTGCGGAACTTGTTGGAATTTTTCAACGAGGCTACGCAGTTCGCGCACTTGGTTTTGTAGCGCGATGACTTCGGGGTGACGCGGAGCTTGTTCGTAAACGGCGACTTGGCCGGTGGCCGCCTCACGTGAGCGCTCCGCTGAATGTGAGCGCTCCGCTTCATGCGCGCGCTGCGCCTGCATGTTCTGCTGCGCTTCGCGCTGGGTCGCTTCCATCGCGCGGCTTACGGAGTCTTGCGTGATGGCGCGTGAGGGTTGCGCTTGGGCGGCGGCCGCGGCTTGAGGGCGCGGCTGAGGACGCGGTTGGGCTTGCTGGGCCATCGCACGCGCTTGATTTTGCGCTTGCGCTAAGGCTTGGGCCTGAGCTTGGGCTTGCGCTTTCGCCTGCGTGTAGATGTGCGGCTTCGGCTTCGAGGCCGGCGCTTGCGGGCGCGCTTTCGGCTCTTGGAAAACGGCTAAGCCATTGCGGGCGGCTTCGGCCGCACGGCGCACGCGCTCGCTGCCGTGTTCTTGGACAAATTCTTCGTCGGGAATATCGATGTAGCGCATGCCGCTCGTTTGCGCGCGACTCTCGGCCGAAACTTTCGTTTGCGCTTGGCCGGCCATCGCCATTTCGCGGCGTGCGGATTCACGGTCACTCGCGCGGTCGAACGCTTTGTTGATGAATTCTTTTTGCTTGCTCGCGGGAATCTGCTGAAAACGCTCGCGTAAGTCTTCGCGCAAGCGGCTCTCGGCGATTTTCTTCTTTCGCAAAGTCTCTTCCGAAACGGCGGCGGTCACTTCGACCGAACGCTCGCCCATCAAACCGAAACCACGGTGGCTATCTTTAGCCGAGAGGATGATGGCTTCCGGCCCCATGTGGACCTTTACCAATTCCAAAGCCTCTTTCATCGTTTTGGCTTCGAATTTCTTAACCTGCATGGCCCATCTCCACTAAACCTACCGCTTGGATGCGGGCATCGGACGCTATTTCATTATGCGAGAGGACAACAACTTGCGGGAGGAAACGGTTCGTAAGTTTGAACAAGTGGCGGCGCGCGGTGGCCGACGTCAGCAAGATCGGTTGGCCCGCGATTTCGGGATGCAATTCGATCGTCTTCGAAATTTGCGTTAACAAGTTTTGGGCCTGGCGCGGATCCATTACGAGTTGCACACCGGCTTCGGTCTGCAACAAGGAATTCGAAACAAGTTCTTCTACTCTGGGTGCCAAGGTCATTACGTTAATCTCACTCTGCTCATTCATATATTTCTGCGTGATCGATCTTGATAAAGCTTTGCGAACGTTTTCTGTTAACACTTCGATGTCCTTGTTCTTATGACCTTCGTCGGCCAAGGTTTCGAAGATCGTCAACAAATCGCGAATCGATACCTGCTCACGTAAAAGGTTTTGCAAAACACGAACCACACTTCCGAGCGGCAAAACATCCGGGATAAGCTCCTGAACGACTTTGGGATAATTCTTTTTAAAATTTTCGATAAGCGCGTCGGCTTCTTGACGGCCGAAGAGTTCGTGCGCGTGCGTACGTATGATTTCCGTCAGGTGCGTCGCCATAACCGTGGGCAAATCCACGACCGTGTACCCGGCAATTTCTGCTTCTTCCTTCTGTCCTTTGCTCACCCAAAGAGCATCGAGACCGAAAGCAGGCTCTTTAGTCGGGATACCGGGGATCGGGCTGAGCACCGAACCGGGGTCCATCGCCAACATATTGTCAGGACGTAGCGTTCCGCCGCCGACGCGATTGCCTTTGATCAACACGCGGTATTCACCGGGAGTGAGTTGCAAGTTGTCGCGGATGTGCACGCTGGGCACGACCAGTCCCATGTCGAGCGCGAACTGCTTGCGGATCGAAACGATGCGCTCGAGCAAGTCGCCCGATTGATCGCTCTCGACGATATTGATCAAACCGTAACCGACTTCGAGTTCAACCAAATCCAAAGGCAACATCGACTCGATGTTTTCTTTGGCGGGCTTGCGGGCCACTTCGTCTTTCGCGGCTTGTTCTTTTTCTTTTTTCTCGTCTTGGAATTTATAAGTCGCCCACGAAACGGCACCGAGCGCGGCGCCGACCATAAAGAACGGCAACGTCGGCAAACCGGGAATCAAGCCGAACAAAGAAATGATACCGGCGACGACGGCGACCGCGCGCGGTTTCAAGAATAGCTGGCTCGCCATCTCGTTACCCATATTGCCCGAGGACGAGTTACGGGTAACGACGATACCGGCCGCGGTCGAGATGATCAGCGCGGGAATTTGCGATACGAGACCGTCACCGATGGTTAGCATCGTGTAGGTCTTGGCGGCCGTCGAAAGGTCCAGTCCGTGCTGGAACACGCCGATGACCAAACCACCGACGACGTTAATTAACGTAATGATGATACCGGCGATCGCATCTCCGCGAACGAATTTGCTGGCACCATCCATCGATCCGTAAAAGTCGGCTTCTTTTTCGATGTCTTTACGGCGGGTGCGCGCTTCGGTTTCGTTGATCGTGCCGGCGTTCAAGTCGGCGTCGATCGACATCTGTTTACCGGGCATCGCGTCCAAGGTGAAACGTGCCGCGACTTCCGCGACGCGTCCCGAACCCTTGGTGATAACGATGAAGTTGATGACGACCAAGATCACGAAGATAACGAAACCGACGACGTACGAGTCCCCTACCACGAAGTGACCGAACGCCTCGATCACGGCGCCGACGGCACCCTTTTCGTGACCGTGGGTCAGAATCAAACGCGTAGTCGCGACGTTGAGCGAAAGACGGAACAAGGTCGTGACCAACAACAGCGACGGGAAAATGCTGAAATCGAGCGCGCGGTCGGTGTAAATCGCGACGAGCAAGATCAAAAGCGACAGCGTCAAAGAGACGGTCAGCGAAAGATCCAGCATGAAGGCCGGTAGCGGGATGATCATGACGGCCAGGATGCCGATCAGGCCGAACGCCACCAACAAGTCGGTATTCTTGCTGTATTTTTCGAATCGCTTTAGGAACTGAAAAATTGCATCCATCTCAACTCACCTTATCTATTCTTTTTGCGACGAAGTTTGTAAACGTAAGACAGAACTTCGGCGACCGCGGTATAAAGTTCTTTAGGAATTGCCTGGCCGATTTTCATAGTTTTAAACATCGAGCGCGCGAGCGGCTTATTCTCGATGATGGGAATGTTAAATTCTTTCGCCATCTCGCGGATTCTTTGCGCAACGACGTCGGCACCCTTGGCGATTACGGTCGGCGCGACCATGTTTTCGTCGTACTTAAGCGCGATCGCGATGTGCGTCGGGTTCGTGATGATGACGTCGGCCTTGGGCACTTCTTCCATCATGCGTTTGCCGGCCATCTCGCGCTGGATACGCTTAATGCGCGCGCGGATCATCGGGTCACCTTCGCGCGATTTGTGTTCTTCCTTGATCTCTTGCTTGGTCATCTTCATTTGCTTTTCGAGATCCCAGCGCTGGTAGAAATAATCCGCCGCCGCGAGGACCAACATGAAGAAACCGACGCCCGACAAAAGGCGGATCATCAACGAACCGAGGAAGTTAAAAATTTGCGGGATCGAGTAATTCATGAGGAAAGGCAATTGGCGCAAATGGCCTTTGATCAGCAGATACGAAATGAAAAGGATCAACGTCACTTTTAGGCAGGCCTTCGCACCTTCGGTAATCGCGCGGAACGAGAACATTTTTTTGAGGCCCGATACGGGGTCCAGGCGTTCCCAGCTGAGTTTCAAGGCTTCTTCGTTATAAAGGAAACCGACCTGCACGACGTTCGACGCCAGACCGATGACGAAGAAAATTCCCATCACCGGCAGCATCAAGTACGACATTTTCACCAGCGAGAACATCATGATGTGGCCGAAACCTTCGCCCGCGCGGATGGTGTTCACCAAGTCATCACCGTAGGCGGCGTTAAACAGCTCAACGATCTGACCGAAGAAAAAGCGGCTCATTAAACCGATGATCAACACGGTCGCGAAAAGCAAAAAGACCGACGAAAGCTCGCGGGTCTGGGCGACTTGGCCGCGGTTACGAAAGTCTTCGCGCCGCTGCTGTGTCGCCTCTTCTGTCCGTTCGCCGCCCTCGTCCGACACTAAAAGGCCCCCACGAATTGGAAGACGCGCGTGGTGCTGAGCTCAAGAAACGCGGGCATCTGATCGATCAACATCGGCATCGAAATCATCATCAGAGCGAAGCCGCACAAGATATTCACGGGAAAGCTGGTGACCAATACGTTCAGCTGCGGAACCGTTTTACCGACGACGCCCAAAATCAAATTGATGACCAAGATGGAAATAACGATGGGCGCGCTGAGCTTAAGCCCGAGCTCGATCACTTCTTGCGCCATGTTCGTCACGCCGAAGAATTGCGAAGTGTTCAAAGACATTTGAGCGACCGGAACGGTTTCGAACGTGCCGACCAAACCGGTGATCAAAAAATGGTGACCGTTCACCGCGAGGTAGAAAAGCGAAGCGAGGCCGACGTACAATTGTTCGAGCGAGCTCGTCTGCCCGCCCAACGCGGGATTAAACATCTGCGCGGCGCCGAGGCCCACGGCTTGCGTAATCATCTCGCCCGCGATCCGGAAAGCGAAGAAGAAAAAGCGGCCGAGGTAGCCGACCGAAAGACCGATGAACGCTTCGCGGATCGCGAGCAGCATCAGGTCGTTATCGAGGGCTTGAATCTGCGAAGCCTTGAAATGAAGAGTAGGGAAAATGACGAACGACAACACGGTCGCGAAAAGAATTTTTACGGGAGCGCTGATATTCTCGATGCCGAAGATCGGCCACGAGACGACGAACGAAGTCATGCGCACGAGCACCATGAAGAACAGGAGCAATTCGGTATCGTTAAACTGATACGGCGAAGCGATCATCGGATGCGCACCATCTCTCCGAGATTGTCGAAAAGGTCGACGGTGAAGTGGCTCATCAAATCCATCATCCAGGGAGCCGCGATCACGAGAACCGCGCCGACCACGATCATCTTAGGGATGAAGGTCAGCGTCGCTTCGTTAATCTGGGTGACGGCTTGGAAGACCGACACGATCAGACCGACGACCAAGGCCGAAACAAGCATCGGCGCCGCGAGCATGGCGGTGGTGCGCAAAGTGTCCTGGCCGAGTTTTAAGATCAATTCTTCCGACATTTACTACCCCACCCTAACCGAATGTTTTTAGCCGAACGTTTTTACTAACGAGCCAATCAGCAAAGACCAACCGTCGACCAACACGAAAAGCATGATTTTAAAAGGCAGCGAGATCACCACCGGCGGAAGCATCATCATCCCCATCGCCATAAGGACCGAGGCGGCAACCATGTCGATGACCAAGAAGGGCAAGTAAACGATAAAGCCGATCATGAACGCCGTCTTCAACTCGGAAAGCACGAACGAGGGAATCAACACCGTCGTGGGAACATCGGCGCGGGTACGAGGCGCTTCCATCTTGCTCAACTTAATGAAGAGCTCGAGATCGGTCGCGCGCGTCTGGTGAAACATGAAGACACGAATAGGAGCCAAAGCTTTTTCGACCGCGACTTCTTGCGCGATCTGACTATTAAGGTACGGCTGTAGGGCTTCCGAATTAATCTTATTAAAAACCGGCGACATGATGAAGAACGTTAGGAAGAGCGCGAGACCGACGAGCAATTGGTTGGGCGGCATCTGTTGCGTGCCCAAGGCTTGGCGCATGAAGCTTAAAACGATAATGATGCGGGTGAACGCGGTCATCATGATCAAGATGGCCGGCGCCAACGTCAACACCGTCAACAGCATGATGATCTTGATCGTGCCTACGACTTCTTGCGGATTGTTCGTGCTTTTGAATCCCAACGAAACGTTGGGCAAGGTGACTTGCGCGTGGGCGCTTGCCGCGCCCATCATCAGTGCACCTAAGGAACAAAAACCAAAAAGCATCCAACGGTTGCGGGTCATCGTTTACCTCTAAGACCTGGGGGAGAGTGCGGAACGTACGTCTTCGATCGAGAATTCGTCTTCGAGGAAACCATTGAAGTCTTTGTTAACGACGTGCTCGAGTTCGTCGTCGATCAGGGTGACGGCTTTAAGCATATTGATGTTCTGGTCCGTGATGCCGACCAACATGGTCTCGCCGGCGACGCGAATCAGGCCGATGCTTTTCTTAGGGCCTAAGTGAAGCTGGTGCATCAACTCGATGCGCGCCACTTTACCGCCCTTGTCTTTCTTGTGGGCGTAACGCTTGCTTACGAAAATGCCGATGGCCGCGGTCACCGCGATTACGGCGAGCGAAGCGACCATGCGCCAAATCGAATTCCCTTTTTCGTCGGCGGTTTTCTTACCGCTGAGGATGACCGGGATTTCCGACTCTTTAAGTTCAACGCCTTTCGCGGAAGCCTCGACGGCGTCCGACCCCGATGAAGTGGACTTCACTTCGGTAGCCAGACCGTCTTCGGCCATTGCTTCGGATTTACCCTCGGCAATTAATTGTTCGGCCGCGGCGACCAAGGCTTCGTCCGATTTTTCGTCGGACTTAGGAGCGGCGTGGGCGTTCAGGCAGAACAAAGTACTTAAAATGATTAACGTGAACTTCATTTATTTTATCTCGTTATTTATTGTTCAGTTGTTCAACGCGTTCCGAGGGCGAGATGATGTCCGTCAAACGAACACCGAACTTCTCGTTCACCACGACCGCTTCGCCGCGCGCGACCAATTTATCGTTAACCAAAACTTCCATCGGCTCGCCGGCAAGCTTGCTCAGCTCGATCACGCTGCCTTGACCGAGGTTCAGCAAGTCATTGACCACCATTTTGGTGCGGCCAAGCTCAACCGCGACCCGCAACGGAATGTCGAGGATGAGGTTTAGATTGCGATGACTCGTGTCGGGAATCCCCGCCATTTTGTCCGCTTTGTCGTTACCGATCGGGCCCGTATCCGTATTTTGAACCGCGGCGAGTCCGCCTTTATCGTCAGCCATTTTCTATATCCTTATTTTTCTATGGGCCGGGTAACCTGCACAGCCACCGACCCATGGTGAATGCCGTAATAACCTTTAAACTTAGGAACACCTTCGACTAACACATCAAACTCGCCGGTCGTGTCTTGATCCAAGGGGATCACGTCGCCGACTTTCAAACCCATCAGGTCGTTCAAAGTGATTTGGCTTTCACCCAAGTTCACGTTGACGTTCACGTCGGTCTCGATCAACTGGCTGCGGATGATCGCCGTCCACATTTTCTTATCTGTCTGGTCAGATTCTACCTGGAAACCGGTCGCCAATTTTTGTTTAATCGGCTCAATCGTTGCGTACGGAATCACTAACGTGATCGTGCCGTTCGCGTTTTCCAATTCAACGTCGAAAGTCGATGCGATCACGATATCCGTCGGAGGTACGATACCAACGAATTGCGGATTAATCTCCGTACGAACGAAGCTTGCATCAATCTTCTCAACCGAAGCCCAGGCATTTTCTAAATCTTCGATGGCTAGGTCTACTACCTTGCGGACGATCGAAAGTTCGATGGGCGTAAAATCTTTTCCTTCGATCTTTGTATAAGGACGGTCGGCGCCGCCAAAAAAGTTATCGACCAAAGCATAGGCTAGCTTACTTTCGATCACAAAAAGCGCGGAGCCACGAAGGGCATTGAAGCGCAAAACGCTCATGCACGTGGGCATCGGTAAAGTATTGATGAACTCCCCGAACTTTAAGAAATCGGTCGAGGCGTGGGTTAACGTCGCGATCTTACGTAGCGCCGACGACAACGAGACCCGGAATGAACGCATGAATTTTTCGTAGATAACGTCGAGCTGCGGTAAACGGCCGCGGATGATACGATCCTGCGAGGTCAGATCGTAAACAACGACGACGCGTTCGTCACCGGGGATACCGGTGGTCTGGCCTTCGCCCGCGCCTATCTCGCCTTCGGAAACCGCGGCGAGGAGGGCATCAACTTCACTTTGTGATAAAACCTGGCTCATCAGTAATCCTTAATTAATTGAGAATGAATTCGGTGAAGTAAACTTTAGTGATCTGGCCTTTGGTCAGAAACAAATTGATCTGGTTTTTGATCTCTTCGCGAAGGGCGTCTTTGCCTTCTTTGGTCGAGATCTCGGCGAACGTTTTGCTGGATGCGATAATGATGATGTAGTCCCGGATCTTCGGCTTGATCTTCTCGACCTCTTCCTGGACCTCGGCGTTCGTTACCTCGAGCTCCATATTAATCTTCACGAGCTTACGGCCGCGCGAGCCCGAAACGTTGACTAGGAAAGTCTCTAACGGCACGAGTTTGCCGATGAATTCTTTCGAGTGTTCTTCTTCTTTCGACTTCTCGTGTTCGCCGTTGATGACGTCGTCGATGCCGGGTTGTGATTCTTTTTTCTTCTGACCTAAGTACATCATCGCGCAAACGCCGATGAGGACCGCCATATTAATGATGGCGAGCAAGATGAACAAAGTCGGTTTACCACCAGACGAACCACCGCCCTCGGGTGATGGTGAAGCTGGGCTAGCGTTTGTTTCGGCCACGAGAGATCCCCTGTCTTAATCAATTTCAAAAGTAGTGCTACGAACCCTTGAATGAGCAAGGCAGGTGCCAACAGGACTTTAGCGCGGGAACCGCGCTTTTTGACGAGACGTTGATTTAGGTTTCAGGCCTTTCACTGGGCCTTTTGGATCTTTTTGCCTAGTGCTGGACCGACAAAAGCATTTTGACCGTAGGATTTTTTTGACAGGACTACGCCGGTTAACGAAACCGGTTAATTACTTTGATGGATATAGTTTCTTGATGCGCTCTTTTAACAAATTGCAAACGGTCGTATTGCCCGCGAGCAAAGTTGTATCGCCGAGTTTATAATCTTCACCGGAGTAATTCCAAACCGAGCCGCCCGCTTCACGGATAAGCACCGCGCCGGCCGCGGTATCCCAGGGCTTAAGGTTAGGTTCCCAAAAACTATCGAAGACACCTTCGGCCACCATGCACATATCGTAGGCGGCCGCGCCCGCGCGCCGGATTCCGCGAGCTTCGTAAACGAGGTCGGCAAATATTCTGAGCTGATCTTTTAGCGCGTCCGTATTATCGGGAAAAAATCCGGTGGCGAGAAGCGAGTCGCGTAGCGCGGCCGTTTTGGAAACCGACAGCTTCTCGCCGTTGACGTAAGCGCCGCCGCCCTTCTTCGCTTCGTAGGTCTTGTCGAGAATGGGAACATCGATCAGTCCGGCGACCAACTCACCCTCAACTTGCAGGCCGATGCTAATGCAGAATACGTGAAAGCCGTGCACGTAATTAGTCGTACCGTCGAGCGGATCGACGACCCAGGTGGTGCGCGAGATGTGTTCGTCTTTGGTGAGGAAGGCGCCCTCTTCACCGAGTACCGGCACCTCGGGGAAATGCTTTTGCAAAACCTTTGTGATTATCTTTTCGCTTTCGACGTCGGCTTCGCTGACCAGCCCGGCGTGCGCCTTTTCCTGGACCTTTTTAAGTTGGCGGAAGTAGTGCAACAGGACTTTACGTCCCTCTTGTGCCGCCTCGCGGGAGGCCGTCAGTGCTTTGGAAAGGTCGAGATTTTTCATTTATACCTATCAATAGGTCTTCTTTACCGATGTCAAGACGTAGGCATGTTGACCCGCGGGGCCTAAATCCATTAACATTTAGTTACCGCTCTTGGAGGAAAATATATGTCTGTAAACTCGGAAAAAGGCAGTTCGAAAGCCGACACCTTGATCAAGGTTGTGTTGGTCTTCTTCATCTCTTTATTGTCATTCTCGGTAGGCACTTTCGTCGGCCACCAATTCAGCAAGAGCGAGCAACGCCGCATGGCTCTCGAAGGCGAATATAAAGCCGAACGTGGAATCGCGTCGACCAACGCCGAAGACGGCGAAAAAATCAGCGAGAAAGAAGTCGAAAGCCTGACGGAAGAGTTCGTGAATAAAGAGCGCGCCGGCGCGCACGAGCCCGTCGACACTTCCGAGAACGAAGTTAATGACCACGGTCATGCCGAAGCGAAGCCCGCCGCTCACGACAACGAAGGTTACAAAGCCGTTCCCCGCGCGAAAAAAGCCGACGGCCACGCGGCCACCGATGCGCACGCCGTAGATAGCCACGCGGTAGCCCCCGCTCCCGCCGCGGCCCCCGCTCACGGCGCAGCCGCCGCTCACAACGAAGCCGACGCGCACGCCGCGCCTGCGAAGCACGGTGACGATCACGCCACGGACGCTAAGACCGCAAAGACTTCCGCCGCGAAGCCCGGCGCGCATAAGGACGGCGTTCACGATGCGGCCGACAAAGTTGCAAAAGGTGAAGCGCCTACCGACGGCGCGAAAGAACCCCGTAAACCTTCAAGCGCACTTCCCTCCGTAGCTTCGAGCGCGATCGGCAAGTACACGGTCCAAGTGGCTTCGTACTCGGAAGAAAACGAAGCGAAGAATCACGCCGCTTCCTTGAAAAGCAAAGGCTGGGCAACCGCCTTTTACGCCCTCGCGACCGTACAGGGCCGCACTTGGTATCGCGTCAGCGTCGGCCTTTACGACACGAACAAAGATGCTACCGAAGCACGCGTCCAATTCATGAAAGACACCGGCACGAAAGCCGCGCTTGTGCAGAAGGTTGTTCAGTAGCGCTCTAAAATAAAAATCCGATGCGCAAAAGAGCCGACAATGTCGGCTCTTTTCGTTCTCGGACCAGCGAACCGCGCAATTCTGTTTCGAAGAGCATGCGTTCCCAAAAGACCGCCGAGATTCCCCCACCGAAACCGACGTATGGCCGTTTTCCCCGGCTAACATTTGAGGCCGTTCCGAATTGTGAGGTCACGCGGTCGAAGTAAGAGCCCACGCCCGCGGAGGCGAAAGGACGCCAACGTTTCTCTTCCAAAAATTTGTAGCGGCCCCAAGCGCCCACGTTGACCGAGCGAGCGTCAACGCTAAGCCCGCCCGAATTTGACGATTGAGTCTCGGTACCGGCTTCGACGTGCGCACCCCAATGCGTGAACAACATTTGCGCGAACAACTGCGGCACGCTCTTCGTCTCCGCAAAATCAGGATTCACTTCGCGCTGAATGCGAACTTCGTAACCTAGGCCCCCGCCGAATTGCGGCTCTGCTGAATTTTGGGGCTCCGCCCAAACTTGCGAGCAAGATAGAATTAAAACGAACGCGATGGATCGGTACATTTAGCGAAGCTCCCCGACATCATGTCTTTGCTGACGGTTTTACGAATTTGCGAACAGGCTTCCGCGTTCAACGGAAAATCTTTAAGGAGAATAGGTAAGATACGTTCGAACTCGATCGTTTTTACGTCGAAGTCCGCCAAGATCGCTGGCGGTACTTCACTTAAACGTCTCATCACGCGCACCAAGAAAACTTCGGGGGTTTCAACTCCGCTCAACGCGATCGAATACATCAACCGGGCGAGGTAAGAACCCTGCACGTAACTTACGCCCACCAACATTTTAGGATCTTGGATCTTGTTGACCATTGCCGTCAGCCTTCTTGCGGGCATGAACCGCACGGCATCTGCCTTTAACGATCGTGTTTCGGCAAGCATGGGCAGCGATTCGTCGAAGAAGCGTGGGTTCTTGCTATAGATGGCCCCGTATAGATCGGCCAGCCCTTCGTTCCAAGCGCGCAAGACAAAGGCGTTGAGCCCGCGCGGTTTCAACATGTTTCCCGATTCAACATCCTCAACCGAGGGTTTTGCGGATACGTTCATGTTGAAGGCCGAATAGAAAACCGATTCGGTATCTTGAAGCGGCGGTAAGGCGGCGTTGATGCGTGCGTTCACCTGCGCTTGGAAGTGCCCGTGAAAATGTTCGTGCGCCATCACGCCCGGGTTCATGGCGAGCGGTACTCCGGCCAAATTATAAGGCAGCACGGCGATCGAATCACCCCCGCCGAAATAGTGCGCGTTGTTGTGGGTCATACCGTCGGTCGAGCGGACGTGAATGTCCAAACCGACTTTGCGCGGCCACTGCAGCATATCGAGCGTTCCCAGGCGCGCTTCGAACATCATGATTTTTTCGAACTGGGCGTAAAGTGAAATCGCCATGCTCGAAGCGGCGTCCATCGGTACGCAGGTGTTTCCCGATCGGGTGTAGCGAGGTTGCGCGACTTTACCAACGTAGCCGCTACCGCCGATTAAACTTTCAAAATAAATTTTGGCGGCGCCGCCCGACAAACTGTAGGGATCGTTAAGGGTCGAGAGCTTCACTTCTTGGAAGGTGTATTCGCCCGATTCCGACGGCATGAGCGCCAGAAGCTTACCGCCGCATTTTTGTCCGGAATCCGCGCAACCGAGCAGAAACACCGGTAAAAGGGCAAAGAACAACGAGACCGTCCATGTCTTCATCTGTATTTTCATGTATTTCCTTACGAACCGGCGTTATATAACGCGCTTCATTATTTTGCACCCTTTTTCTTGCTAAACCTTCGGAAAGATTATTAATTCGGCCACCCGAGGCGGCGAACTTATGTCCATTCTGAAAAAATTTGCAGACGTTTTGAACGAGCGGCAGGCCGAAGCGGTCGCCGCGATGACGGGCCCGCTTTTGATCTTGGCCGGCGCCGGTTCAGGCAAGACCCGCGTGCTTACCTTTCGCATCGCCAACATCATCGCCCAGGGTGAAGCCAGCGCCGATCAAATTTTAGCCGTAACGTTCACCAACAAAGCCGCGCGCGAAATGGAAAACCGGGCCGTCAAATTGTTGCAGGAACTCGGCATCCCGATCTACGACCGCATGTGGATTTCAACCTTCCACTCGATCTGCGCGCGCATTTTGCGCGAAGACATTCACCTGCTCGATTACCAGCCGTTCTTCGCCATCTACGACGACAGCGATCAAATGTCCGTGATCAAAAAAGTTTTGAACTCGCTCAACATCAACGACAAGATGTACCCGCCCCGCAGTTTCCAGGCGAAGATCAACGAAGCCAAACAAGTCGCGCAAACGCCGGATGACTTGGCCAAAAAAGGTTCGATGTGGTGGGACGAACGCAGCATCGACGTCTATCGTTTATACGAACAAGAGATGAAGCGCGCGAACTCACTTGATTTCGGTGATCTACTTTTTAAAACGTACGACCTGTTTCGCAGTTACCCCGACATTCTCAAAAAATATCAGGATCGCTTCCAGCACATCTCGGTGGATGAGTACCAGGATACCAACCACATCCAGTATTTGATCGTGAAGCAATTGGCGGACGCCCACCGCAATCTTTGCGTCGTTGGTGACGAGGACCAATCGATCTATTCGTGGCGGGGCGCCGACATCACGAACATCCTTACTTTCGAAAAAGATTTCCCCGAAGCAAAGGTCGTTAAGCTCGAGCAAAACTACCGCTCGACCAAAACAATCGTGACCGCCGCTAGCGACGTGATCCGCAACAATACCCAGCGCAAAGACAAAACGCTGTTTACGCAAAACGAAGACGGCGAAAAAATCGTCGTGCACGAAGACCTCAACGAATACGAAGAGGCCCGCTTCGTCGTGCAAAATATCGAAGCGCTGATGAAAGCCGAAGACGGCGTGCCCATCACCCACTCCGACTTCGCCGTGTTTTACCGCACCAATGCGCAATCGCGCGTGCTTGAAGATCTCATGCGTTCGCACAACATCCCCTACCGCTTGGTCGGTGGCGTAAAGTTTTACGAGCGGATGGAAGTCAAAGACGTGCTCGCGTACTTAAAAACTTTCGTGAACCCGGCCGATGACGTCGCCGTCGCGCGCATCATCAACATGCCCGCGCGCGGAATCGGTAAAACGACCGTCGAGAAGATCGAAGAGTACGGCGTAAAAAACCGTTTGTCGTTTTACGATTCGATCAATCACGTGGCCGAGCAACGCATGGTTCACGCCGGCGCCGCCCGCAAGCTGCGTGACTTCCGCAACATGATGGACGGCTTAACCGAACGCTCAAAAGGCATGCGCCTGTCCGAATTGTTCGTCGAGATTTTGGACGCCACCGAATACGTCATTCGCTTAAAAGAAGAAAACACGACCGAATCCCAAGCGCGCATCGACAACTTGGAAGAATTCGCCAACGCCATCCGCCAGTTTGAACAAGAGCGCGGCGAAGAAGCAACCCTCACCAACTTCCTGGAAGAGATGGCCCTCGTCAGCGACGCCGACAAGATGGACGCCAACGCCGAAGCCGTCACGCTCATGACTTTGCACATCTCGAAAGGTCTCGAGTACCCGGTCGTCTTCATCGTCGGCATGGAGGAAGGCTTGTTTCCTTCCTCACGCTCGATCGACAACAGCGATCCCGAGAGTGTTGAGGAAGAGCGCCGTCTCGCTTACGTCGGCATGACCCGCGCGCGCCGAAGATTATTTTTGACCCACGCCCGCCAACGCCGCGTTTGGGGCCAAGAACAGATGCATCCGCCCTCGCGCTTCCTTAAGGAAATTCCCGATCAGCACGTGCACAAACAATCGCGCGTGAACCGTCCGGCCTTCATCGACCGCTTCCGCGAAAAATACGGCGGCACGGCGGGTGGCGAAGACGATGCGCGCGCGGCTTTGCGCCCCTACTCCAACGACCGGCCCGCACGGCGTAAACCCTCGCAAGGCGGGGGCGACTTCGATTCGATGCCCGATTACGAAAACGCCTCGCAAGATGGTTTACGCGGTTACGAAAAAGGCATGCGCGTGCGCCACCCCACCTTCGGCACCGGCTCGATCTACCAGGTCGAAGGCACCGGTGACATGCAGAAGGTCAGCGTGGTCTTCCACGATCAAACGTTCAAGAAATTCGTCGTTAAATACGCGCGCTTAGAAATCATTTAGGCGCGGGCGCCCGGCCGACTTTGGGCCCGCGGGCCCCAAGTCGGCACCTTTCTACTTCTCAAATCCGTTATATATTAGACGAGCCAGGTCCCGGCCTTGCACATGCACTTCCTGAATAAAAAATTGTTTTCAAGGACCGTCATGCTCAAGGCTTCGCTATTCGCATTTTTTTTTACCGCTACCTTGATGGGCTACGCCGCCCGCGCGGAGTCCGAGCCCGTATCGGAAGCGCAAATTCGCGCGCGTGAAGTAGCTATCGCGAGTGGGCAATCCGCCGCCCAAGCGCAAGAAGCTTTCGAAGCCGCCGGCTTCAAAATAAAAAAAGTCATCAAGACCGAAGGCCGGCCATACCGCATGGTTTTCGAAAACGGCTACCAGATCGGCTTCAAGCTGAAGATGGCCTTCGTGCCCTTACGCAGTTCAATGATTCTCTCGGATAATTCCTGCACGCACGCCATCGGTAATCGCGGTGAAATCGTTATTCCCACCGTCCATCGCAGCCTGATTGCCTATTGGGCAAAACACCCGACTAAAAAAGACGAGCCGGTCATAAAAAAGCATTACGATGACATTACCGAAGTCGTATTTTCGGAAACCGCCGTGATCAGCCGCATGTTAAACCCGCTCTACGATCAACTCATGGACGAAGTTCCGGTAGGCGCCATCAAAGACGAAGCGACGTTTGCGCAGTCCAAAGCTAACGGGGAAACTTTCGGATGGATGAACTGCGAAGGCACTTGCGACGGCCTCCTACCCGCGACAAAGCAGGCTTTGTTCTGGGACGAAAACTTTGAAATCCAGAATAACCAAACGCGAATGGCGCGCAACTCCAAACACCCTTCGTTCAATCAAATGACCTCGCGCCTGCAGCTTGTACCGCTCAAAGCCGATGGGCGAGCGATCATTTTTGGACAACCCGCACGCACATTCGGTCCGATCTCGCGATTCTTACCCCCGGGTATCACCTACCAAATGCAATGGACCTTTAGAGAAAAGAATCTCGTCATCACCGATGATGATCTCTGCCAGATGAAGTGGGATCTCGATTTTACCCGACTTTTTACGACGTTCATCCAAGCTTCGGAAAGCGTACGGGATCCTAAGAAAGTCGATGCAAAGGCTTACCCGGATTACAACTTCACCGAAAGCGACGTTAGTAACGAAGCCCTCAACAGCATGTTCTCGACGCAAAGCTTCGAAAGCTCCGGGATGCAGAGGTGAAAAAACTTATTTGTTTCGTGCTTGCGTTCATGATGCCCGGTTCGTTCGCCACGAATTTAGACCCCGAAAATTATTTGCTGAAGATCTCGCAGCGTTTGACCGGAAAATGGCCGACGCCGAAGGAATACAACGACCTCACCGCACAGATGAGCCGGCGCTCGTGTTCCGAAATCAAATGCATGGAAGATTATTTCAAGGCCTACATCGATAAAAAGATGAGCACGCCGGAATTTTATTCCGAAGCTACGCTAAAGGTGCATGAGCGATTTGCATTGCAAACGCCGTACACCATTCCGTTTCCTCTCGTCGCAAACGATTCGGGCACCGATGAGTCGTCCTCGCAAGCGTTGCTCGTTTACCGCACGATAAAACAAAACTTGCCCGTTGATGAATTGTTCATCTCGCAAGTCGTCACCCGTACCGGTCCGAAAGTTTTAAGCGACTCCGCCGCCGCCAGAAATCTCATCGAAATTGAGTCGGAGACCGTACCGAAGGCGGAAGTTCTCTCCGCCGACCCGGGCGTGATCCCGCAGGACGCGGCTTTGAGCTTTGATTACGCCGGCCATCCGAACGTCAGCGGCTTCTTCACGACGAATAAATTTTTGACCCGGTACTGGAATACGCCGATCAACAACGGCCGCAAGCGGGCCGCCGCCGTATTTAAAGTTATGCTCTGCGACCCGATGGTTCCGGCCCTCGAGCGCGTGACCGCGAAGGCGCGCGAGAATGCTTTAGCGCAAGGCGCGACCGAAAGCACGATGACCACCCGGACGATCGAAGAAATTCATAGGGACCGGCACGGCAACCAGAAAGATTGCGCCCAATGCCACAACCGGCTCGATCCCTTAGCGCGCACGATGCGGCCCCTCGAGCTCGGCGTTTCGAAGTTCGCTTCGCGTGGGCGCTTGCGCTTTTACGATGCGACCAACCAACCCGTCGATCACCCGGCCGCAAATTTTCACGACCTCATCGTGAAGATCACCCAACAACAAAAGTACAATGACTGCCAAATGAATTGGCTGTTCCGTTGGATCGTCGGGAAGGACGTCAACGTTCATCCCCAGCGCTTCGCGGATCTCCTCGGCCAGTTTGAAAAAGACGGCCGGCGCATGAAAGAGACGATCGCCAAGCTTTTGTTATCGCCGGAATTTCGTGGAGAGACGGTTTCGTTCAGAGAACCGGTTTCCTACAAAGCGGCGCGCGATGTTTTAAACAACTGCTACGAATGCCACTCACCTTTTTTGAAATCGCACGGAGCCGAATTGAAATTAACGTTATCGAAAATCGCCTACAAACTAGATTTGGCGCACGACGGGCAAGACCGGTTGATGCCGCCGAACTACCACTTCTGGGCTCCTTCGAAAGAACAAGTGCTGTCGGTCAAAACTTGGATTCAAGAGGGCGCGCCGCTGATCGAAGGAATGCCGTTGTTAAACGGCGATGAGGTCATGAAGATGCTTGATCCCGGAGTTGCGCGATGAAAAGCTTAAGTCTTGCCTGCGCGTTCGTATTTTCGGTGGTCGGCTTGCACGCAAGTGCTTTACCGGGAAACGCCGTTCCGACCCGGGGCTCTGAAATTATTAAAAAAGCTTCGTTCGAAGAAACTCTCGAGCGGTTCCCTTCTCCTTACGGCGTGATTCAGCAGTTTCGTCACATCGTTCCGAACGGACTTGAGCAGTGGAACTACAATGAGTGCCTGAACATCGGCGAAACGTCTGCCCCCGTCACCGGCGTCATCGATCCTTTGCAACAATCTGCGCTCGAAGAAAATCCGGGAGCGCTCTTTTATCCCTATTACGAGAAATGCGTGCGCCAATTAGTGGACAATGGATTTTCGAGTGAATGGGGAACCAAGGCGAACCAGCTCAGCATTCTCGGCGAAGAGCTTGCGGCCGAGGTTGACCAGGCACGCGCGTACATGTGCTCGGGTTGGTTTAATAAGCCCGAAGTTTGTACGTTCCCTCCGGAATCATTTAGCTTTTCCATGTGGTACAAAGCGACCTTCAAAGAATTGACGCCGCAACTGCAAGAAAAACTGATGTACGCCTTCGTACGTTACCTCGGCGGCCCGGACGCGGTTCTACGCCGCCTTAAACTCATCGGCGGCGATGAAACTTTCGGCGTACGGCTTCTGACCGCGCAAGATCTCGCAAAATTTTTGGTGAGTGAAATGCTCAAGATGAAGAACGGCGAAGCCGCGCTGAGCTTGCGCGATGTTTACGCCGAAACCGCGATCCTACTGCGCCTCGGCCCGGCGCTCAAACATTAAAGGATTATGTAATGCACATCACCCGACGCTCATTGATGAAACATTTTGCCGCCGCCGCGGGCGTGGCGCAATTTTCGCCGATGCTGCTCTCTGCGCAACGTGCGTTCGCTTCGAACGCGACCGATCCCAAGGCGCGCTTCGTGATGATTCGCGTGGACGGCGCGATGGATTCCACGCTGGGCTTGCACCCCGTTTGGCAAAACACCAAGGGCGCCGATGAACAAGATTTGTATCTCGGTTACCAAACGTCTTCGATCTTCAAATTGAAAGGTACCGAGATTACCCTCGGGCCTTCGGCCGAACCGATCGCGGACTTCGCCGACGGCATGGCCATCGTGCGGGGGATCCACATCGGCCCCAACGATTTGGGTCACCCCTACGCGGTTCAACACATGACCAGCGGCCGCACCCAAGAATCGGCGCCCTACTGGACTTCGTACATCGGCCAGAACTACGGCGAGCCCGGCACTTACGTCGTCACCAACACCGCCCTTCAGCGCGGCACCGTGCAACCGTTCCCGACTTTGCTTACGTCGGTACTGCGCAACCAGCTTGGCACGACGGATACGCGTGGCAGTTCGCTGGGTCTTTACAAAAATAAAAACTTAGGCCTGAATCGGTTTCTCGAATTTAAAACTCAGAGTGAAAAATTAAAAAAATTCGCCGAAGTGCTCGATGAATCTAAGAAAGCGAACCAAGAAGTTCCCGACGAAGATATCATCATGGCCGGCCTCTATTCGGGGCTGGCGCGCGTGGCGCAATGGGATCTCGACCGCGAAACGGGTGAAAGCCTCGACACCCACACGAATCATAAAGCGCAACACGCGCCCGCGCAGAAACGCCGGTGGGAACGTATCGCCAAGTTTCTTTCGCAATTGAAGAAGTATGATCTTTACGAAAACACCTTAGTCGTCGTGATTACCGAATTCAATCGCACGCCGGGCTTGAACGTTAACGGCGGCAAAGATCACAACTACAGCGACAACGCCGCGGCGCTGTTCGGGCGTGGGGTGAACGGCGGGACCGTCATCGGTGATCGTTCGCTTTTCAAACGCGCGGATGGTTTTCCGTACGCGTACTGGGCGGGCGATTTCCTCGATTTCCGCAGCGGCGAAAGCGTGAAGCTTCGCCCCGGCCAACAGATCACCGACGGATTAGAATTGATCCGCCCCGGTGATTTATGGAAGAGCGTCGCCTACAGCCTCGACGAGAAATTAGGCACGCAGGCCGCGCACGAGTCACTTGTGCTTCCGGGTTTGTTCAAAACTTAGTTTTTACCCGCGCCCGTACGGTTGCTGAACGATTTGGTTCCACTCTTCAAGGTACGTGTCTAAATCCGCCGGCAACGCGGACGCACCTTCGGGCGCCGAGTAAACTCCTTTTACTCCGTCCCAACCTTCGTAGCTTCGGGCCTCCACCGTGTTCGAAGTTTCGAAATCCGGAACCATGCCGACCTTGCCGCCGCCCCCGGGAATATCCAACGACAAATTCGGCATCGCGAGTCCCGACAGGCGGCCCCAAAGTTCGCGTTGAATTTGCAGCGACTCTTCCACCGGCGTGCGGAAATGCTCACTGCCTTCCGACGGATCGCACTGGAACATGTAGTAAGGCTTCACGCGCAAGTACAACAAGCGCCGTGAAAGGGCTTGCACGATCGCCGCGTGATTGTTGATCCCGTTGAGCAAAACCATTTGGTTGTAAACGGGCACGCCCTTATCGACTAATTTCTCGAGCGCTAGGGCCGCGTCGGCGCTGAGCTCGGCCGGGTGATTGAAGTGAGTCATAAAATAAACAGGTTTATGCTTTTTAAAAATAGCGACGAGGTCATCCGTGATGCGCATCGGGCACACCACCGGCATGCGCGAACCGACGCGGATGATTTCGACGTGCTCGATCGCGCGCAGGTCGCTCAGCACGCGCTCGATGCGGCCGTCGCCTAGCGTGAGCGGGTCACCGCCCGACAAAATCACTTCGCGTACGCCCGGCGCCGCCCTGATGTACGCCAAAGCCTTTTCGTAATCCTTCGAACCGACGAACGCCTGATCTTGCCCGGTGAAGTGTTTGCGCAAGCAGTAACGGCAGTAAAGCGAGCACTGATCGGTCACCAAAAACAGTACGCGGTCGGGATAGCGATGAACGATGCGCTCGGTGGGCGAATGCTTGCGCTCGCCCAGCGGATCGGAAACCTGCTGGCCGTCGCGCCTGAGTTCAAGCGCGGTGGGCACGATCATGCGGCGTACGGGGTCTTTAACGTCGTCGCGAGAAGCGAGCATCGCGTAGTATGGGGTCGAGCGGATTTGGAAGCCGGGGTTACGCTTGAACGCTTCGCTCTCACTCTCCGTGAGACGGAAGTAGCGCCCGAATTGTTCGTGGGTCGATAAGCCGTTGCGAAATTGCCAGGCCCACGACTGCCAATCGGCTTGGGTCACGCCGGGAAACGATTCAATTTGCCTGAAGGTAAAACGCACGAAAGGGCTTCCTTTATCAGGAAACCCTTCGCTCGGGGATTTCCGTTATAAGGAAATCCTTAGCTGACTTTGCTTTTCAGATCAACGGCGCAGGCCCGGGGCAGTGCCGACCGATTGGGTGCCCATCGTGCCCATGCGGGGAGCGCCCATGAAGCGGCCCGCGTTCGGAGCTACTTGCTGCGCGGGACGGTTATTTACCGAGGGTGCTGCGGGTGCGTTGGGAGCGGCCGACCAGGGCGTCACGGCCGGGGTGCCACCATTGGAACTTTGCGGCTGGATCCCGCCGCGGGCCATGCGGCCGGCGGCCGCTTGTTGGTCGGCGGTTTGCGCGGGAGCGATCGGTTGCATCAGATCTTTATGACGATCGATCACGGATTGCATGTTCGCGTTTAGCTTCTCGTTATTTTCAAGAACGTCGTCGTAAAGTGAGCTGCTCATCCCGCTCAATCCCAACGGATCGGCTTGCAAAGCTAAACCGCGTTGCTGGAAATATTGTCCCCAGCCACCCTTTAAAGTTTTCATCGCGTGGTTCAAGGCTTGGCGATTTGCGTTCGGTTGAGCGGCGGCGAGTCGCAGGTATTCAACGTTATTGTTGTACGAACCGAAAGCCCACATGTCGCAAGTCGACTCGGCGATCAAATCACGAGCGGCTCCGGCGCGGCTGCCGGCGGTATTTACCGGGCGCATCGGATTTAAGCCGGGATTCAAATTCGCTTGGTTCAGAAGCGGATTGCTGCCCGCGGCTTGCTGTTGCAGGCCGGGACGGGTCGCGCAATTGATGTTCATGTTCTTACCGATTTCGCCTAGGGCTCCCATACCGAGCGCGCGGTCACGCGGGCTGTTCGAGGTGAGCAAAGCTTGGATGCGTTCTTTCATATTGTCGGCGTAATAGTCGGCTTGTTTATCGGGATCGAGCTCTTTCATCTTGTCGGCCAAGCACTTCAAGATTTTGGATTCGCCTTTGATCTCTTCGCCGTCTTCGTCGACTTCGCATTTTTCGATGCGGGCCAAACGTTCTTTTTCGGCTTTCGCTTTGGCTCTGGCTTCTTTGGTGAGTTCTTCGGTTAATTTCAGACCCAAGGCTTTAGCTTCTTCGATGGTCTTCGCGGTTCTGGTTACGCTGCAGCTTCCGTCGGCGCAGAAGCCGGCTTCGTCGATGGTCGAAGTGACTTTATATTCTTCAATGTTACGAACGGGACCGGGCGTGCCGTCGCTGCGTTTAGGACCAGCCTCTTCACGTTTCATTTTTTCGATCGTGACGGAGCTCGCGATTTTGTTTCGCGTGATATTGCATTGTGAAATGCCCTCGTCGCGGATATCCGTATCGAAGGAGCAATTGCTAAGGAAACTGCCTTGCGAAAGAAGCTCGGCTGAACCGAACGTTTGGCTCGCGCCAGGTACGTTCGACAAGTTAAAGAGCACGGCGCCCATGAGGACCGCGAACATCGCATGCTTTTTGTTTTGAACCATCTTAGCCATCTTCATTCTCCCTATTTCAACGGCGCAGGCCGTCCCTTACCCCTGGATATTCCAATAAGCGGTCCAGAACCGACTTTCGGACGTAAAGGTATGATTTAGGTGAAGATTCCGAAGATTACGGACGTCCGCGTGCCGGACCAGAAATGATCAACTTTTGGATCGCGAATCCGGACGGAGCTAATTTGGTGAGTTTTCTTAGATACTTACGAGTGTCGACCCGGCTGACACCCCGAAAGGCCGATGGGCGGCCGGGATTCGGAAGGGTACGGCGCGCCCTGTAGGGTACGGCGCGCCCCGTAGGGTACGGAGCGCCTAACTATATATTAGAAGCTGATCGCGGCTTTGGTGGAGAAGCCGTAGGCGAAGGAGGAATCGTAGAGGCCGCCGCCCTTCCAGGTGTCACCGGGAAAAAGCAGGCCCGCTTGGTTGACCCAAGTCACTCCCTTGCGCGGATTGAAATTGACCGAGATGTCCCACTCGTAGCCAAAGTCTTTGGCTACGCTGCGGCCGGCGATGGGATTCGTACCCAAAAATCCGGTCATGACCGTATTGTCGAGCGACCAACGATCGCTGAATGCGTACTTGATCGTGGGTGCAACGTACAAAACATTGCTGATCGCTTCGGTGTCGGGTGAGTTGACCGCGTTGGTCGTCGCGTCGCGAACGTCGCCCGTGACCACACCGGTGCGCAAGAAGTCGGCCTGCCCGAGTGGATGATTGAACATTAAGAAGCCGACGTCGTAATTGCGATCGAAGATGAAACCTTCGAATTTTGCGTCGGTCGTGGGATCGTCACCGCTGGCGGTACCCGCTTTTAATCCGTATTTCCATTTGCTGGCTTCGGGACGAAATTCAAATTCGGCCGCCACCGCGAAAGCATCGTAAGTCACTTTCTCGCCGCCGGCGGTGCGCACGCCGGTTTCGCCGCTGAGGAACGAGGCCTCAAGACCCGCGCGGAAACGTTCGGTATCTTTCAATACGTAGACGTTGACCGTCTTGGTATCGAGTTCGGCATCGTTAAGCGCGCCGACACCACCGAGCGCACCGGGATTGGCCGCGGCGGGAGTCGGTGCATCACTCGCTTGATCGCCGGCTTTGCGCATTTGGTAGAATACGCCCATCTCGATATCGCTCTCGGGATTTTCGTATTGAACTTGAATCATGTAGTCGGTCATGTCGTCGGTGCGGTTCAACCCGCCTTCGTTCACCTTACCGATCATCGGCAAGAAGTAGAGATTGCCGACGATAAATTTGTAACCGACCAGATCGCGCGTGTCGTACCAGTGATCGAACAATCCGCGGCCCGCGTTGTGGGTCATGCCTAAGCCAAAATGAATGGGCGCACGACCGACCAATAGCTGGCCGTATTCGTGATTGAGCGTGAGATACAGTTGCGACACTTCGATCGTCTCGGCTTTTTGCGTATCGGAAACCGCGTTGGAATTGGGACCCGTGTTGTCGCTGTTTTGCGGCGAACCGTTGTTCACGCCCGATCCCCAAACTTGTCCAAGTTGCGAGTTCGGGTAACCGGCCGAATTAAAAATGTTGAACTGACCTTGAATGGTCAACCCGTCACCCGCGACGATCTTCGGACGAAGCAACAGCGTGTGCAGGCCGTAACCAAGATCACGGCCTTTGTCGTTGAGTTCCGAATTGTGAATCGCGTTGCCTTCGATGCGGTAAATACCGCTCCACTCAATGTCTGCGTTCGCACCCGGAATCGACAATGTAGAAATTAAAAGTAAAGACCCAAGAAGATAACTAAGAGTGCTTAAAACGTTTAAGTTTTTTCGCATCACACCCGTTCCCGTAAGATTGGCGTCTAGCCTAGCACCGGGCCTCTTACAGTCAAGTAGTGATCCCGAGGATTTCGTCTTCGCGGAGGATTAAAAATTCGTTAGCGCCGATCTCAATTTTTTGCCCCGCAAACTGCGGAAACAGAACGGTGTCGCCCACGGCGACGTCGAGCGGCCGGATCATGCCTTTTTTATTGCGCTTGCCGGGTCCCTTCGCGAGCACGGTGCCGCGTGACGGACGTTCACTCGCGGTGTCGGGGATGAAAAGTCCACCGGCGGTTTTTTCGGCCGCGGGCTCGACGGAAATGATCAAGCGATCATCGAGCGGCTGAAAAGAACTCGGGATCAGCGGCGCGGAGGAAGCTTTCTTCACCGGCGAGGCCGAAGACGTCACGGCGGCGGTGGCTTTCTTCGCCATTTTTTTAACGAGCGCGACGGCCTTATTCATCGCTTTTTTTACGGGCTTCTTTACCGCTTTCGCGGCGACTTTCGGTGCCGCTTTTTTTGCCGGAGCTTTCGCGGGCGTCTTTGCCTTCGCGCTGGGTTTGTTCTTCGCTACCGTTTTTTTCTTTTTAGTCTGTGCCACGTCTCTTCATCTCCTCTTCAAAGTATTTGCCGTACATGATGTCCCATTCGGGACTACCTTCGGGAACGCCGCGCTTTAATGAGGCGACCTTTTCGGAGACACTCTTATCAACCTCTTCGACGATCTTCACGAACTCATTCAAACCCTTTTTAGCGGCGCGCAATGCGGCGTCGTCGTCGGTGTAGTCAACGAGATCATCGTTCCAGATACCGTCGACCACCAAGCGGGCGAGGTGCGAGACCCGGTCTTCGCTGAGAATCATAGAACAATCCCCTTTTCTTTCGCCAAACGCTTCTTCAGCATCGGGAACATTTTGTAACGTTCAAAAGCGCCGGCGCTTTGCCGTTCAAGATCATCCATCATTTTATGCACTTCTTGATCGAGGGCGGATTCGCGGGCGAAGTCGGCGCGGATCAGCGCCTCGGCGCGCGCGAGAACGACTTCCTCTTTTTCTTTGAAGACTTCGATCGAGTGCTGTGACTTGAGCCCGTTCATGATGGCGGAGGCCATACGCTTCATTTGTTTTTCAGAGATTTTCATGCCTTTGACTAAAGTCAGCGGCGCCCCTAATGTCAAGGGATGAGAGCCTCATGACCATTGCGAACATGACCCGCACCAAAAAAATTTTGCTCGGCCTAACGGCGCTGTTGCTGATCCTCGTTGCCGTTCTGATCACCACCGCGTTTTCTCTGCAGGGCTTGATCGACCAACGCTTGGAAAAAGGCTGGGTTCTTCCCCCGCTCGAACTTTATTCACAAGGCTTCCCCCTTTCGGCGGGGCGAAAAATGCCGCAGCAGGCGTTACTCGAAGAATTCGAAAAGCGTGGCTTGCAAAGCGGCCGCGATTACGAATTCAGTGACGCCGAGAATTGCCAGCGCCAAACCGGCGTGGCCTTCAAAGACACTTCGACGAATTGTCTCTACCTCAAACGGGATAAGTTGATCGTCGGCTGGGGCGAAGGCGGTTGGATTCAGGAAGTGTGGCGCGGCGACCCTTGGGTTGAAGTCGCGTTTCAGTCTTTATACCCGCATCTCATCACGCAATTTTACGACGCCCAGCCTATTCTGCAATTCAATACCCCGCTGAGCGAGATCCCCCTTTACTGTCTGCAAGCCGTGACCGCGATCGAGGATCGTGATTTTCTTGAGCACCGGGGCGTAAGTGCCACGGGCACGATGCGCGCGGTGATTCGTAATCTGCGCGCCAGGCGTTTTGCCGAGGGCGGCAGCACGATCACGCAGCAACTGGTCAAAAACTTTTTCCTAAATCCGAAAAAAACCATTCGCCGCAAGTTGCAAGAGCAAATCTTGGCCGTCATGCTCGAATCGCAACTCGGCAAAGACCAAATCTTCGAGATGTACCTAAACGTGATTTACATGGGACAAAACGGTCCGTACCAAGTGCGCGGCTTCGGCAGCGCGGCCGATTACTATTTTGATAAACCCATTGCGCAACTAAACCTGCAAGAGTGCGCGATGATCGGCGCGATCATCAACAACCCCGGAAAGTATTCGCCGTTCACTAAAGACCCGCGCCCCGCGAAAGAACGCCGGCAGCTCGTGCTGAACCGCATGGTTGCCGACAACATGATCAACGAAGCCGAGATGAAAACCGCCGCCGCATCCCCGTTGCCTAAACCGCCGCGTGCCGACCGCAAAGCCAATGCTCCGTATTTCGTGTTCAGTGCGCTTCGCGAATTCCAAGCGTGGGAGTTCGACGTGCCCAACGGCGCGCGCATTTACACGACCCTCGACCCCGAAGTGCAAACGCACATGGTGACCGCGATCACAAAGGTCATCGACGCCGTCGAAAAGAAAGTGAAGAAACCTTCGAAGCAGCCGCTACAGGTCGCGGCGATGACGGTTGATCTCGCGAGCGCGCAGGTGCTGGCGCTCACGGGCGGCAGGGATTTCCGCGCCACGCAGTACAACCGCGCCTTCGCCAGCCGCCGGCAAGTCGGCTCGATCGTAAAGCCTTTTGTTTACTGGCCCGCGCTGCAAGACAAAGGTCACGATCCGCTAACCACGATCGTCGACGAACCCTTCGAATGGAAAGTTCATAAACAAAATTGGAAGCCAAAAAACTACGACGGTAAAACGCACGGGCCCGTTCCGTACTTCTACGCGCTCGCGCAGTCGATGAACATTCCCGCCGCCAAAGTGGGACAAGAAGCGGGGCTCAGCGCCGTCGGCGACGCGATTAAAAACTCCGGCATCAACACCACCGTTCCGATGTTGCCGAGCCTAACCCTCGGCGCGTTCGAACTTTCGCTTTGGGAAGTCGCGCAAGGTTACACCACGCTCGGCCGCATGGGCGTGGGCGATCTCATCCACACGGTCACGCGTGTTGAAGGCCACACGGGGGAAGTTCTTTTCGAACGCGTGCCCTCGAACCGTGCCGAAATGCCACCCGTACCCACCGCCGTTCTCGTCGGCATGATGAGGCAATCCATTGACACCGGCACCGCGCGCGCATCACGGGCCTGGGGCTTGACCGGAGACTACGCCGGCAAAACGGGGACGACGAACGACACGAAAGATGCTTGGATGGCGGGCTTCAGTTCGCGT
Organism: Pseudobdellovibrionaceae bacterium; assembly: GCA_947444305.1. GTDB lineage: Bacteria > Bdellovibrionota > Bdellovibrionia > Bdellovibrionales > UBA1609 > JALHOQ01. Next base: position 20,414 of record CANEZP010000010.1, on the reverse strand, counting down.
TTGCTAACGGTCGTGTGGGTCGGCTACGACGACAACACACCGATGGGTTTAACGGGTGCGAGCGCGGCCCTCCCCGTTTGGACCGAGATCGTTAAGTCCGAGCAACAGGATTTCCAAACTAATCCGTTCTTGTGGCCCAAAGGCACCGAGGTGCGCACTTTTCCGCGTGATGAACTGGTCGAAAAATTTCCCGCGCTCAAAGATCTCTTACCCGAAACGGTCGAGCTTATTTTTGCGGAGTAACGGAAGCGCCTGACGTTTTACGTCGCCCGTGCTCTCCGCAAATCATCCTACGCTAATTCGCCTGCGCCCGTTATTTGCAAAACTCCGGTCCACAACCCCGGAGTGAATTGAACGTGTCTGCCGCTAACTCTCTTCTCTTGTCACTTTGCTTGCTATTTTCCCTGCCGGCCTTGGCGCGCGAAAGCGCCGAAGGTCAGGCGAACGAATCGTGCACGCGCTTGCTCAGCTCTTCGGGCCCCGGACACGCCGATCATTTAGACGCAAGCATCTTGAAACCCGCGGCCGCACGTTTAACCCAGCGGCATTACGAGCGGTTCGCGCGCCAGATGCGCGAGTTGGTAGGGCCGGAAAAGCTTCGTGGCGTGAAGTTCACGGTAAGAAACCCGCTCGCCGATGATTTGCGCGACGAGGTCGATTTCGAAAACTTCATCGTCTTCACTTCCCTGCCGGTCAAATTAAGCGCGCGCCAAAGCTGGGTTCATCCGTTCGTGCGCGCCGCCCACGAGGTAGGTCACCTCGTTCTCACGCAAGCCATACAGGCCCGGTTTCCGGAGTTATTGGCGGAGTTTTCTTCGCAAAACGGAAACGCTTCGGCCCGCGCGCAGAGACTGGCCCAGCTCAACCCGCAGTTCCAGGAATTTTTCGCCGATCTTTTCGCCGGGATTTTTCATCGTGATTGGAACGCGATCGGCGAGGCCGCCGAGCCCAGACTCGCGAACATCGCGGCCGAAATGCAAGTGCGCCGTTGCGACTACGAAATCCCGGATCACACGCGAGAACTCTACGGTCAATGGTACGACGGGGATCGCCACAACGTAATCCGCTATTATCAGCTCCAGCCGACAAAAAACTTGGTGTCTAAGCGAGCGCCCGCGCTGCAAGCGTCGACCCTTGAGGCCCGTAAATTAATATTAGATAAGCTCCTGAAAGCGACCGTTGAAGCGATGGCCGAACTCTTGGATCACGATCGCTTCGACGTCGAAAAGGAGAACGAGACGCTGAGCAAACACCTGCGCTCCGTTGGTCTCATATAAGGAGATCCACCCCCCCTAAATCGGCGCCCTTCCTCGGCGCCGAGGCCGATTTTCGGCCCCGGGAACCCGCCAGCTCGAATATAGGCCCTAACCACCCGGGCACGGATCGTGAAAATTTTACCTTCTGTATTCGTGTGTCAAACGGGAGGAACCCATGGGATTGAGCATCTATAAACGTGTGATTCGTGCGAGCGCTTTGGTTGCGGTCACTATGACCATGACGATCGGCTGCGGTGACGGCAAAACCAAAAAGCGCCAACCCGTAAACAAAAACGCGAAGGCCAATGCGCAAAAAGGTAATATCGATCCGAAAACGGGGAAACCTGTGATCACGGGCAATCCCGAAACCGATCGCAAAAATGCCGAAGCCGCCCGCGTTCTGGGCGAAAAGGAAAACCGTTTTGATGGCATGACCACGCAGATGTTCGCTGAAGGCGAAAGCATCAACAAAGGCGCGCTTGAAGAAGGTAAATATAAACTTACTCGTTTCACCACGTCCGTTAAATATTTGGGTGCTAGTCAAATGCGCGGCAACTTTACGGGCACTCCGGTTTTAGACAAAGCTAATTTTCCGATGTTCTCCGATGTGACCAGCGAAGGCCTCGGAGGCTCTGCAAATAGCCCGGATGCGAGCGGACGGCAGATCGAAGTTCCGATGCAATTTGAAATCAACGCGCGTCCCTACTACTTCGAGCGATCACAAGAAAATCAGCTTATTTTGATCACGACGAAAGCCGTCACGAAAATGAATAAGGGCGGCGACTTCAAGGTTGAATTCGAAAATGTCTTAAGCGGGATTGACGCTAAAAACTTAGCGCGTTCGACGACCAAGGCTTCGGTTATCGATTTACTCCGTCAGGACGGCGTGGCCGACCCAAAAATTGGTCATACCTACAGCGCGAAGAACAGCCCCAAAAAGATCGACCTTCGCCTGCGCAAGATTAGCGATACGAAAATTCGCGTGACTATCGAGATCGCCGAGGCCGACGTTTTCTTCCGCTACATCATCCTTGATTACGACTTCGCCAAAGCCACCGGTGTAAGCGCTTCCTCCACGGCTGCACCGTCACGTTCGGAAGGCGCGCCCGCTCCCGAAGCTTCGGCAGGTCAGCAAACGGCTTCGGCCGAAGTGTCCGCGGCCCCGGCAACCGGCGCCCCCACGGCGAATCCGCCCGACGACGACGGCAAATAGCCGCGTGAACCGCGCGCGACCGGCGCGCGGTTGACCCCTGAATGCTCCGTCTACTTTCCTGACATCCCTGAAAAATCGTTAGAGCTCGCGAGGGCTCTTGGCTTCGTGGTGTCATTCTGACACTGTACCGTCGAGATGAGCTTCGGCCGCGCTGGCTATCCTTTTGCTATAGGGACATCCAGACGAACCGGCGCACGGAAGCGAACGGTGATCAGGAGCAAGGACGATGGCTGTCCACTGGCTGGAAAGCTGGCTTAAAAATAAATGGGTTCATCTCAGCCTGAAGATTCTCTTCGCGTTGTTGATTACCGTTTTGCTCTCCCCCTTCAAACTCGATGTTCTTGAATACAACGCCTACGACTTGCGCATGCAGGCGAGCCCCCGGCCGCGGCCTTCGGGCAATATCGTTTTGCTTTCAATCGAACACGACACGCTAAAAAAACTGAAGCGCGAGCCCGAAGCGCTCGATTGGGCCGTGGTTTTACAAAAGGTCGGTCAGGGTAATCCGGCGCAGATCGTGACCTTCATCAATCCCTTCCAGATTCAGGGATCGTACGATGACCTTTCCTTTCTGGCCGACGTCACGGCGCAAATTCCGTTCGTGTTCGGTGAGAACGATATTCCTAAAACCGGTTTCTCGAAAATGGATTCGCTCGCCGCGCCTTTCGAGCGAGTCCCCGTTTTGTGGGCGCCGAAGACGGTCGATCAAAGATTGTTCGCGAAAGACGGCGTCACCCGGCGTTTGATTCTGACGTTCGAAAACCAGGCCGGCATGTTGCCCCGCTTGGCCGAGCGCTACAATCAAATCAGCGATCCGCTCCAATACAAAGGGCAGTTCAAAGTTCTCGACACGAATCAATTGTTGATCCGTTACCGCGCGAAGGGTGCCTACCCGACGTTGAAATTCATCGACGTTCTCGAAGGCAAGGTCGATCCCGAATTTTTGCGCGGCAAAGTTATTTTGATCGGCAAAGACACAATGGAGGCCGCGTCGGATTACCTCACGACGCCGCTTGATAAAGGATTGCTCGCGCTGAGCAATCTCGAAATGTACGCGAACATATTAGACACCCTCATCCTAAACCAAGCGCCGCGTTTCGCACCCGAATGGCTCAAATTCTTGCTCACGTTCGCGATCTCGCTACTCACGATTTTCATCGTGCTGTCGGTCCGCCCGGGCAAGGGTCTGCTCGTGCTCGGACTTTCGGTCACGGTCTTCTTACTGGCTTCGGTCGTGATCTTCGCGGCTTTGAGTTTAGTGATCCCGGTGGCGCACCCGCTCGTCGCGGTTTTTATCTGTTACTACTTCGTCATTCCTTACCGCTTGATCATCGAGAACCGCCGTTCGTGGGAGTACTACCAAAAGAATCGCCTGCTAACCCAGGTTGAAGAATTGAAATCGAATTTCATGCGCATGATGTCCCACGATTTAAAAACGCCGTTGGCGCGGATCCAAGGCATGACCGAAGTGATCGGCAAAGACCAAACCGAATTGAGCGAAACGCAGCGCAAAGCTTTGGACACCATCGCGGAGTCTTCGGAAGAACTGACCGAGTTCATCGGGTCGATCCTTTCCTTATCGCGTATCGAAAGCAAAGAGATGAAGTTGCAATTGCGGTCACGCGACATCAACCAAATTATCCGTAACGTTGTTCGTAAGGTTGAATACATGGCCAAACGTCACGGCATTGAGATCGTGACCGAACTTGAACCTTTGTTTTCGATCAAGGTTGATGAAGATCTATTACGTACCGTTTTAACGAACACGATTGAGAACGCGATCAAATACAGTCCCGAGAACACGAAGATTTTGGTTACCACCGAAGAGCTTAATAACGAAGTCGTGATCCAAGTCGCCGATCAGGGGCGCGGCATTCCCCAAGAAGATATCGCACACGTGTTCGACCGCTTCTACCGTGCGCGCAACACGCGAATCTCGACGGCCGGTAACGGTTTAGGTTTGTACCTCGCGAAATACTTCGTCGAGTTACACAACGGCCGCATCGAGGTCGAAAGCGTCGTCGATAAAGGCTCGACCTTTACCGTGCGCTTACCCATGGATTTGAATTTAGAAACTGAATTTAATGAAAGCCCCTTAGGAGGTTTGAATGTTTAAGGTACTGGTTTGCGATGACGATGCAGGCCTTCGTCTGAGCGTGCAGGCGGCGTTAAGCGCCACCGGCCGCTTCGAAGTCGACGAAGCTTTTGACGGCGTCAACGCGGTCGAAAAGGTGAAAGCCAAGACCTACAACATGGTGTTGCTCGACGTCGATATGCCGCGCATGTCGGGGCTCGAAGCGTTGCGCGTAATCAAGGAACACGACCCTTCGATCATCGTTCTGATTTTGACCGCCTACGCAAACATCGACGACGCCGTTCGCGCCGTTAAAGAGGGTGCGTTCAATTACGTTTCGAAACCGATCAAGTCGGAAGACCTCGTCGCGATGGTTGACCGCGCGATCAACGCTTACTCTCTTATCTCGCAAGCGTCGGCCTCGTTCTCGATGCAGACCGAGGTCGGCCGCGAAATCATCGGCCAGACTTCGCAGATGAAAAAGGTCTTTAACGTCATCATGCGCTTGTCGAAAGTCGACACGCCCGTTCTGATTCGCGGTGCCTCGGGCACCGGTAAAGAACTGGTCGCGCGCGCGATCCATTCCAACTCGTCGTTCAAAGACGGCAAGTTCGTCGCGATCAATTGCTCGGCCATTCCCGAAAATTTATTCGAGAGCGAGTTGTTCGGCCATGAGAAAGGCTCGTTCACCGGCGCGGATCAACGTAAGATCGGAAAATTTCAATACGCCGAGGGCGGCACCTTGTTTCTGGACGAGATCGGCGACCTGCCGCTGCTCATGCAGGTGAAGTTATTGCGCGTATTGCAAGAAAAGATGTTCACGCCCGTCGGGGCTAATCGCGAGATTGAATCCAACGTGCGCATCATCGCCGCGACCAATCGCCCGCTCGAAGAGATGAACAAGAAAGGCGATTTCCGTGAGGACTTATACTATCGCCTGAACGTTATGCCGATCACGTTACCGTCGCTGGCCGAACGCCGCGCCGACATCGATCATCTCGTGCACTTGTTCATCCAAAAATTCAACCGCGCGCAAAACAAACGCGTGATCGGTGTTTCGAGCGAAGCTTTATCCGTGCTGAAGAAATACGAATGGCCCGGGAACATCCGCGAGCTCGAGAACATCATGGAGCACGCGTTCATCCTAGAAGAGACCAACATGATCCAGGTGAACTCTTTGCCCGAATCCATTTTGAACGCCACCGGCACCGAACTTTCGGCCGCCCAGCTAAAAGCACGCGAAGAGATGCTCGCGCAAGGTGGGACGGACGAATTGGACGCGAAGAGCACGCCCACCGAGGACGCCGCGGACGATGCGGCCGCGCCGGAAGAAATGTTCAAGCTTTCGGGCGAGCAACTCGATTTCAATAAGCACAAAGAAGCCTTTGAGAAAGAGTTCATCATCAAAGCGCTGAAATTGTTCAAGGGCCGTATCAATCAAACGGCGCTGCACGCGAACATTCCCAAGAAAACCTTGTTACGGAAGATTGAGAAGTACGCGATCAACGCACGCGATTATTCGGAGTAGAACCTAAGACGACCGGCTAAGACGCGGCTTTACCGGCAGCGGCCCCGCCGACCTTCACCACGAAGATCTCGGCGGCGTTGAGATAGCGGCGCCGCTCTTCGTGCCGGCGCACGCTGAAGTTTTGGCTTTTCGCCGCAAACTCTTCCGCAAACCGGGCGTACACCTCTTGCGACATCGCAATCTCGTGCGCGTTCGCGGCCGATTGAATTTTGGCGGTGAAATTGACCGCGCTGCCGAAGTAATCCACTCCGCTATTCAAATGTACGGCCATGACTTGCCCTTTGTGTACCGACACGCGCACGCGGATCGGCGAGCTCGTCCTCTTCGCCGGAAAGCAATCTTGGATCGCGACCGCCGCCGTGAGCGCGTCTTCTATCGAAGGGAACGATGCCATTACCGCGTCACCGATCGTCTTCACCACGACGCCGTGATGGATGCCGACCACCTTAAAGATTTCTTGAAAGTGCCCGCGGATTTCGACGAACGCTTTCGCATCACCGACATCGTTATAAAACATGGTCGAGCCGACGATATCGGTAAAGAGCAGCGCTTGTTCGCCTAAGTGAAGCTGTACGTTCACGTCGAGGTGTTCTTGCGAAAACAAGTGACGGAACTCCGGACTTGAGAACACGTCGACCGGTTTCAGAATTTCGGATTCCCACCAAAGATTTTCGCTGATGAAAAGCACATCTTCTTTCGTGTCGTTACGAAACCGCAGTTCGTTCTCGAGGCCCGCTTCAAATATGGCCGACCCGTTTTTGCTTTCCGCCCCGCGACCGCAGTCGATCGTAGCCGCGGGCCGCGCCTTGTCCGCGTGGATGAGCACTTCCCAAGTTTGCCCGATCGCGCGCACGCGATGATTGCCGCTCGCGAAACTCTGGCGTACGCGCAACGTTTCGCCCGGCGCGATCCGTTGCTGAACTTTTATGTGCGGCTTCTTCGCGGGCTCGGCCGCGCAGTACAGAGCGGGCGTTACGACGCGAATGGAGGGATGAACGTGGAACATCACCTCGACCGCCTCTTGCGCGCCCGTCTTGAAGTCGAGTTCGCAGGTTTCGCAATTCGCTTCCTCGGGGATATCTCCTAACGATTCGGCCGAGAAACGCGGACCCCGGCAGTGCGGGCAAACGACCTTCCAACTAATTTGCAGAAGCCCCGAGTGCGCCGCGTGCAAACACACCTTTAGCAATTCGCGGTGATCGACTTTCCATTGTTGCGCGAGCGCACGGACTTTTATGTTTTCGATATCTAAATCGTCGGCGTTCAAAATCCAGTCGCACAGTGAGTTCACCACAACCGGCGCGGACACCTTTACCGCTAATTGGGCGCGCTGCTCTTGAAGAAGCTTCGCTCCCCGCTCGGTCATCTCGGGCGCTTTCTTTTGGAGCGCGTTGAACATTCTCCGTTCACTACCGACGGAGAAGTGCCGGTCGATTTTGAGGAACGCCTCACTAAACTTTTTTTGTAGCATGGACGCGGTCAGTTTCAGAAACAACGACCAGAAAGCGTTCTTCGGGGTCCAACCGAAATAAATGTAAACAAAGCGCGCTCCGGCACTTTCCTCATCGATGTCGAAAACAGCGTGGACTTTCTTAGCTAGTCCTTGTTGGTAGGTTCGCTTCGACGCGATCGTTTGTCCCGCGATCCAGTTCCACGGCTCCTCAATCCAGCGCTGCGGAATGCCCATCATCGTGGTCGTGACGTGCACTTCGCCGTCGATTTCCCGTTCCGTTCTTTTCGATAGACCGATCTCGCGGTTGAAGCGCGAAGTGTCGGAGAGGTACTTCCAAATATCCTCGCGCGACGCGGTCACGGGAAAGCGCCAAAGCGTTTCGAGCGGCGGCGCTTCGGGCCACCTCACGGCGCCGGACGCGGCGGTTTTTTCTTTGAACGCGGAGAGCGAAAGCATGAATATCTTTTCGGATTTTGCGGCTTTAGCTTGATCCGCCCAAAGTCCGGCCGACGTGCCCGCCGGCGGCCAGCGGCGGCCTGGGCGCAGCCCAACCGGGGCGAGCGGCCTGGGCCTACCGATCCGCGACCGGTTCGGCGTTGAGCTCACCAAATCCACGGGGCGCCCTCCGGCTAAGGCGTCGGCCACCAGCTGGGACATCAGCCAACCCGCTGAGGCGTCGAAATGAGCAAATCGGCCGTTAACTGCAACCGAGCGCTTTTGATCTCCAACCTAAGAACCTTACGGGCCCAATTTGTTCATTTCGACGCCTTCGAAAGTTGCGCCGTTGCGTACGCCAATATCTAGAAAACTTGAAGATGTTCGTGCCAGTCCGAGACGTGGCCAAACAAAAAAACCCCGCTCGCGGCGGGGTCTTCCAGAAAATGCGGATCGCTTTGGTGATTACAAACCGATTTTGTCGCCGGGGTTTTCGCCGCGCATCGGGGGCGGCGGGAGCAACGGACCGGGATTGCCTTCGCCAGAGTACGGACCGTATGGACCGGGCCACGGTTTTTCGAGTTGATCGAGCATCATCGAGGCGGGCTGGTAAAGTGAGGGAGCCGAGTTGTCGGCCAAATCATAATCGCCTTCCAAAACTTTAAGTACGGGAAGTGCGCGGCCTTCGGGAGTCGCAATCTTGATCCAAACGGTGGCAACTTCTGAGCGTCCATCGTCGGGGTTAAGGCGTCGGCCTTCGATGCGCAAGAAAACGCCGGGCTCGGGATTGTTGGCCCAACGGCGGCGGATTTTGAATGAATCCACGCGGTTCAAAATCGAATCGACGTAATACAAATTACCGTTCACGGTCAGAACCAAATTATAAGGATTCAAACGATTGTAAGGATTAACGCGAGTGCCGTCGGCGATCGCAACGACGCGGCCGGTGACGTTGAACATATCGTACTCGGTCGACACGCCGATGAGACCTTCGTTCACTAATTTTTGGTCCATGTTCACGACGCCGGAATAGTAATTGTAGTCTTCGTCGAGGGGGCTAATGACGGTGAGTGGTTCCATCGCGGAAGTGAGGGTGGAAAGTAAGAGCGTTGCGGACAAAGCGAGAGCTTTAAGAGCGGTAACGGACATCTGAGGACTCCTCCTGGTTTAATACGGATCGAAATCAAGAACGTGGATTTTTAGGCGCGATAGGCGTTTATGTCACCGCAAAATTTTTTATAGTGTGGATAAGTCTGTTGATAAACTGTGGAACCAAACCGCTCCTATTTTTCAGTCAAAGAAATTCGTGCAAACCCCTGGTAAAAATGAATTTTCAGGAATTTAGGTTGTGCGAATCGCGAAGCGTCCATAGGCTTTTCGATTCATGGCGATTACGACGAATATTCCACCCCAAGCCTACACCCGCGACATCCTGGTCAAAGCGATCGAGTGGATTTCTCATCAACCGCCCGCCGTGAGAGAAAGAGCGAGTTCGGCAGACCTCATCGTCAGCTTCTACCTGCAGGCGCGCCGTCGGATGACCGCGGCCCAGCTCGAAGCCCCGGTGAGTGGAGAAAACTTCAAACAAGATCTCAAGCACCTCGCCGAGGACTTGAAACAGTTCGAGGAACCATCCGCCCCCCCAACACCCGCCCGGCCCGACGGGCCGAGCCTCTATTCGCCGAACCGCTCTCTTTCTTCCGTGCAAGGGCCGAATCACCAACACAATCATCTGCACACCGCGCCCGCCCCGGTGGCGCAAGCGCATTCGCATTCGCATTCTCAGCAACACGTTCACCTGCATGTGCAACACGCACCCGCGCCGGTGAATTTGCCGCAGGTGCAAAACGAGCCGGCCGCGTCCACGGTTGCTTGGTCGTGCGACGCCAAATCCCTTGCGTTCGCACGTGAAATTCAAGAACGGTTTAACCTCAGCAGCGAGGGCGAAGCGCTACGCATGCTCATCACGCTGGGCATTCAGCGCGCACGAGAATTGTTTCCTTAAATAAAAACCACCCGCTAAGGGGATCGCATGCTCCGGCTTTTGACCGCTTCCCTTGTGCTCTCGTCGCTCCTCGGCCCATCCGCCTTTGCCGGCCAGTCGATGGATCTTAATTTTAATCTCTACTTCAAAGCGTTCTGTAAGAACGACGCGAACGAAGTCCAAGTGATCGACAAGCGCGAAACCATCACCTACCGCTTAGAATTAAACGACGCGGGTAAAACGACCGCCCGTGAACCGCAGCTTTATCACCCGCTTAATTCGGCCGGTTACGAGGTCTACGTCGCGATCGAGATTAAACGCGAGAAAAACGAAAAAAACTTTCATATCCGCCTGACCCCGTGGCGTAAAACCGGGACGGGCCAGGACATCTCTTACGGAACCGCGTTTCTTGAACAAGCCGAACCGACGCCCATCGCAAATTTGGGCATGGCGGTGAACGAGGAGATCAACGAGGCCACCGGCTCCTACTGCACCTTGACGGCAACAATCGCCTCTAAGTAATGTGGCCTCATGAATGTCCAGCTACCAAAAACAGATTTCCCCATGAAGGGAAATTTGGCCCAAACTGAGCCCGAGCGCATCGCCGCGTGGAAGAAAAACGACGTTTACCAAAAGGTCATGAACAAACCGGCACCGAAAGGTTTGTTCACCATGCCCGACGGTCCACCCTACGCGAACGGTAAGATTCACGTCGGCCACGTCTTGAACAAAGTGTTGAAGGACATCGTCCTCAAATACAAAAATCTGCAAGGCTACAAGGCCGCCTTCATCCCCGGCTGGGATTGCCACGGTTTGCCGATCGAGCTGAACGTGACCAAACGTTTGGGCGCGAAACGTAAAGAGCATTCCGACGCCGAAGTCCGCAAGATGTGCCGCGAAGAAGCGATGAGCTGGGTCGAGAAACAAAAAGTTCAGTTCGAACGACTGGGCATCCTCGCCGACTGGGAAAATCCTTACCTGACTTTGCAATCGGAGTACGAAGCCGACGAAATTCGCGTTCTGGCCAAGATTAACGACAACGGCATCTTTTATCGCGGTGAGAAACCGGTTTACTGGGATCCCGCTTTACAAACCGCTTTAGCCGCGGCCGAGGTTGAATACAAAGATCACAAATCGCTTTCGATCTTCGTGCGTTTCGCGATGAACGACATCCCGCTCGGCGTGAAGCTATCGGTCGCGCATCCCGTTTACATGTTGATCTGGACGACCACGCCGTGGACCTTGCCGGCCAACTTCGCGATCGCTCTAAACGCTAATTTTTCGTACGGCTTTTACGATACGGGTAAAGAGATCTTGATCCTCGCCGAAGATTTGAAAGAATCCGTCGAGAAAGAAACCGGACTCACGCTCACTTTGCTCACTTCGAAAATGGGCGCCGATTTCGAAGGCCTTAAGGCCGAACATCCGTTCATGGAGCGCGATTCGCAAATCATCCTCGGTGATCACGTAACTCTCGAAGCCGGTTCGGGCGCGGTGCACACGGCCCCGGGGCACGGTCTTGAAGATTACGCGGTCGGTTTGAAATACAATCTTCCCGTCTACAGCGGCGTCGACGAAGCGGGCCGCATGAAGCCCGAAGTGAAACTCTTCGCGGGCTTGAAGCTCAACGAATCAAATCCCAAGATCGTCGAGCATTTGAAGTCGACCGGGCATTTGGTTGCCGTAAAAGAGATCACGCATTCGTATCCGCACAGTCCGCGCTCGAAGGTGCCGGTCATCTTCCGCGCGACGCCGCAGTGGTTTATCCGCATGGATCACTCCAACTATCCGTTGCGGCAGAAGTGCCTTAGCGCCGCCGAAAGCCAGATTCAGTATTTTCCTAAATGGGGCGCGCAGCGCTTGCACGCGATGATCTCGAACTCACCCGACTGGTGCTTGTCGCGTCAGCGCGTTTGGGGCGTTCCGGTTCCGGTTTTCTACTGCGACAAATGCAATAAGCCTTTGGTAAATAGCGAAGTGATGAACCGCCTCGCCGACGTCATGGAAAGTTCGAAAGAAGGGCTCGAAGCCTATTACTCCCGTCCCACGGCCGAATTCACTAAGGGACACACTTGCGAATGCGGCAACGCCTCGTTCGTGATCGGCAAAGACATTTTGGACGTTTGGTTTGATTCGGGCGTGTGTCACACGGCCGTACAAAAACGTCGCCCGGAACTCACCTTTCCCGCCGACATTTATCTGGAAGGCAGCGATCAACACCGTGGCTGGTTCCAAACCTCATTGGTTTCCGCCATCGCGGCCGAAGACAAACCGCCGTTCAAAGCATTGATCACGCACGGCTTCGTCAACGATGCTCAAGGCTACAAAATGTCGAAGAGCGTCGGCAACACGGTCGACCCCGAAGAAATCATCAAAGAGAGCGGCGCCGAAATCTTACGCATCTGGGTCAGCCACGAAGATTACGGGCAAGATCTCACCATCTCGAAAGAGATGATGTCCCGGATCGCCGACACCTACCGCCGGTTTCGCAACACGATCCGTTTCTTGCTCGGTAATTTGAATGACTTCGATCCCGCAAAGGATCAGGTCGCTTACAAAGACATGACGCCGCTGGATCAATGGGAGCTCAATCAATTGGGCACGTTGATCGAAAAATCGACGGCCGCTTACGACGTCTTTGAATTCTATAAGGTTTATCACGGCCTCAATAATTTTTTCGCGATCGATTTGTCGGCCACGTACCTCGATATTTTGAAAGACCGCCTCTACACCGGTAAGGTCGACGGCCCGAAGCGCCGCGCGGCGCAGACGGTTCTGTACCACACGGTTAAATCCTTATGCGGAGTCATGGCGCCGATCGCGTCCTTCCTCGCCGAAGAAACTTACGGCTACTTGCCCGGCGAGAAAAAAGAAAGCGTGTTCCTGACCGACTACCCGAAAGCGCAGCCGGAATGGTTGAACGAGCGGATCGCGCAAGATTTCGCGAAACTGCTCGAGGTCCGCGCGGCTTCCAGCAAAGTACTCGAAGATCTTCGCCGCGAAAAAATCATCGGATCGTCGTTAGATGCGGCGATCGTCATCGCGGCGCCGCCCGCGCTAAAGAATGTCCTTGAGAAATACGATGCACATTTGCGAGAATTCCTTATGGTGTCTCAGTACACGGTCCAGGAAGCTCAAGAGCTTAAAGTCACCGCGGCGAAAGCGGCGGGCGTTAAGTGCGAGCGCTGCTGGTACTACGATGTGCTCACCGGTAAAGATTCGCGGTTCCCAACCTTTTGCCCGAAATGCGTAGAGGCCCTGACGTGAAATTAGAAAGTAAATACCTTGTCCTCGCCACCTTCGCCGGCTTTCTCGTGGCGTTGGATCAAATCACCAAAATTTACGTTCACGCGAATTTTGGTCTCGGCGAAACGTTTCCCGTCATTCAAGACATTTTCCACATTACATACGTGCGCAACATCGGCGCCGCGTTCGGAATTTTCCGCGAGATGCCCGAAGGTTTCCGCGATGCTTTTTTTAAATCGATGCCGCCCATCGCGATGGGAATTATCGTCTATATGCTGAAGGGCGTGCCCAACACCGATCGTTGGCAGGTGTTCGCGCTATCGGCCATCTTCGGCGGCGCGGTCGGCAATTACATCGACCGCTTACGCTTCGGTTACGTCATCGACTTCTTGGACGTGCACTACAAAGATTCTTGGTCTTACCCCGCGTTTAACGTGGCCGACTCGGCCATCGTCGGTGGCGTGATTTTATTGCTGGTCCTCATGACGGTTCGTGACCGCGCCGAGAAAAAAGCGCGCCTCCAAGCCGGCGCCTAATGTTCCCGGTTATTCATTTATTCTCGCTGCAAATTTCTACGTATTTTTTGGTGATCAGCCTCGCGTGCATCGTGTGCACGCTGTGGTTTCTTAAACGCTGTGAAAAGCGCAATTTGATTCGCGTCACCGCCATCGACATGACGCTCGTGTGTTTGATCGGCGGCTTCGTCGGCGCACGTTTGCTCCACGTCTTTTGGGAAGAGCCCGAATTTTACCGGCAACATCCACTCGCGATATTACAGATCTGGAACGGCGGCTTCGTCTTTCTCGGCGGCGTGGTGGGTTCGTGGCTCGCGTGCACCGTATTTTGCGTACTCAACAGCGAAGCGTTTTGGTTTTGGGCCGACGTCGCGATCCCTTGTATTTCGCTCGGCTACGCCATCGGGCGCGTCGCTTGTTTTCTTAACGGTTGTTGCTACGGACGTTTTTGCGAACTCCCCTGGGCGGTCACCATGCACGGCGGAATGCGCCACCCCACCCAGCTCTACGCCACCATCTGGGAACTCGGCGTTTGTCTTTTGTTATTAAAGATCGAACCGAAAGTGCGCATGGCGGGAACCCTTTTCTCCGTCTGGCTGGTCTTACATGCATTGGGCCGCGTGATGATGGAATATTTCCGCGACGATCCCCGCGGTCCCATGCTTTACGGCATCAGCATCGGCACGTGGATGAGTTTAGCCCTCGGCCTCGCCGGCTTCCTCAGCCTCATCATGCGCCCGGGCCACCGCCGCCTAGTTTAGGCGCTCCGTACCCTACGAGGCGCTCCGTACCCTACGGTGTCCGGCACGCCCCGTGAACTATGTAATATTAGACGGTCTTTTACGAAGGAGCTAAGTATATGAAAAAAGCGGTAATTTGGTTGGTCGGAGTGGCGATGCTTTTGACACTTGTCGAGCCGGTTTTGGCGCAGTCGTCAGAAACCGAATCCAGCGCGGCCGGCTCAAGCTCCATGAATATGGATGAAGTTCGCGAACCACGTCTCAGCGACCTCGGGATGAAGATCAACCCCCAGCTCGGCGTTTCCAATTTCGAATACTCAGGTAAAGATACCGGCACGGCTAAACAAAAATTGAGTGGCGGTTTAACTTTCGAATTTGGCGGGGCCGAACGCAAACTTGAAACCGGCTTCCTCGCGTTGCAAGCACAAGGTTCGACTCTTTTGACGCTGCCGATGATGGCGAAGTTGCGCGTGATCTCGATGCGTGCGCAAAGCTGGTACGGTAAATTCGGCTTCATGCCCGCCTTCGAACTTTCGAGCTCACGTGCGGACACGAATAAAATCGACGTGATCGGCGCCATCGGTGCCGGCGGTAGATTGATGTTCACCAAGAAAAGCGACTTCATCATCGAAGCGACCTACAACCGCGGCTTGATGGACGGCCTTCGTGGCGGTGGCCAAAACTACAACCAAGGCGTGCTGGTCATGGCCGGGATGAGTTTCAACATCTAGTCATGATGTCCGGCAAAATTATTCTATTGTTATTTAGCGGGTGCCTGGGTTTCGCCGCGCACGCCCAGATACGGATCGACTGCGATGCGGAAGGCTCTATCCGTACCGTAAAAGGCGAACCTTCGGCGAACGCCTCTTGGCTGCAAAAATCTCGAGCCGATTATCTTGCTTGCTCGAATAACGGAAACACTCCACACAATCACGATTCGCAAAAGCAAAATCCAGTCGCGGAGTTTTTGCATTACCAAGCGTTGAGCGAATCGTGCAATCGACAGCGCAACCGCCCGCCCGAGTCCGGGAAGCTCGCGGTAAGCTATCCGTGGAAGGGTCCGAACCTCGCTTTGCGAGCGCCAAATTACAGCGTAGAAAAGATGAAAAGGCTCATCGCGATTTCGCTGGCGGCCGGCGTTGATCCTAATTTGGCGATAGTTATTGCTTTGTTGGAATCTCCGCCTTTGCTCGATACTTCGCCGACGCAAGGTTATGAATATGGTTACGGTGATTTACCGATCGACGCTCTTCCGCTTTTTGATTCGTTAGGCTGCCTCTACCGAAAAATGCCTGAGTGGCGCCACTCCTCGCCTGAAGAGATCGCGCAAGCCCAACGAATTTTTATGCAAAAAGCCCGGTTGAAAGCCGAACTGAAAAAAACCCGTCCTGCACTAGACAAATTCTACGAGAGTCTTCGCAATCGAAGTGATTATTTTAGGAATCAAACCACTCTCTTAGCCGAGATCCAATCGGCGCTTGCGCGAGGTTGCCCACTTCAGAATCTTGAACGGGAACTTTCTGACTCGGTTTGTGAAAATACAGAGATCCGTGAGGGATTACTGACCGACGCGATGGTAAGCAGAGCATCGCTTGATGAAAAGGCTTTTTTCGCCAATCTCTCTGAACCAAAGGCATTAAAAGAGGCCGAGCTTAGATCAAAGCTAGATCGTTCGACCGTGGCGACCATCATGGCTTCTAAGACGATCAAAGAAATGAGCACCCCTTGGGCAAATGCAGATTCACCAACGAAATACCTTTGTTCGACCACCGGGCCCATCCAGGCGGGAGTTCCCGCATGGTTCTCCGTGGTCGAGAAGCCGGAAGATCATCTCTGTTGCGTAAAGGTAAAAGGTCTCGTCAGTGACGACAATGCTTCAAAAGAATTACGAAATAGCCTCGCGTTGAAATTTATAAGCAAAAAAATCAAGCTTGAGCCCGGACCGATCTTGTCTTTGGCGAACGATATCCAAATGTTCAACGGCCGCGGCCGACTTGGCGCTACGGAGTCCGTCAACAACGATTGTTTTTCCGGAATCGATATGGCTCAGCGTCCCCTTTACGGTGCGCGGGCCGTGGATCTGCTATTGAATTCCGTCATGGTTAATGTGGCTATTCAGAATTTAATTTCTCAAGCTTCCCAAGAATTTTACCTCCCGGTGAGTAGCGTTCTGTGCCGGAAACTCGGCCCCGGAAACCACGCGCTTTCACGCACTCTTTTCTTTGACCTACAGAAAAGATTTCTGCTCGGTCATGAACCGGAGCGGCGAAAGGCCTGCTCAAACCGCTTTTAACGATGGCTTAGCTATTGCTCTCTTTCTCGCGAAACGAGGGCCCCGCCATGCTTAATTCAACCTATTCAATTTCGCTTATTCTTGCTTGCTCAATATTGGCCGCCGGTTGCCAAAAAGAGAAGAAGTCTGCCCCGCCCGGCCCCCCCTGCGGCAGCGATAAATCATTGAACCAAAACGCCGCCGTTCGCACCGACGTGTTCAAGCTAACACGCGTTTTCAAGAATGTAGCTCGCACGAATTGCGCCGGCCAAACCACCACGACACGCGAGACGTCGAAAGATCCAAAAGAATCCTATACCTTGCAAGCCCTCACGCTCGCACCGAACAGCGGTCCTTATACGGTCTCGGCGATCAATCGTACGACTTGCGCTCAGGGTGTGATCAAGAACCGCAATCTCACGGACACGCGGATGGAAGTTCAGTTTACGACCAGCAAAGGCACGCGCCGCACGCTGATGCTTAAAAATACCGACAATTATATAGACTACGAATTCAGCCGCTGCTTGCAGCTAGGGCCCGCGAACAATTGTCTTCGTTCGGAAGTCGCCGAGCGCGGCACGGTTATCTTGAAAGTTGAGTATTCGGAAGAAGTCGATCCTGTTCCGCTCGAGGTAAAAGAAACTTGTCCAAGTGCTGAGCAGAAGAAGCCGTAATTCGTCACACCCGGTAACAATGTACAGCGTGGATTCTTACATGGTTCACCGCGAGCGTTGATTTAATTGCCGGGCGCGGTGGCACACATCGTGATGATAGGAACCTCGGAGCAATGAGCTCCAGGGTTTTTCTCACGGAGAAATTTATGAAGAACTGGTACGTAAAAGTTGGAATGATGATCGCCGCCGCCGTCACGTTAACCGCGTGCCCCGGTAAAAAAGGCAACAACGCCGCCGCGCCCGCGCCCGTGTACGGCGCCGGTGTATGCGCGATCGATCCCGCAACCGGTGGTTGCGTCGGTCAAGTGCCCTTCAACGGTGGTGGACGCTGGAGAGGTAATTTGATTATTTCGCCCGCACAAATAATCTTGTACCGCCAATTCCTCGCCGAAAATGGTTTATGTCAAGGTTGGCAATGTAATCAGCCTTCGCAGTACTTAGGCGTTTCGATTCGTGCCGACGGTCCCCAAGGCCGCGTAACGATCACCCCCTTCGAAAACTACGGCTGGTCACGCAATCGCTTAGCGCGCCGTGCTTCGGTATCGACGGTAAACAACGTAAGTGGTTTCAACATGGTCGTGATCGACAATCGCCAGTACATCCAAGCGCAAGTTTATCCGCAACCCATCGTCGCTCCGAACAACACGATTCAATTGTCGAACACGTTCATCACGCCGTACGGCAACACGATGACGACGACGTTGTTCTACCGTGGCGTGCCGATCGCTTCGGGTCAGTTACAAGGTCAACGTAGCGATTACGCACAGTCCGCCGCCTACGGCCAGCCCGGCCCCGGCGTTGTGCCTTACGTCCGCTAAGAATTTTATTCCGGCGAATTAACAAACCCCGTCGCTTGCTGCGCGGGGTTTTTTTGTATAAAGACAAATCTATGAAAGTGAAATGTCCCACTTGCAAAAAAGAAGTTGAGTTCACTCCGCAAAATAAATACCGGCCGTTCTGCTCGGAACGCTGTTCAATTCTCGATCTTGGCGCATGGGCCGAAGAAAAATATCGCGTCCCCGTTGAATCCCAAAGCGATAGCGAAAACGACCGTGTCAACGAAAACGAAGATGAGCGCTCGGGTATTGATGCCACCCCGCCAGAATCGCCTTCGAATGATGAGCTTAATTAATTTTTCATTGACGCCCCAATCCCCGGGACGCTTGAATGTTCCCTATCCAAGACACAACAACTGATTTTCCATATGGGGGAAATACATGAATAAAGCAGAACTCATTGAAAAAGTAGCCGGCGAAATCGGAATGACTAAAGCACAAACTGAAAAATGGCTCGATTGCACTCTCGACACCATCAAAAAATCCGTTAAAAAAGGCGACGAAGTTAAATTGGTTGGTTTCGGCACTTTCGTAAAAGCCAAGCGCAAAGCACGCACCGGCCGCAATCCCCAAACGGGCAAAGCGATCAAAATCCCCGCGACTTCTTTCCCGAAGTTCCGCCCGGGCGCTGAATTCAAGAACTTGGTTCGCTAGAACTTCTGAAGTTACGGACCGCAGGCTTGCGGTCCTTTCTGCCAAGGCTGCATTACCGCAGCCACCAAATGTGAGAAGGCTGCGTTACTGCAGCCACCGACTGTGAAAAGGCTGCGTTACCGCAGCCTTTTTCATTTCCACGCCTGGCCTTGCAGGAAATTACTTTTTCGCTTAGAAAAACTCATGGCACAAGAAAACGCTCCGCTTAAGAAGATAGCCGTATTGACCAGTGGTGGTGACGCTCCCGGCATGAACGCCGCCATTCGCTCGGTGGTGCGGTCGGCCCTGTTTAACAACATCGATGTGGTCGGCATTCAAAGCGGCTACATGGGTTTGTTGCAAAACAAAATCATTACGATGCAGGCCGGCTCCGTCGCCAACATCATCCAGCGCGGCGGCACCATTTTAAAATCCGGCCGCTGCCCCGAATTTCACAAGTCTGAAAATCGCGCGATCGGCGCGAAACATTTGCGCGAGGCCGGTGTGCAAGCGCTCGTCGTTATCGGCGGTGACGGTACGTTCAACGGCGGTCATTTGCTCGCTAACGAACATGGCTTCCAAGTGGTGGGTGTTCCCGGCACGATCGACAATGACATCTGGGGCACCGAGGAAACGATCGGTTTCGATACTGCGCTGAACACCGCGCTCGAAGCGATTGACCGCATCCGCGACACCGCCGCTTCGCACGACCGTTTGTTCATCGTTGAAGTGATGGGCCGCGATTCCGGTTTCATCGCGATCGACGTCGGCGTCGCCGGCGGCGCCGAAGAAGTTTTTATTCCCGAGACGATGGCGAACGTCGACCAAGCAATCCAGTCCATCAAGCGCGGCATGGCCCGCGGCAAATCATCTTCTATATTAGTTGCGGCCGAAGGCCAAAAAGTCGGGCGCGCGTACGATCTTGCCGAGCAAATTCGCCGGCGCGTAGGTTTTGAAGCGAAGGTTTGCGTGCTCGGTCACATTCAGCGCGGCGGCCCACCGACCGCCCGCGACCGTATTCTCGCTTCGCGTTTAGGCAACGCGGCCGTTCGCGTTTTGCAACAGGGAATGACCAACGTAATGGTCGGCGTGCAAGCCAACCAAGTCGTCTCGGTCCCACTTAAAGAATCCACCACCAAAAAACGCCGCGTCCCAAACGAACTCATCGAACTCGCCCAGCTACTCGCGCATTAAAGGCAGAATTCGGCAGTGCGATCCTGTTTGCAAAGGTAAGCTTTGAGCAAAGCGTTGTTTTGCTCGGCTTTGTTAAGCTTTTCATTCAACTCCTTGATCGATTCGATCAAGGGCGCAACCATAACTGCGTAATCTACTTTTTTAAATCCAGATGATGCGTCCGTGATCACCGCAGTTGGGAAGTGCTTTTCTACTTCTTGCGCGATCACGCCGATATCGTGCCGGCCACGGCTTAAGGAGTTTTGGTTCCAATCGAACTCCACACCCCGTAGTGACAACACTTTAGCGAGCGCATTTTGAATCGGTGCAACGTTATTTTTTAAGCGGATATCAGAAGTACAATTCGTACCACCGGCGCCAT